>JAJZSW010000013.1 GCA_021849505.1 Pseudomonadota bacterium
CGAGAAGTTGCTGGCCACCAATCCCATCTTCAGCCGTGCCAATCCACTGGTGGCCGACCGGCTGAAGAAGATGAAGGAACACAACCGCCACTACCTGGCCCACGAATACTTCAACCGCGACTGGCACCCCATGCACTTCGCCACCATGGCCGAATGGCTGGAAGGGGCCAAAGTCCAATACGCCTGCTCCGCCCACTACTTGGATCACATCGAGGCGGTCAATCTCACCGCCGAACAGCAAGCCTTCCTCAAGGACATCCCCGACCCGATGTTCCGCGAGACGGTGCGCGATTTCATGGTCAACCAGCAGTTCCGCCGTGACTATTGGGTCAAGGGCGCCCGCAAGCTCAGTGCGCTTGAGCAGGCTGAACTACTCAGGCAGCAGAAAGTCATCCTGATTGCACACCGCCCCGATGTCTCGCTGAAAGTCACCGGTGCCCTGGGCGAGGCCGAGATGAGCGAGGCGGTCTATGCGCCCATCCTCGACCTGCTGGCCGACCACAAGCCCAGGACCCTCGGCCAGATCGAGCAGGTGGTCAAGGAAAAGGGCATCGCCTTTGCCCAGATCATCCAGGCCACCATGGTGCTCACCGGCGCCGGACATCTGGCGCTGGTGCAGGACGAGCAGATTATCACCAAGGCCAGGAAGCAGACCGAAAAGCTCAACGGCCACCTCTGCCAGAAGGCGCGGGGGAGCAACGACATCAGCTACCTCGCCAGCCCAGTCACCGGTGGCGGGATCGCTGTCAACCGCTTCCAGCAACTGTTCCTGCTGTCGATCGCTCAGGGTAAGAAGCAACCTGCTGAATGGGCGCAGTTCGTCTGGCAGACCATCGCCGTCCAGGGGCAGAAGCTGGTCAAGGAAGGCAAGACGCTCGACACCGCCGAAGAGAACCTCGCCGAACTGACCGCCCAGGCCCAGACCTTCGCCGAGAAGCAGCTGCCGATCCTGAAGGCACTGCAGATTGGCTGATGACGTATATGGCTTCCCGGTCCGGGTTGAGTTGGATACGATAGCTTTGTTTATCTCCGCTCAGCGAAAGCGGGGTGTCTTGAGGAAAGCGCCTATAAAATGGGGTATGTCTGCCCAAACTGGGGATCAATGAAAGCCCGCCCATGCCCAAGATCAAGATCGACGACATCGAATACGACCTCGACAGACTCTCCGAAAGCGCGCAGGGCAACCTGACCATGCTCCGGGCCTGCGAAGCCGAAATCCAGCGCCTGCAACTGTTGCTGGCGATCTCCCAGACAGCGCGCAATGCCTATGCTTCGGCCTTGCGCGCGGCGCTGCCCTCTCCGCTCGATCAGACGCTAGCCCAGGGCGAGACGCTCAAGTTGAGTTGATGGCAGTTTTGCGGCGCTTGACCTCGGAGTATGTCGAGGGAGAGGACCGGATCCGCCTGAGCGGCGAACTCGACAGCGGCGAGGTGGTGGTCATGTGGCTGACGCGCCGCTTGCTCGAACGCCTGATTCGGGTTCTGGTTCGGTGGTGCGAAACCGCCTGGCATGATCAGCCGAACAGGGAGTTGTTGCAGGGGTTTGCCCAGCAGTCAGCGCAAACGGCCCATGAGCCGCAGCCGCCGGTTGCAGGCTGCGAGGTCAGCCGGCAATGGTTGGTCGAGTGCATCGACATGCAATTCGGTGCGGAGGACGTTGGGCTCGTCTTCAGGGGCGGGACTGTGGAGGCCTGCATCGATTTCGCGCCCACGGCCCTGCGCCAGTGGCTGGGCATCCTGCGCCAAGCGTATCGCATCGCCGAGTGGCCGCTGGATGTCTGGCCCGCCTGGATGGCTTTCGACGCCGACACGGCGGCATCCAAGGCGGTTCTACTGCACTGATCCATATTGGAAATGTAATTTCTTGGCATTTCCTATATGAATCCGTTAGAATTCATATATGAGCAAGCCGATCAGCATTCCTTTACGAGTCAACGCCGAGCAGCAGGCGCGTCTTGCGGCGCTGCAGCAGGTGTTTGCCGCCGCCTGCAATGCGTTGGCGCCGATCGCACGCGATAATCGTTGCTGGAACCGCGTCGCCCTCCACCATCTGGCTTATCGCGATTTGCGCGAACGTTTTCCGCAGATCGGCTCGCAGATGGCCTGCAACGCGATTTATTCGGTATCGCGTGCCTGCCGCCTCGTCTATCAGCACCCGCGCAGCCCCTGGAATCTTTCGCGGTTGGGCGAGCGGCCGCTCCCCCTGGTGAAGTTCCAGGCCGGCGCCCCGGTGTATTTCGACCGCCATACCCTGAGCTTGAAGCATGGACAGTTGTCCTTGTTTACCCTGGACGGGCGCATCCATTTCAGCCTCGACATCTCCAGCGAGGATGAAGAACGCTTTCACCGCGAGAAACTGCGCGAGGTCGTCCTGACGCCCGACGGCCAGGGTTTTCGGCTGATGTTCTTCTTCGTCGATGGCGCAGCGGGAAAGGCCGCGGAAAGTGACGACGAACTGCCTGAATATGTCGTCATCACGGAAGCAGCGAGCGCGGCCAGCCGGGGGACGGAAACCTCGTCTCGCGTGGCATTGCCGGCGTCGGCGGCTGCTTGAAGGGCAATTTTCACAAGAGAGCATGATGAAAAAAGACAATACACAGGGCGTGTTGCAAGACTTGTTCGACGAAGTGCGGCCGGTACTCAAGCGTGTGCTGTGGTTCGGCCTGCTGGTCAATCTGTTGTCGCTGGCCCCGACGCTGTACATGCTCGAAGTGTATGACCGCGTGGTCAACAGCCGCAGCACGGAAACGCTGCTGATGCTCACCCTGCTGGTGTTGGGCATGTACCTGCTGATGGAAGTCGTCGACTGGGTGCGCGGCCAGATGCTCCACGGCGCGGGGCTGATGGTCGAGCGCGCACTCGGTGACCGCGTCTTCAACGCCGCCTTCGCGGCGAACCTGCGGCGTTACGTCGGGGCGAACAATGCGCTCGCAGACTTGCGCACCTTGCGCGAGTTCCTGCCGACGCCGGCAGTGACGGCGATCATGGATGCGCCGATGGCCAGCATTTTCCTGCTGCTGCTGTTCCTGATCAACCCGGCGCTGGGCTGGTTCGCCCTGGCGATCGCCCTGTTGCAGACCTATCTCGCCTATCTCACGGAACGCAGCACCCAGCCGCCTTTGATGGCGGCGAACCGCATGGCGATCGCGGCACAGTCTTACGCCGGCAGCGTGCTGCGCAACGCCCAGGTGATCGAGGCCATGGGCATGCTCGAGGACGTCCAGCAACGCTGGATGTCCAAGCAGCGCCAATTCCTGTACCTGCAGGCGCTGGCATCCGATAACGCCGGCGGCAAGGGAGCCGCGGCCAAGGTGCTGCAGAATGTTCTCGCTTCCGGCCTGCTGGGCCTGGCCTGCTGGCTGGCTTTGCAAGGCGAGCTGGATGCGGGCGGCAGCATGATGATCATCGCCAGCATTCTTGGCGGCAAGGTGCTGGCGCCGCTGGTGCAGGTGATCACGCAATGGAAAGCGGTGGTCAATGCGCGCGACGCCTACCAGCGCATCGTCAAGCTGCTGGAACAGTTGCCAGAACGCGAATATGGCATGTCCCTGCCGGCACCGAGCGGCGCATTGTCGGTGGAGGCAGTTGTCGCCGGCGCGCCGGGCAGCCAGGCGCCGATCCTGCGCGGCGTCAACTTTGCCTTGCCGGCGGGCAGGACGCTGGTGATAGCTGGCCCCTCGGCGGCGGGCAAGTCGACGCTGGCGCGCTTGTTGGTGGGCATTTGGCCGGCGATGGCAGGCAAGGTGAGGCTTGACGGCGCCGATGTCCATGCCTGGAACAAGGCCGAGCTGGGCCCGCACATCGGCTATCTCCCGCAGGGCATCGAGTTGTTCGATGGCACGCTGGCGGAGAACATCGCGCGCTTCGGCGAGGTCGATCAGGCCAAGGTCGAGGCGGCGGCACGTGCCGTAGGCTTGCACGAGATCATCGCGGCATTGCCGGGCGGTTACGATGCCCGCATCGGCGAGGAGGGGTGCTTTCTCTCCGGCGGTCAGCGTCAGCGGGTCGGGCTGGCGCGGGCGATCTACGGCGAGCCGAAGTTCGTCGTGCTCGACGAGCCGAATTCCAGTCTCGATGATGCCGGCGAACAGGCCTTGCTGCAAACCCTGCAGGCCCTCAAGCAGCGCGGCACGACCCTGGTGGTCATCACGCACCGCACCAGCATCCTGCCGGTCGCCGACGCGATGCTGGTCTTGCGCGAGGGGCAGATCGCGTTGTTCGGGCCGCGCGACGAAGTGCTCGCCGCCCTGACCAAGGCCCAGTCTGCGGTGCAATCGACCCCGCCGGCGCTCCAGGCCGCCCCGACGGGCGCATGAGGGCGATGCCATGAGAACCCCCGTCTTTTTCAAGCGCAGCGAACTGGCGGCCACGCTCTGGGTCTTCCGGCGCGAATTTTTCGTCGTCGGTATCTTCAGCATGGTGGTCAATCTGTTGATGCTGACGCCGACGCTCTACATGTTACAGGTGTTTGACCGCGTCTTGATCAGCCAGAACGGCCTGACCCTGATTGCGTTGTCGGCCATCGCGCTGTTCCTGTTCGGCGTCATGGCCTTCGCCGAGTGGGTACGCTCGCGCGTGCTGGTAGGCGCCGGAGTCAGGCTCGACGAGGCGCTCAATACGCGGGTATTCAACGCGACTTTCGAGGCGGCGCTCAAGCAGTCGGGGCGCAATCCGGTGCAGGCGTTCACCGACCTGACCAACATTCGCCAGTTCCTCACCGGCAACGGCATCTTCGCGTTTTTCGACACGCCTTGGACGCCGATCTATCTGTTGGTGTTGTTCCTGTTACACCCCTGGCTCGGGGTGCTGGCCTTCGTGTTTGTCCTCCTGCTGGGAGCGCTGACCTATTATGGCCACCGCTTCACACAAAATTCGACGGCCGGCGTTCTGGAAACCGCGTCCGATGTGAATGCCTACATGCACAGCAAGTTGCGCAACGCCGAAGTGATCGAGGCGCTCGGCATGCTCGATCATCTGCGCCGCCGCTGGAGGAATCGCCAGTACCGCCACCTGCAGGCGGCGGCGCTTTCGCAGGACCAGAACCGGCGGCTGCAGTCGCTGACGAAGTTTGTCCGCTACAGCCAGCAGTCGCTGATGCTCGCTGCCGGTGCGCTGCTGGTGATCGACGGGGAGCTGACCATCGGCGGCATGATTGCCGGCAACGTGTTGATGACGCGTGCGCTGGCGCCGATCGATCTGATGACCTCCAGCTGGAAGAGCTTCATCACCGCGCGTACCGCCTTCCATGCGCTCGAGACGCTGCTGCAGGATAATCCGCAGCGCGCGACCGGTGTTCTGCGCCCGGCACCGACCGGGGATCTGCGCATTGAACAACTGGTGGCGCGGGCCGAGGGGCGGGCCGAACCGATTCTGCGCGGCCTGGACGCGGAGTTTGCGCCGGGAAGCATCACTGCCATCATCGGGCCGTCCGGATCGGGCAAGTCGACGCTCGCCCGCTGCCTGGTCGGTATCTGGCCCCAGCGCGCGGGGAGGGTGCTGCTTGACGGCGAAGACTTGTCGAACTGGTCGCGCAGCGAACTGGGGCCGCACATCGGCTACCTGCCGCAGGATATCGAGATGCTTGAGGGAACGATTGCCGAAAATATTGCCCGACTCGGCGCCATCGAGTCCGAGAAGGTCATCGAAGCGGCGCGACGCAGCGGCATTCACGACATGATCCTGCGCTTCCCCATGGGCTACGACACGCCGATGGGGGAAGCCGGCAACATGCTCTCCGGCGGCCAGCGGCAGCGCATAGGCCTGGCGCGCGCGATCTACGGCAATCCGGCCTTGATCGTGCTCGACGAACCCAACGCCAATCTCGATGATGCCGGTGAAGCGGCGCTGGTCGAGACTCTGCGCCATCTCAAGTCGCTGGGCAAGACGGTCCTGTTGATCACGCATCGCATGAACATCATCGCCGCGGTCGACCGCATCCTGCTCCTGGTCGACGGCCAAATACGTCTCCATGGTCCGCGCGCCGAAGTGATCGCCGCCCTGTCGCCCGCGCCGCGAGCTGCTTGCCGCGATGCGGCTCCGCAACCTGCCTGAATACTGACAATCATTTCGGAAGGCTTTCATGAACTTTCCCTCTTCGCTTCCGGCACAAGCGCCGGCTCGCAACGAAACGACCGAACAACCCGTCGAGGGCGAACTCGGTCTACCAGCGGACACGCAACGCCCCGCACGCATCGGCCTCTGGGCGCTCGGCCTGAGCTTCGGCGGCTTCCTGCTGTGGGCGGCGCTGGCGCCGCTCGACGAGGGCGTGCCGACCCATGGCATGGTCGCCATCGATACCAAGCGCAAGGCGGTCCAGCACCAGACCGGCGGCATCATCAAGCAGGTGCTGGTAAAGGAAGGGCAGTTCGTCAAGGCCGAGGAGGCCCTGATCCATCTCGACGATGCGGTGGCCCAGACCTCATATGCATCGACGCGCCAGAACTACTACACCTTGAGGGCCATGGAGGGGCGCCTGCTGGCCGAGCAGGCGAATCAGGCGAAGATCGCCTTTCATCCGGAATTGAGCACGTCGACCGAGGATGCCGCCTACCTCAACCAGATCATCGTGAATCAGGAGCAGTTGTTCAGTTCGCGACGCATGGCCTTGCAGGCGGAACTGCAGGCCATCCGCGAGGCGATCCAAGGGCACGAGGCTTCGATTTCCGGTTATGAGGGCATGCTGAATTCAAGGCGTAGCCAGTTGGCCTATTTGCAGGAGGAACTCAAGGGCATGCGCGATCTGGTCAAGGAAGGCTATGCGCCGCGCAACCGTCAACTCGAACTCGAGCGCCTTGCCGCCGACATCTCGGCGTCGATCGCCGAGATTCAGGGCAACGCCTTGCGTGCGCGCAGCACGATCGCCGAGTTGAAGATGCGCAGCACGCAGCGCAGCCAGGAGTTTCGCAAGGAGGTCGATACCCAACTGGCCGACGTGCGACGCCAGGTACAGGCCGAGGCCGAAAAATTCAAGGCCATCACCAGCGAACTGGCGCGTACGGTGATACGCGCGCCAACCGAAGGCCAGGTGGTCGGACTGGTCACGCAGACCGTCGGCGGCGTCGTTACGCCCGGACAGAAGTTGATGGACATCGTGCCCGCTGACGAACCCCTGCTGCTCGAAACGCGGGTGCCGCCGCATCTGATCGACAGCGTCAGGAGCGGCGCCATGGCCGATGTGCGCTTTTCGAGTTTTGCCCATTCGCCGCAACTGGTCGTCGAAGGCCGGATTCTCTCGGTCTCGAGCGACCTGCTGGCCGAGCCGAATCAGCCGCCTTACTATCTGGTGCGCCTGGCGATCACTCCTGCGGGCGAGAAAATCCTCGGCAATCGGCAGTTGCAGCCCGGCATGCCGGTGGAGGTAATCATCAAGACGGGCGAGCGTTCCTTGCTGACCTATCTGCTACATCCCCTGTTGAAGCGCATGGCTGCTTCGATGAAAGAGGAGTGAGAGATGCTCACGCACAAGCAATGCCGTACATGGCTGGCGCGAGGTGGCGTGGCGTTTGTCTTGGCCGGCTCCTCCCTATCGGCAAGTGCGCTGGATCTGCTGGAAAGCTATCGGGCGGGGCTGGCGCAAGACGCCGAGTTTCAGGCTGCGAAGGCCGCCCTCGAGGCAAGGCGTGAAGAAGTTCCGATGGCGCGCGCCCAACTGCTGCCGAACGTCGGCATCAATGCGACCCGGATGCAGAACGATCTGACTACCACGCAAAACCTTCTGGGCCAGTCTTCTACCTTCGATTCGAATTACGACAGCAAGAATTATTCGCTGTCCCTGCGCCAGCCCCTGTATCGGCCGATGCAGTTTGCGGCTTATGAACAGTCTTTTACGCGCCTGGCGAGTGCCGAGGCCGCCTTCGAGAAGGCGAAACAGGATCTTGCCGTGCGCGTCGCGACCGCCTACTTCAATTTGCTACTGGCGGAAGAGGGCCTGCGGCAGGTCGAGATCCAGAAGTCTGCCATCGAGATCCAGTTGTCAGCCGCCAGCCTGGCGCTCAAGGTCGGCCACGGCACGCGCACGGATGTCGATGATGCGCAAGCCCGCCTGGATTTGAATACGGCCAAGCGGCTTGCGGCTCGACAGCAGGTCAGGCAGGCGCGGCACGAACTGGAAATCCTGATCGACCGTCCTGTGCAATCAGTTGCATCCGTCAATGCTCGGCGCCTGGAGTTGGCGGCCATGGAACCGGCATCGCTCGACGACTGGCTGCTGATGGCGGAGACGGCCAATCCGGAATTGCGTGACATGAAATCGCGAGTTGAAACCGCGCGTTTCGAAGTCGACAGGGCGAGTTCCGGACACAAGCCGACGCTGGACCTGATCGCGCAACGGACATTGAATGTCAGCGACAACGTCACCAATCCGAATAGCCGGTATCTCAATAACCAAATCGGTGTTCAGCTGTCCGTCCCCTTGTACGCGGGCGGATATGTGAACGCGCAGGTCAGGTCTGCTCTGGCATCGCTGGCAGGCGCGGAGCAGGCCTACGAGTCTGCCCGCCGCAAGCTGTCCACCCAGGTACGCAAGGAATTTCAGGGAGTGGAGGAAGGCATCCTCCGTGTGAAGGCGCTCGAACAGGCGGAGCGCTCCGCCGATCAATCGGTCTATTCGAACGAAAAAGGATTCAAGGCGGGCACCCGTTCACGCGTGGATATTTTGAATGCTGAAGAAAGTCGTGGCAATACCCGCCTCGAACTCGTGCGCGCGCGTTTCGAATATGTACTATCCCGCATTCGCCTGCTGGCACTGTGCGGGGTGGTGGGGAGCGAAGAGATCGAAGCTGTCAATCGCTGGTTGGGAGATTCCTGATTTCGGCCAGTTGGCGTATCCGTCATGATCCGGCTGTTCAGCGCTCTAGGTGCTCCAGCACGATCAGCACGACCTGCAACAGCAGGATGACGACCAGTGGCGAGAGGTCGAGGCCGCCGCCGAAGACCGGCACGACGCGGCGCACCGGCGCGAGCAGCGGCGCGGCGAGGCCGTTGAACAGGGGCGCGGCCGGCGAATGGGGCGCGAGCCACGACAGCAGCGCGGCGAGGATCACCACGCCCATCAGCAGGTAAACGAACAGCTTGAGCACGGCGAGCACGGCCGCCCAGGCGATGGCAAGAAAACCGCCGAGCGCGTCGAGGCCCAGGCCACCCGGTGCGGTCAGGTTGGCCAGGATGGCGAGGTAGGCGAACTGCGTCAGCCAGGCGGCGAGCACGCTGGCGAGGTCGATGCCGAACAGGCCGGGCACGATGCGCCGCAGGGGCAGCACCGCCCAGTTGGTGAAGGTGATGACGAACTGGCCGACTGGATTGCGGAAGGGCGCGCGTGCCCACTGCATCCAGACGCGGGCGAGGAAGGCGAAGGACAGCAGGCCGGCCGCGGTGCCGAGCAGGAGCGTAACGATCTGGGTCAGCATGGCGTCATCAGTCCTGGCCAAGGATCTCGCAGAGCTCGCGGCCGCGCGCGGCGGCGGCTTCGACGCCTTTCGCGATCGCCGCATCGATGGCCTCGGTGTTGAACACCTCGATGGCGGCGGCGGTGGTGCCGCCCTTCGAGGTGACGCGCATGCGCAGGTCATCCACCGGCTCATTGCTCGCCTCGGCCAGCTTTGCCGCGCCGAGGAAGGTCTCGATCGCCAGCAGGCGCGCGGTCTCTGGGGGCAGGCCGAGCGCCGTGCCCGAGTTCTGCAGGGCCTCGATGAAATAGAACACATAGGCCGGGCCGCTGCCGGAGACGGCGGTGATGACGTCCATCAGCGCTTCGTCCTCGATCCACAGCGTGCGGCCGACGGCCTTGAGGACTTTCTCGGCGGTGGCACGGCCTTCATGGTCCACCGCCGGTCCTGCGCACAGGCCGGTGATGCCGGCACCGATCAGCGCGGGCGTGTTGGGCATGCTGCGCACCAGGTTGCCGTAGCCGCCGAGCCAGCGGCCGATGTCCTTCAATTGGAGGCCGGCCGCGATGCTGATCACCAGCTGGTCCTTGAGCTTGCCCGCCGCGGGGGCGACCGCCTCCTTCATCAGCTGCGGCTTGACCGCCAGCACCAGCACCTCGCAGTTGAGCGCCGCCGCGTCGATCGCCGGCGTGCAGCGCACACCGAAATCGTCGGTGAGCCGCGTGCGGGTTTCCTCGACCGGGTCGACGACCTGCATGCCGGCCGCGGAGTAGCCCTGTTTCTTCAAGCCGCCGATGAGGGCGGTGGCCATGTTGCCCCCGCCGATAAAGGTGATTTTCATGTGGTGTGCCTTTCTCCGAATATCGCCGTGCCGACGCGCACGAGCGTCGCGCCTGCCATGATCGCATCCTCGAGGTCGTGCGACATGCCCATCGAGAGCGTGTCGAGCGTCAATCCTTCGGTATTCAGGCGGTCGCGCAGTTCGCGCAGCATGCCGAACTGCCGTCGCGCCAGCGCCGAGTTTTCCGCGGCGCTGCCGGCGCCCGGCTCGGGAATGGCCATCAGGCCGCGCAGGCGCAGGTTCGGCAGCCTTGCCACGGCTTGGCACAGGGCCGCTGCGTCTCCGGGCGTACAGCCGCTCTTGCTGGCCTCTCCGCTGACATTCACCTGTACGCAGACATTGAGCGGCGGCAGCCCGGCGGGCCTTTGCGCCGACAGCCGCTCGGCAATCCTGAGCCGCTCGACCGAATGCACCCAGGTGAAATGTTCGGCCACCGACTTCGTCTTGTTGCTCTGCAGGGGGCCGATGAAATGCCATTCGAGGTCGAGGTCGGCCAGTTGCGCCTGCTTGATGAGCGCTTCCTGGACGTAGCTTTCGCCAAAGCCGCGCTGGCCGGCGGCGTGCGCTTCGCGCAAGGCGCCGGACGGAAAGGTCTTGCTGACGGCCAGCAGCGTGATGTCGGCCGGATCGCGTCCGGCGCGGGAACAGGCCTCGATAATGCGCCTTTTCACGGCTTGCAGGTTGGTGGAAATTGTTGTCATATAGCGGCTGATTGCTGTCTTTCAGTATACCGAAGCGGCCCGGGAGTCTCCTGCCGGCCGCGTGGAGCGTGTCACGATATGGATATCACCGAACTGCTGGCCTTCGTCGTCAAGAACAAGGCGTCCGACTTGCACCTGTCCTCCGGCCTGCCGCCGATGATCCGCGTGCATGGCGACATCCGGCGCATCAACCTGCCGCCGATGGAGCACAAGGACGTGCACGCGATGGTGTACGACATCATGAACGACGGGCAGCGCAAGCATTACGAGGAAACGCTGGAGTGCGACTTCTCCTTCGCGGTGCCGCAGCTGGCGCGCTTCCGGGTGAATGCCTTCGTGCAGCAGCGCGGCGCGGCGGCGGTGTTCCGCACCATCCCCTCGAAGGTGCTGACGCTCGAACAGCTGAACGCGCCGAAGATCTTCGCCGACATCGCCAACCAGCCGCGTGGCATCGTGCTGGTGACCGGGCCGACCGGCTCGGGCAAGTCGACGACGCTGGCGGCGATGGTCGACCACATCAACGAGAAGGAATTCGGCCACATCCTGACCGTCGAGGACCCGATCGAATTCGTGCATGAATCGAAGAAGTGCCTGATCAACCAGCGCGAGGTCGGCCCGCACACGCTGTCGTTCAACAACGCGCTGCGCTCGGCGTTGCGCGAGGACCCGGACGTGATCCTCGTCGGCGAAATGCGCGACCTCGAAACCATCCGCCTCGCGCTGACCGGTGCCGAGACCGGCCACCTGGTGTTCGGCACGCTGCACACCTCGTCGGCGGCCAAGACCATCGACCGGATCGTGGACGTCTTCCCGGCGGCGGAAAAGGAAATGGTGCGCTCGATGTTGTCCGAATCCCTGCGCGCCGTCATTTCGCAGACGCTGCTGAAGACCAAGGACGGCAACGGCCGGGTCGCGGCGCACGAGATCATGATCGGCACGCCGGCGATCCGCAACCTGATCCGCGAGAACAAGATCGCGCAGATGTATTCGTCGATCCAGACCGGCCAGCAGTTCGGCATGCAGACGCTCGACCAGAACCTGCAGGAACTGGTCAAGCGCAACGTCGTGTCGGCCGCCGAGGCACGCAACAAGGCGGCCAACAAAGACAACTTCCCCGGCTAAGGCATTCGGAACCGACACATGGAACGCGACGAGGCACTCAAATTCCTCTACCAGCTGCTGGCGATGATGGTGCAGAAGAAGGGTTCCGACCTCTTCATCACCGCCGCCTTTCCCCCCGCGATCAAGGTCGATGGCAAGGTCACGCCGGTGACGGCGCAGGCGCTGTCGCCGCAGCACACGCTCGAACTGGCGCACTCGGTGATGAACGACAAGCAGGCGGCGACCTTCGAGGAAACCAAGGAATGCAATTTCGCGATCAGCCCGGCCGGCATCGGCCGCTTCCGCGTCAACGCCTTCATGCAGCAGGGCCGCACCGGCCTCGTCTTCCGCACCATCAACACTTCGATTCCGAAATTCGAGGATCTGGGCCTGCCGGCGACGCTCAAGGACATCGGCATGACCAAGCGCGGCCTGGTGCTCTTCGTCGGCGGCACGGGCTCGGGCAAGTCGACCTCGCTGGCGGCGATGATCGGCTACCGCAACGAGAACAGCTACGGCCACATCATCACGATCGAGGATCCGGTCGAATACGTGCATGACCACAAGAACTGCATCATCACGCAGCGCGAGGTCGGGGTCGATACCGACTCCTGGGAGGCGGCGCTCAAGAACACCCTGCGCCAGGCGCCCGACGTGATCCTGATCGGCGAGATCCGCGACCGCGAGACGATGGAGCATGCGATCGCCTTTTCCGAGACCGGCCACCTGTGCATGGGCACGCTGCACGCGAACAACTCCAACCAGGCGATGGACCGCATCATCAACTTCTTTCCCGAGGAGCGCCGCCCGCAGCTGCTGATGGACCTGTCGCTGAACCTCAAGGCGGTCGTCTCCCAGCGCCTCCTGCCGGCGCGCGAGGGTAAGGGGCGCGTCGCCGCCGTCGAGATCCTGCTCAACTCGCCGCTGATCGCCGACCTGATCGGCAAAGGCGACGTGCATGAGATCAAGGAGATCATGAAGAAGTCGCGCGAGCTGGGCATGCAGACCTTCGACCAGGCGCTGTTCGACCTCTACGAAGCCGGCAAGATCAGCTACGAGGACGCGTTGCGCTTCGCCGACTCGATGAACGAAGTGCGCCTGCAGATCAAGCTGCATGGCAAGGAATTGGCCGAGCGCGACCTGCAGGGCGGCATCCAGCATCTCGATATCGTGTAACCCATCAGCCATGGCGAACCCAACATGAACATTCCCGCGCACCCCGAGGCCAGCGCCATCGAGAGTTTTCACCATGTCCAGAAACGCGTCTGCATGCTCTGGGGCACGCACGAGCTCGATGTGTACCTGAACCACCTGATGACCGATTCGCGCGACGGCCAGCGCAAGGGCTTTCCCGTCGAGGTGACCGCCGAACTGCTTTTCCTCGCCGAGCTCAACAAGCTGAATCGGGCCATCGATCTCGCCCGCAAGCTCAAGATTCCCTTGAGCGAGGCTTACCACAAGATCGACAAGCAGGATCGCGGCGACGAGCTTGGCGACGATCCGCTCTCGGGACGCGATCAGTTCGCCCGCGAGGAAAAGGAACTCGGCGCCAGGGCGCGGCCGGCCGCCAGGAAGAGCGAAGAGGCCGAAGGTGTCTTCGCGCTGCTCGGCAAGGGCGTGTTCGCGCTCTTTACCAGCAAGGCGGTGCTGTTCCTCGTGGCGCTGTTTCTTGCCTGGCAGTTCGTCCTGCCGCTGTTCTTCAAGAAATAGCGATTATTTTCGGGCGCTGCCGGCGACGATGGCGAAGCCGTAGAGCCGGCATTCGAGCGCCCCGTTGAACAACGGGATCTTGCGGTCCGGCCGCAGGCCGATCAGCTTCGGCAGGCGCGTGTCCGCCGAGAGCAGCCAGCAATGCCAGCCGGCGAAGCGCTGCTTGAAGGCATCCCCCAGCCGCGGATAGAAGGCCGCCAGCTCGTCGAGTTCGCCGAGCCGTTCGCCGTAGGGCGGGTTGGCGACCAGCACGCCCGTGGCGGCCGGCGGATCGATTTCCAGCAGGTCGGCGCGACGCACCTCGATCAAATCGTCGAGGCCGGCATGCGCGAGGTTCTGCATGCAGCGCGCCACCGCATCGTCGTCGCGGTCGCTGCCCCAGATCGGCAGCTTCCCTGGTGCGGCGACCCGCCGGTCGGCGGCTTCGACGCAGAGCCGCTTCCAGAGCGCGGGCTCGTAGTCGAGCAGCCTGGTGAAGCCGAAATCCTTCATGTCGCGCGCCAGCCCCGGCGCGTCGCCGAGCGCCATGCCGGCCGCTTCGAGCAGCAGCGTGCCCGAGCCGCACATCGGATCGAGCAGCGCCATGCCGGGCGTCCAGCCGGCAAGGCGCAGGATGCCGGCGGCGAGATTCTCCTTCAGCGGCGCGGCGACCTTGGCGATCTTCTGGCCGCGCAGCCAGAGCGGCTCGCCGGAGGTGTCGACGTAGAGCGTGGCCGTCTTTTCAGTCACGAACAGGTGGATGCGTACGTCGGGCGCGGCGGTATTCACGTCCGGCCGCTTGCCGCAGTCGGCGCGGAAGCGGTCGCAGACGGCGTCCTTCACTTTGAGGGTGATGTACTCGACGCTCTTGAATGGCGCGCGGACGGCGGTGACATAGACGCGGATGCTGCGCGCCACGTCGAACAGCTGCGGCCAGGCGATGTCGTAGGCGAGTTTGTAGATGTCCTGCTCGTCGCGAAAGCCAGCTTCCGCGAGACGGCACAGCACACGCGTGGCGATGCGCGAGTGCAGGTTCACGCGATAACAGGTTTCCTTGGTGCCGGCAAAACCGGCGCCGCCGGGCGTGATCGAGACTTCCGTGCCGCCGGCCGCCGCGATGTCCTCGGCCAGCAGGGCTTCGAGTCCGCGCGGGCAGGTGGCGAAATAATGCCCGGCCTGCGGCGCCGCCGGGCGGCGCACGACGACACGTGGGCGCTTCGGCGGACCGTTCAAAACGGCTTCACCACGACGAGGATGACGACGGCGAGCAGCACCAGCACCGGCACTTCGTTGAAGAAGCGGAACCAGACATGCGAGCGCAGGTTGCTGCCCTCCCGGAACCGCCGCAACAGCCTGCCGCAGTAGAGGTGATAGACGACCAGGCCGGCGACCAGCGTGGTTTTCACGTGGATCCAGCCAGCGCTGAAGCCGAAGAGATACCACAGCCAGAGGCCGGTGATGACCGCCAGCGCACCGATCGGCGTGACGAACTTGTAGAGCTTGCGCGCCATGACCAGCAGGCGTTCGCGCTCGGCGGGGCTGTCGGCCGGCACCATGGCGAGGTTGACGAAGATGCGCGGCAGGTAGAACAGGCCGGCGAACCAGCTGACGACGAAGAAGATGTGGAAGGCTTTTACCCAGAGCAGCATCATGAAGAGGTTCCTTGTTGCAGGGCATCCGCAATGCCGTCATCGACGGTGGGATAGCGAAGTTTCAATTTCAGTTCGCGCTTCATGCGCGTGTTGGCCAGCCGGCGCGATTCGTTCATGAACGAGAGCAGCACCGGCGACAAGCGGGTTTGCGCTGCCGCGCGCGTCACGCGCGGCGGGCGGGGCAGGGCGAAGGCGTCAGCGAGCTTGTCGAACCAGTCGCCCATTCGCAGATCGGAATCGTCGCTGATGTTGTAGATGCGATTCGCGCCACCGCGTTCCAGTGCCGCCACGCAGGCCGCGGCCAGGTCGATGGCATGGATGTGGTTGGTGTAGGAATCCTCCGCGGCCAGCAGCACCGGGTCGCCGCGCCGCACGCGTTCGAGCGGCAGCCGGTCGGCCGCGTAGATGCCGGGGGCGCGCAGGATGCTGACACGCAGGTTCGCCCGCCTCAGCAGCGACTCGGCGGCGACCCGGCGGCGCGCGCGCGCGGTGCCGGCGGCGCAGGGGCGCGTCTCCTGAACAACCGCACCACCACAGGGGCCATACACCCCGCTGGTGCTGATGTACACAAGGCGGCGTGGTAGACTCCGCGCCCTTGCCAGCGTCGCCAGCAGGTGCTTGGTGCGCGGGTCGTCGGCCCCTTCGCCGGGCGGCGGCGCGCTGTGCAGCACCGCGTCGGCGATACCGGCGAGACGTCGCAGCGAGGCGGGTTGGTCGAGGTCTCCGCGGATCTGCTTCACGCCCTGGGCGCGCAAGGCCGGATCGACCGCGCGTACCAGCGCGACGACCTGCCAGCGCCGCGTCAGGACGGGCAGCGCGCGGCGCACGACGTCACCGCAACCGACAATCAGCAGCCTTCTCTTTTTCACCGGACGATTATCGCATGGCGCATCAAGTCACCCTCCGGCCCAGCGGCCACAGCTTCGGCGTCGCCGACGGCGTCACCATCCTCGAAGCCGCGCTCGATGCGGGCATCAACCTGCCCTACGGCTGCAAGAACGGCGCCTGTGGTGCCTGCAAGGGCAAGGTGCTGGCCGGTGAAGTTGACCTCGGCGGCGCACAGGACGGCGCATTGCCCGCCGACGAGCGCGTCGCCGGCATGGCCCTGTTCTGCTGCGCGAAGCCGCTGAGCGACCTGACCCTCGAAGTGCGCGAGGTGAATGCCGCGCGCGACATCCCGGTCAAGACCCTGCCCTGCCGCGTGCAGGCGCTCGAACGCGTCGCGGACGATGTCATGGTGATCCGCCTCAAGCTGCCGACCAACGAGCGCATGCAGTTCCTCGCCGGCCAGTACATCGAATTCCTCCTTGCCGACGGCAAGCGCCGCGCCTTCTCGCTGGCCAGCCCGCCGCACGCCGACGACCTGCTCGAACTGCACGTGCGCCATGTGCCGGGCGGCAACTTTACCGACCACGTGTTCCACAAGATGAAGGTCAAGGACATCATGCGCATCGAGGGGCCGCTCGGCAGCTTCTTCCTGCGCGAGGAGTCCGCCAAGCCGATCCTCCTCGTCGCCGGCGGCACCGGCTTCGCGCCGCTCAAGGGTCTGGTCGAGCATGCGCTGCATATCGGCATCCAGCGGCCGATGCAGTTTTACTGGGGTGCGAAGAATCGTGCCGGCCTCTACATGAACGCGCTCGCCGAAAAATGGGCGGCGGAAAATGGAATTTCCTATACGCCGGTGCTCTCGGAGCCCGACGCCGACTGGACCGGTCGCACCGGTCTCGTCCATGAAGCCGTGCTGGCGGATCATCCCGATCTGTCCGCCTATCAGGCGTATGTCTGCGGTGCGCCAGTGATGTGTGAGGCGGCACTGAAGGATTTCACCGCCCGGGGACTGCCGAAGGACGAGTTCTTCGCCGATGTCTTCAGCTATGCACCGAAATAAAAGTCGGCGCTGGCAGGACGGCATTACCGCCGGTTACTCTCCGAGGTAGGCCGCCCGCACGCGCGGGTCGGCGAGCAACTTGTCCGACGTATCGGCCAGCGTGATCCTGCCGCTTTCCATCACGTAGCCGCGCGAACAGGTCTGCAGCGCCAGACGCGCGTTCTGCTCGACGAGGAAGATCGTCACGCCCTCGGCGGCGACGGCGCGGATCACCTCGAAGACCTTTTCGACCATCAGCGGCGCGAGGCCCATCGAGGGCTCATCGAGCAGCAGAAGCTGCGGCCGGCCCATCAGCGCGCGGCCGATGGCGAGCATCTGCTGCTCGCCGCCGGACAGCGTGCCGGCGACCTGCTCGGCGCGCTCCTTGAGGCGCGGCAACAGCGTATAGACATGCGCCAGGTCCGCCGCGATGCCATCCTTGTCGTTGCGGTGATAGGCGCCCATCGCGAGGTTCTCGGCGACCGTCAGGCGCGCGAAGATGCCGCGGCCCTCCGGTACGAGTGCCATGCCCTTGCCGATCAGCAGATGGCTCGGCTGGCGGTCGAGGCGTTCCTTGCGGTAGTGGATCTCGCCGGAGGAAGGGATCATGCGCGCCAGTGCCTTGAGCGTCGAGGTCTTGCCCGCGCCGTTGGCACCGATCAGGCAGACCAGTTCACCTTCCTCGACGGCGAAGGAAACGCCCTTCACGGCGGCGATGCCGCCATAGTGCACTTCGAGGTTGAGCGCTTCTAGCAACGCATATCCTTTTTCCGGGGAACTACTCGCCAACGCCGCCTCCGAGGTAGGCTTCGATGACCTTCGGGTCCTTCTGCACCACGGCCGGCACGTCCTCGGCGATCTTCTGGCCGTAGTCGAGCACGGCGACGCGGTCGCAGAGGCCCATCACCAGCTTGACGTCATGCTCGATCAGCAGCACCGTCAGTCCGTCGGCGCGCAGGCCCTCGATGAGCTGGCGCAGGCCGGCGGTCTCGGTGGCGTTCATGCCGGCGGCGGGCTCGTCGAGCGCCAGCAGCTTGGGTTCGGTGGCCAGCGCGCGGGCGATCTCGAGGCGGCGCTGGTCGCCGTAGGAAAGATGGCGGGCGAGGTCGCCGGCGCGGTGGGCGATGCCGACGTAGTGCAGCAGTTCCTCGGCGCGGCGCTTGATGGCGGCCTCCTCGGCGCGCTGCCGGCCGGTGCGCAGGATCGCGCCGATCACGCCGGCGTGGGTGCGCACGTGGCGGCCGACCATGACGTTCTCGAGCGCCGTCATGCTGCCGAACAGGCGGATGTTCTGGAAGGTGCGGGCGATGCCGGCCTCGGCGACGCGGTAGGGGCTGGCCAGGTCGAGTGCCTGCTCGTCGAACAGGACATCGCCGCTGTCGCGCTGGTAGAGGCCGGTCAGCACGTTGAAGAAGGTGGTCTTGCCGGCACCGTTCGGGCCGATCAGGCCGTAGATTTCCTGGCGGCGGATGGTCAGCGAAACGTCCTTGAGCGCTTGCACGCCGCCGAAGCGCTTGCCGACGCCGCGCGCTTCCAGCAAGACCGGACTGGCAGCGCTCATGCGGAGGCTTCCTTCGCTTCCTTTGCCTCCAGCTTGTGGCGCGATTCGGGCCACAGGCCGGCGGGGCGGAAGCGCATGGTCAGCACCAGCGCGATGCCGAACAGCAGCATGCGCAGGATCTCGGGCTCGATGAGCAGCTGGCCGAACAGGGCTTTCTGCACCGGTTCGACGGTGTAGCGCAGGAATTCAGGCACGAAGGAGAGCAGCAGCGCGCCGGCGATCACGCCCCAGACGTTGCCCATGCCGCCGAGCACGACCATCGCGAGGATCATGATCGATTCGTGCAGGATGAAGCTCTCGGGGCTGACGAAGCCCTGCATGGCCGCGAACATGCCGCCGGCGATGCCGCCGAAGCTCGCGCCCATCGCGAAGGCGAGCAGCTTGACGTTGCGCGAGTTGATGCCGGCCGCCTTGGCGGCGACCTCGTCCTCGCGGATGGCCACCCAGGCGCGGCCGATGCGCGAATTCTGCAGGCGCAGGTTGACGACGATGATCAGCAGCAGGAGCAGCAGCAGGACGTAGTAGTACTTGGTCGGCCCCGTGAAAGGGATGCCGAACAGCGTGTCCGTCGCCATGAAATTCATTTCGCCGAGCTGCATGCCGTCGATGCGCGTGATCCCCTTCGGGCCGTTCGTGATGTTGAAGGGCGCCGACAGGTTGTTCATGAAGATGCGCACGATCTCGCCGAAGCCGAGCGTCACGATCGCGAGGTAGTCGCCGCGCAGGCGCAAAGTCGGCGCTCCCAGGACGGCACCCGCGAGGCAGGCAAGCAGCGCGCCGATCGGCAGGATGATCCAGAACGGCAGGTGCAGGCCGAAATGCGGCGAGGCGAGCAGCGCCCAGACGTAGGCGCCGACGGCGTAGAAGGCGACGTAGCCGAGGTCGAGCAGGCCGGCCATGCCGACGACGATGTTGAGGCCCAGCGAGAGGAAGACGAACAGGATTGCGAGGTTGGCGATGCGCACCCAGGCGGTGCCGACCTGGGTCAGCAGGTGCGGGAGGATCAGCAGCGCCAGCGCAATCAGGACGAAGCCGAGGGTTTTGCGGTTCATGCCCGCTCCGAAACGCGCTCGCCCAGCAGGCCGGAAGGCCGGAACACCAGGACCATGATCAGCACCAGGAAGGCGAATACGTCCTGATAGTTGCTGCCGAACAGCACGACGTGGCCATCGGCGGCGCAGCGTTCCATCAGCATGCCCTCGGCGCCGACCACGGGCCATTTGCACAGATCGGTGAATTCGCTGATGTAGCCGGTGCCGAGCGCCTCGACCAGGCCGAGCAGGATGCCGCCCAGCATGGCGCCGGCGAGGTTGCCGATGCCGCCGAGCACGGCAGCCGAAAAGGCCTTGAGGCCGAGGATGAAGCCCATCGTGTAGTGGGCGATGCCGTAGTAGGTGCCGTACATGACACCGGCGACCGCAGCCAGTCCGGCCGCGATGATGAAGGTGCCGGCGATGACGCGGTTGGCGTCGATGCCCATCAGGCCGGCGACGCTGACGTTTTCGGCCGTCGCGCGCATGGCGATGCCGAACTTCGTGCGATAGACGAACCAGGTGAGGACGGCCATCAGCGCGATGGACATCAGGATGATGGCGATCTGCACGCTGCTGATCGCCGCGCCGCCGAGGCTGAAGCTGGTGTTCTCCATGATCTGCGGGAAGGCGCGCGGGTCGCGGCCCCAGATCAGCAGGGCGAGCTGCTGGAGGATGATCGACATGCCGATCGCGGTGATCAGCGGCGCGAGGCGCGGGGCATGGCGCAGCGGGCGGTAGGCGACGCGTTCGAGCAGGAAGCCGACCGTCATGCAGACGGGAATGGCCGCCAGCACGCCGGCCAGCACGATCACGATCGGCGGCAGCGGGGCGCCGGCACCGACGATCGCCATGATGACCGTAAAGGCGACCATCGCGCCGATCATCACGACTTCGCCGTGGGCGAAGTTGATCAGCTGGATGACGCCATAGACCATCGTGTAGCCGAGGGCCACGATGGCGTAGACGCTGCCTGTGGTCAGGCCGTTGATGATCTGCTGGAGGAAAATATCCACGGGCGCGGATGATACTTTAGATGCAACAACGGCGCCCCTCGGTTTTCCGCAGGGCGCCGTTGCTGTGGTGCGACGTCGGGCTTACTTCTGGGCCGGAGCGGCAGCAGGGGCGTCGGCCGGCTTGGCTTCGGCAGCGGGAGCAGCGGCCGGAGCGCCCAGCGCGGCATACTCGTCGAGCGTCAGGGACTTGCCGCCCTTGATGATGGCGAACGGCGCCACCTTGCCGTCCTTCATCGCGAAGATGGTCATTTCGGCATCCTTGCGGTCGCCCTTGTCGTCGAACTGGATGTTGCCGGAGGCGCCATTGAAGTCGATCGAAGCGAGTGCCGGCAGGTACTTGGCCGGATCGGTCGAGTCGGCCTTCTTCATCGCCTCGATCATCAGCATCGCCGCGTCGTAGGTGAAGGGCGAGTAGAGGATCGGATCGATGTTGAACTTGGCCTTGTAGGCGTCGAGGAACTTCTTGCCAGCAGCCTGCACGGGGATGCCGGCCTGCGAGCAGACCATGCCGTCGGCAGCGGCACCGGCGAGCTCGGCCATCTTGTCGGTGCAGGCGCCGTCGCCGAAGGCGAACACGGCGCCGATCTTCAGCTCGCGCGCCTGCTTGAGCAGCGGGCCGCCGGTGGCGTCCATGCCGCCGTAGAAGATGACGTCGGGCTTCTTGCCCTTGACCTTGGTCAGCACGGCCTTCCAGTCGGCGGTCTTGTCGGTACCCTTCTCGCGCGGCAGTACCTTGACGCCGGCGGCCTTGAGCGTCTTCTCGACTTCGTTGGCGAGGCCTTCGCCGTAGGCGGTGGCGTCGTCGATGACGGCGGCGACCTTCGGCTTGGCGGCGGAGATCAGATAGTTCGCCACGGCGGGGCCCTGCTGGTCGTCGCGGCCGACGACGCGGAAGACGGCCTTGAAGCCCTGCTCGGTCAGCGCCGGGTTGGTGGCGGAACCGGAGATCATCGGGATGCCGGCCTGGTTGTAGATGGCGGAGGCGGGAATGGTCGTGCCCGAGTTCAGGTGGCCGACGACGCCGACGACCTTCGCATCGACGAGTTTCTGGGCGACGGTGTTGCCGACCTTCGGGTCGGCCTGGTCGTCTTCGGCGACCAGTTCGAACTTGATCGGGGCGCCGCCGATCTTGATGCCGGCCGCGTTGGCTTCCTCGACCGCCAGGCGCGCGCCGTTTTCATTGTCCTTGCCGAGGTGGGCGATGCCGCCGGTGAGCGGGCCGACGTGGCCGAGCTTGACGACCGTGACGGCCGGGGCGGCGGGCGCAGCCGGCGCGGCGGCGGGCTTCGGGGCTTCTTCCTTCTTGCCGCAACCCATCATGGCGACGGCGGCGACAACGGAGAGGGAAAGGACTTTGACGGCAGTGTTCATCGGGTGGGCTCCATTAAGGTTGGATTTGTTGGGGGCAAGGCAAGCGGCGATTCTTCCTGCAGTCGGGTTGCTTGTCAATTGATACCCATTTTCATCCGATCAGGCGATAGACGATCACGATGGCGATGAAGAGCAGCAGGGCCAGGCCCTCCATGCCGATGATCAGCAGGCCGACGCGCCGGGCGGTGGGCGTCAGGCGCAGCCAGAAGCGGTCGAGCAGCCAGCGTGCCAGGCGCGCACGCCGGTCTTTGCGCGCGGCGAAGGCCAGATAGCCCGCGGTCGCATCGCCCCACAGGTTGAGTTCGGCGAGCCGCGCCGTGTCGATCGGCTCAGGAAAGCTTTCGCGCCAGTCGAGGCGTGTCTGCGTTTCGCTCAACGGCGAGAGCGTCAATGCAATCGTGCGCGGCGGGTCTCCGGTCAGGGTGATCGTGCCGCCGCCTTGCGAAAAGTCGGCGCTGGCAGGACGGCAGTATTCGGCTTCCTGCTCGCTGCGCTCGTAGCGGATTTTCAGGATGTGCGAATCGCCCTGCTTGTCGAGCGAGACTACCTCCCATTCCGGATTGAGGCGGTACCAGGCCTCGCCGTCGCGAAAGAACTGTGCGACCAGCTCCGCCGGCGCCGCGATCGACAGGCTGCGCTCGTAGCGATGTTCAGACACGGCAGAGCAGTACCGGCACGGCGAACTTGCCGTCGAGACGACCCGGCAGGTCGCGCGAGGTCCAGCGTTCGTAGCGGCCGCTGAAGCGCTTGCCGCCCAGCACGACGAGATCGTAGCCGCCGGAGGCGACGAGTTGCGGGATGACTTCCTCGGGTTCCCCGTACTGCAGGAGGCGGCCGGCCGATATGCCGGCTGCTTGTGCCTGCGCGACGAAGGCAGCGAGCGCCGCCTCGCCTTCGGCGGCCAGACTGCGGTCGAGATGAGCGCGGCATTCGTCGCGATTCGCCGCGTAGATTTCGGTGGTGAACTTTTTCAGGTAAGGATCGACGACGTACAGCGCGTCGAGCGCGGCGCCGTCGCGCGCCAGATCCAATGCGCGGGCGCAGGCCGTCGCGGTATGCGGCTCGCCGTCAACGCACAGCAAAATGCGGGAAAAACTCATGGTTGCACTCGAAAAAAAGGGGCATCCGCAGGGATGCCCCTTCCGGGTCAGTCGGCGCTCAGCCCTTGATCTTGAAGGCGTCGCCGCCGATGGCCATGACTGCAATTGCCGCGAGAACGGCCTTCAGCGTGGCAGAGACCACGCCGATCACGAAGGCGGATCCGCCGGCCTTCTTCAGGTCGTCGAAGGCGATGTTGAGGCCGACGCCGGCGAAGCCGATCGCGAAGAAGAGCTTCAGCAGGTCGCCGGCGAGGATGCGGCGCTGTTCCTCGACGAAGAAGCCCATCTCGTTCATCGTGACCATGATGAAGAAACCGAACACGAAGATCGGGAACTTGGTGCGGACCACCTCCCAGACGTTGATCTTCTGGCCCTCGTGGCCGGCATCGACGGCGGGCTTGACGACGTAGAAGTAGATCGCCCACAGCACGATCAGCGGGATGAAGCCGACGCGCACGATGTTGATGACGTTGGCGGTCAGCAGCGACTCGTGGCCGTACCAGGAGGCCGCCGCGACGAGCTGGGCGGTGTTGAGGATCGCCGTGCCGACCCAGGCGCCGAACACCGGCTGGCTCATGCCCAGGGCCTGGCCGATATAGGGGAAGGTGAACAGGCCCACCGTGCCGAACAGCAGGATCGTGCCGATCGCATAGAAGAAGTCGCGCGGCTTGGCATTCACCACCGGCGCCACGGCCACCGCGGCGGACACGCCGCAGACACCGACGCCCGCACCCATCACGCCCGCCAGGCCGGTGTCGACCTTGGCGCGCTTGCCCCACAGGGAGATCAGGATCTGTGTGCCCATCACGAAGGCGACCACCAGCACCAGGCCGAACAGGCCGACCTTGAGCACGTCGGACCACATGTAGTAGGCGCCAAGGATGATGATGCCCGGCTTGATCAGCGGGCGCGCGGCGATGGTGCCGGCCTTGAGGAACTCGGGAATGCCCACGGTATTCCGGATCAGCATGCCCACCAGCAGCAGGACCGCGACATAGGTCAGCTGGAAGGAGATCATCAGGTTGCCGAAGGTCAGCTTGCCCGGAATTGCCTTGGCCTGGGCGACGCTGTTGAAGTCGCCCTCGGCCAGCGTGATCGGCCGCGAGGGTTTCTTCGGCTCCTTGGCAGACTTGTCGCCGGCGGCGACGGCTTCCTTGTATTTCGCTTCGGCGGCCTTGAATTCTTCGTTCTTCTTGGCGACGCCGTCCGCGATCTTCTGCTTGTAAGCAGCGTAGTCCGCGGGCGCCTTGCCTTCATTGACCGCCTTGAGGACTTTCTCGGCCTCCTTGAAGTGGTTGTTCCACTTGCTCATCGTACTATCCCACTGCAGGGCCGCCCAACCGAAGACCGCGCAGAGGATCAGGCCCGGCAACATCTTGGGGAGATTTTTCAGGCTGTACTCGACACCGATTCCACCACCACTCATGTCATCTCTCCCGGATCAGAAAAACAGCGATTTGAAAAAGTTCGGGCCGATCACTCCGGTCAGCACCAGCGCAACCGTGACGCCGGCGACGGCCAGCACGAAATAATCTTCCTTGCGCTCGGCCGAGAAGGTGGATTTCGCCTTTTCTTCATAGGCGTCGTGCGTTGATTTCTCGCTCATGCATCGCTCCTTGTTATTTGACTACGCTAACTGTGCAGGGCGCCCATTCGACCACCCGGCTGGAAACGCTTCCCATGGTGGCGCGCGCTATGCCGTGGCGGCCGTGGGAAGCGACGAAGATTTCGCTGGCGCCCTCGCGCTTGGCGATCGCGATGATGCTCTCGGCCGGCGCACCGATTTCATGCACCGTGCTGGCGTTCGCGCCGGCGGCCTGCGCCTGCGCGAGCGCGGCCGCGAGAATCGCTGCGGATTCCTTCTTCATCGCGTCGTCAAAGACGCTGACGTCCAGCTCGGTCACACCGAGCGGGCAGAAGGATTCGGATACGTTGATGATGACGAGCCGGGCCTGTTCCTGCTTGGCCCTGGCGGCCGCGACATCGATCGCCTTGCCGGCGGCAGTGGAGCCGTCCGTTGCGACTACAATCGTTCTCATTTCCGCCTCCTTATATATTAGTGACTGATGAAATCAGCCACTTTTCTTGCTAGATAAAAAGTCTAACGATTACCATTCCCCCACCGCTATTGGCAGTTCGATTACCCGGCTACACGAAATGCTCAATTTACAAAAGTCGATATTTATGCTTGCTTGGCTCGTTGCTCTCGTCGGGGGTGCGTGGGCGACCGACCCCCGCCAGTTGGTGCGGGTCGCGGTACTCGCCGACAAGGGCGCGGCGGCAGCCGAACAGGAATGGGCGTACGTGCTCGACTGGCTGAACCGGGACGTCCCCGGCTATCGGTTCGTCATCGTGGCGCTCGACCATCCCGAGCTGCGGCAGGCGGTGCATGAAGGCAGCGTCGACTTCCTCATCACCAACGCCGGCAACTATGGCGAGTTCGAATATTCGGAGGGCGTGTCGCGCATCGCCACGCTCGATTCGCCACTGGCCCTGTCGCCGAGCCATGCCGTCGGTTCGGCGATCGTCGTCCGCGCGGAATCCGGGCTGAACGCGCTGGCCGACCTGAAGGGCCGGCACCTGCTGGCCGCCAGCCACGAGGCCTTCTGCTGCTACCAGATCGCGGCGCGCGAACTGGTCCTGGCGGGCGTCGACCCGCACAAGGATCTCGGCCGACTCGAATACACCGGTTTTCCGATCCAGTCGATTGCCCTGGCCGTGCGGGATGGCAAGGCCGATGCCGGAATTGTCAAGACCTGCCTGTTCGAGCAGATGATCGCCAGCGGCGCGCTCCAGCCGGGCGAACTGCGCGTGCTCGCGCCGCAGGACATCCCCGGGTTTCCCTGCGAGACGACCTCCCGGCTATATCCCGACTGGGCCTTCGCTGCCCTGAAAGGCACCCCCGGCGATTTGTCGAGGAGGGTGGCGGTGGCCCTGCTGGAAATGCCCAAATCGCCGGACGGCCACGGCTGGGCGATTCCGGCGCACTATGCGGTGCTCGACGGGTTGTTTCGCGATCTCAAGCTTGGTCGCTATGCGAACCCGCAAAGGGAAACACTGCAGGAGTTCATGCACCGCCATCGTTATCCGCTGCTGGCCATGGCCTTGCTGTTGTTCTTCTGGCTCATCCACACGATCCGCGTCGATTACCTTGTCATGCGCCGCACGCGCGAATTGCAGCGCATGCACACAGAAAAGGAGCACATGGCCGAAACCATGCGGGAACGCCAGCAGGCGCTCGACCATGCCGGCCGGCTGGCCGTGCTCGGCGGCATGGCGAGCGCGATCGCCCACGAACTCAAGCAGCCGCTGGCGGCGATCGAGAACTTCGCGCGCGGCATCGACCGCCGCATCGAGGCGGGACGGCTCGATCCCGAGCCGCTGCGCGACGGCTGCAACGAGATCGCGCTGCAAAGCCAGCGCGCCGATGCCACCATCGAGCGCATCCGCAATTTCGCGCGCAAGGGCGGCAGCACCATGCAGTCGGTGAACCTGCTCGCCTATGTGCGCGAAGCCGTCGAGCTGTTCGAGGTCGCCCACCCCGAGGCGAACATCCAGTGGCTGGGGATGGCCCGGCAGGGCGAGACCCGGGTCAGGGCCGATCCGATCCAGATCCAGCAGGTGACTTTCAACCTGCTCAAGAATGCCATCGACGCCCAGGGCGCGCAGGGCAGGGCCAAAGCCCCGATCACCGTCTGCCTCGAACGCGAGGCGCAGGGCTACCGCGTCGGCGTGCGCGATCAGGGCGGCAATCTGACCGAGGAGCAGGTTGCCCATCTTTTCGAACCCTTCTTCACCACCAAGAGCGATGGACTCGGCCTCGGCTTGGCCCTGAGCAAGTGGATCATCGATGCCCATGGCGGCATGCTGACGCTGACCCGGGAGGCCGCCGGCGTCTGCGCCAGCTTCTGGCTGCCGGAGGAGGCGGCACATGAATGAACAGGATGCGCTCATCTACATCGTCGACGACGACGCTGCGATGCGCCGCTCGCTGGCCTATCTGCTCGACTCGGCCGGCTGGCGCACGCAGGCACTGGCCAGCGGCCGCGAGTTCCTCGACAGCTACGACGGCCACGTGCCGGGCTGCCTGGTGCTCGACGTGATGATGCCGCTGATGGGCGGGATGGAGATCCAGCTGAGCCTCGGCGAACGCGCGATCGGCCTGCCGATCATCTTTCTCTCGGCGCATGGCGACCTGCCCATGGCGGTGCAGGCGATGAAGCGCGGGGCCTTCGATTTCCTCGAAAAGCCCTGCAAGGACCACGTGCTGCTCGATGCGGTCGGGCGCGCGGTCAGGCAGAGCATCAAGCAGTGCCTCGACCGGCAGCAGCTGGCGGCGGCACGGGAACGCCTCAAGCTGCTGACCAGCCGCGAACGCGAGGTCGCCGAATGCCTCGCGGCGGGCGAGAACAACAAGACCATCGCGCGCAGGCTGGACATCAGTGACAAGACGGTGCAGGTGCATCGCCAGCATGCCATGGAAAAGCTGGGGGTGCATTCCACTGCCGAAATCGCACGGCTGATCCTGCTGGCGGGCGAACCACCACCCTCCGGCTGAAAACAGGACGGGGAGCCGAAGCTCCCCGTCCTGTTGGCTGCAATCTGCCTGAATTACTTGGCGCCGGCCAGGATCCACTTAACCAGGATTTCGATGTCGGCATCCTTGACCGCGGGGTTCGGCGGCATCGGAATCTCGCCCCAGACGCCCTTGCCGCCCATCTTGACCTTCGCGGAAAGCGACTTGACGGCATCCTTCTGGCCGGCGTACTTCTTGGCGACGTCCTGGTAGGACGGACCGACCAGCTTCTTGTCGACCGTGTGGCAGGACATGCAGTTGCTCTTCTTGGCCAGGTCGAGATTGGCCATCGCGGGCGCGGAAACCATCACGCCGGCGGCGATCAGGACGGTAGCGATCAATTTCATGTTCTTTGTTCCTTGTATCGGTTAGTGGGGAAAAACTGCGCCCGGCAGTCTAACGGAAATCGGCGCGCTTGAGAAGAATCCGCCCGTTTATCAGTCACTTGTCGGTACCATGCACATAACGTCATTGCACGCAGGCGGGTTGACAGCGAGCTCCGCTTCGAGTGCCATGATCAGGGTGGCGCAGCCACTCGGCTGCTGGGCGAGCTGAGCAGCGAAGGCCTGCAGGCTGTGCCGTGCCGCGCCGAGGTAGCGCGCATCGCCGAGCAGATCGCCGAGCCGGCGCAGGGCGAGCGCCGCCACGCCGTTGCCGGACGGCAGTGCATTGTCGTGTGCGGTCTTGGGCCGCTGGATCAGGGCTTCGTGGTCGTGGGCGGTGAAGAAGAAGCCACCCCTTTCCTGGTCCTCGAAATGCGCCAGCAGGGCGTCGGCAAGTTGCCGGGCGAATTCGGCGTCTGCGCTGCGGTGCTCCGCTTCCAGCAGTTCGAGCAGGGCGGCGAGCAGGAAGGCGTAATCGTCTAGATAGGCGGGCAGATGCGCTTGGCCGTGGCGGGAAGTAGCGAGCAGCCGGCCATCCTGCCAATGCCGTGCCCGCAGGAAATCGAGCGCCTGCCGGGCGGCCGCCAGCCAGTCATCGCGCCCGAAAATGTGCGCCGCGTGCGCGAGGCCTTCGATCATCAGCGCATTCCAGCTGGTCAGGATCTTGTCATCACAGCCGGGACGGACGCGTTTTTCGCGCGCTGCGAAGAGCTTGGCGCGCGCGGATTCAAGCAGTGCAGCCTCGCCTTCCGCCAGTGGCGCGGCGATCTTCAGGTGCCAATGCCTGCCTTCGAAATTCGGCGGCCGGTCGAGTCCCCAGTGCCGTCTCGCAACTGCTGACTCTTGCGCGGTCAGCAACAGGGCGACCTGGGCACGGTCCCAGACGTAGAAGCGGCCTTCCTCCCCTTCCGAATCGGCGTCGAGCGAGGAATGGAAGGCGCCCTCGGGGCTGGTCATCTCGCGCTGCACCCAGCCGACGATGCCCTCGGCGACTTCCTTGAAATACAGATCGCCGGTCAGCGCGAATGCATCCGCGTAAAGGCCGAGCAGCGGGCCGTTGTCGTAGAGCATCTTCTCGAAGTGCGGGATTTCCCACCGTTCATCCACGCTGTAACGGCAGAAGCCGCCGCCGAGCTGGTCGTGGATGCCGCCTTGCGCCATGCGGCGCAGGGTGAACAACGCCGCGTCCCGCGCGTCCGGGTCGTCGGCACGGTGCAGCAGGAAGGCGAGATCGGTCGGATGGGGGAATTTCGGTGCGCCGCCGAAGCCGCCGTCCTGCCGATCGAGGCTGCCGAGCAGGATCGTCCGCAGATGGGCGATCGGCTGGTCGTCGAGTTCGACGGTTTGTACTGGTGGACGGCGATTCATCGCCGCCAGCAGCTCGCGGTTCTGCGCGTCGATCTCGTGGCGGCGCGTGCGCCAGATCTCGCCGATGCGCTCGCACAGCTCGACGAAGCCGGGCAGGCCGTAGCGCGCTTCCTTGGGGAAATAGGTGCCGCCGTAGAAAGGCGTGCCCTCGGGTGTGAGGAACAGCGTCAGCGGCCAGCCGCCGGCGCGGCCGGTGAGCATCTGGTGGGCGCTCTGGTAGATCTGGTCGAGGTCGGGCCGCTCCTCGCGGTCGACCTTGATATTGACGAACAGGCGGTTCATGACGGCGGCGGTCGCAGCGTCCTCGAAGGACTCGTGCGCCATCACGTGGCACCAGTGGCAGGCGGAGTAGCCGACCGACAGCAGGATCGGCTTGTTTTCCGCGCGTGCCTGCGCCAGCGCAGCTTCGCCCCAAGGCAGCCAGGCGACGGGGTTGCCGGCGTGCTGGAGCAGATAGGGGGAGGTTTCGGAGGCGAGCCGGTTGGCGGCGTGCTGCGGGTTGGTGTTCATGTCGGGTCTCCGGAAGGGAAACCCGACTATACCCGATTAAAACCGTCTACTATTTAGGTTCAGGGCATCAGGTCCTTGAGCAGGCTGTCGACGTCCTTCTGCGACAGGCGCTGCTCCTCGGTGGGGCCGCCGCCTTCGATCACGATGATCGCGCCGACGAGTGCCTTCATGGCCTTGCGCAGGGCCTGCCCGGCGAGATCCTGGAACTCCTGGGCGACGATGATGTTGGTCAGGTGGCCGCTCACGCTGGCCAGCTTTTCCTCCAGCTCCTTGCGGCTCCAGTCCTTGCCGAGCGAGGCTTGCGCTTCCTTGACCAGCTGCTTGGCGACTTCGGCTTCGAGCAGCGACTTGGTCGCCGCGTCGGCGGTCATGCGCTCGACGCTGCCGAGTATCACCGATACTTCCTTCGGATTGCCCGCCGAACGCTTGCCCAGTCCCCTGGCGGCCTGGTTGAGCTCCTTGGCGAGCTCCTTGAGTTCGCTCAGCACCTGGCCGGTGGCCTGGGTGGGCGGCTTCTTGGCCGCCGGTTTCCTGACGGTCTTGGGTTTGCTTGCAGCTTTCATGTGTTATCCCCTTGTGTGTCTTCTTAACCGAACAGCGTGCGCCACCAGCGCTTGCGGCCCTCCGGCAGCGGCGCTTCGGGTTTCAGATCCTCCGGCGGCACGCGGCAGAGAATCCAGCCCGGCAGCGGCGGATTGTCCGAGAAGCCGCAGGATACGCCGAGATTGTTCGGGTCGAAGATCTTCACGAAGGCCGGCGTTTCGAGATCGTCGGCATAGACGATGCCGCAGTAGTCGTGATGGTGCTCCTTGCGCAACAGGGCGTCGATCTGGGCGAGGAAGGCGTCGACGGCTGCCGCCGAGGCTGGATTGCTCGGGGGCGGTTCGCCGACCGCATAGACGTACCAGCCGGCGGCGGGTTCGATGCGCTTCCAGAAGGCATCGAGCTGCTCCCAGGACATGACCGACCAGAGCCGGCCGGTGAAGAGCGCGTGGAATGGGGTGGTCATCGCCAGGTCAGCCCAATTCAGCCCAGCTTCGACACGTCGCGCACCGCGCCGGTATCGGCGCTGGTGGTCATCGCCGCATAGGCCTGCAGGGCGGCGGAGACCGCGCGCTCCCGCTGGGCCGGCTTCCACGCGGCCGCGCCCTTCGCCTCCATGGCCGCGTGCCGTCCCGCCAGCACCGACTTTTCGACGGCGAGGTGGATGCTGCGGTTCGGGATGTCGATCTCGATGGTGTCACCTTCCTCGACGAGGGCGATCGCGCCGCCGGCCGCCGCCTCGGGCGAGGCGTGGCCGATGCTGAGGCCCGAGGTGCCGCCGGAGAAGCGGCCGTCGGTGAGCAGCGCGCATTGCTTGCCGAGCCCCATCGATTTCAGGTACGAGGTGGGGTAGAGCATCTCCTGCATGCCGGGGCCGCCCTTCGGGCCTTCGTAGCGGATCACCACCACGTCGCCCGCGACGATCTGCCCGGCGAGGATCTTCTCGACGGCTTCCTCCTGCGATTCGCAGACGCGCGCGCGGCCGGTGAATTTGAGGATCGAATCATCCACGCCGGCGGTCTTGACGATGCAGCCCTTCTCGGCGAGGTTGCCGAACAGGACGGCGAGGCCGCCATCATGCGAGTAAGCGTGCTCCTTGTCCCGGATACAGCCGTTGGCGCGGTCGAGGTCGAGCGACGGGTAACGGCGGCCTTGCGAGAAGGCCACCTGTGTCGGCACGCCCCCCGGCGCGGCGCGGTAGTAGTCGTGCACTTTCCTGTCCGTGTTGCGCTTGACGTCGCAGCAGTCGAGCTGCTCGCCGAGCGTCGGGTAGAGTACGGTCGGACAGTCGCGGTGGATCAGCCCGGCGCGGTCGAGTTCGCCGAGGATGGCCATGATGCCGCCGGCGCGATGGACGTCCTCCATGTGGTACTTCTGGGTCGCCGGCGCGACCTTGGCGAGGCAGGGCACCTTGCGCGACATGCGGTCGATGTCGGCCATCGTGAAATTCACGCCGGCTTCCTGGGCGGCGGCCAGGAGGTGCAGCACGGTGTTGGTCGAGCCGCCCATCGCGATGTCGAGGGCAATCGCGTTCTCGAAGGCGGCGAAGCTGGCGATGCTGCGCGGCAGGACGCTGGCGTCGTCGTTCTCGTACCAGCGCTTGCAAAGGTCGACGACCAGCTTGCCGGCCTTGACGAACAGCTTCTCGCGATCGGCGTGGGTCGCCAGCAGGGAGCCGTTGCCCGGCAGCGAGAGGCCGAGCGCTTCGGTCAGGCAGTTCATCGAGTTGGCGGTGAACATGCCGGAGCAGGAGCCGCAGGTCGGGCAGGCCGAACGCTCCATCGCCGCCACCTCGGCGTCGGAGTTCTTGCTGTCTGCCGCCTCGACCATCGCGTCCACCAGGTCGACCATGCGGTACTCGCCGTGCCACTTGACCTTGCCCGCCTCCATCGGACCGCCCGAGACGAATACCGCCGGAATGTTGAGCCGCAGCGCGGCCATCAACATGCCCGGGGTGATCTTGTCGCAGTTGGAGATGCAGACCATGGCATCGGCCGTGTGCGCGTTGACCATGTACTCGACCGAGTCGGCGATCAGTTCGCGCGAGGGCAGCGAATAGAGCATGCCGCCGTGGCCCATCGCGATGCCGTCGTCGACGGCGATGGTGTTGAACTCCTTGGCGACGCCGCCGGCTGCCTCGATCTCGCGGGCCACCAGCTGGCCAAGATCCTTGAGATGGACGTGGCCCGGCACGAACTGGGTGAAGGAATTGACGACGGCGATGATGGGCTTGCCAAAGTCGTTTTCCTTCATGCCGGTGGCGCGCCACAAGGCGCGCGCGCCGGCCATGTTGCGGCCGTGGGTCGAGGTGCGGGAACGGTAGGCGGGCATGCGGGTCTCCTCTGGGGTGCGTGGGGACGCGTGGGGGCGCCGGGGCGCGACGTTAGAATGACGATGATTCTAGCTTAGCCCTTCAATCTGCCGCATGCTGACCCACCCTCAATTCGACCCCGTTGCCCTCAGCCTCGGCCCGCTCGCGGTGCGCTGGTACGGGCTGATGTACCTGCTGGCCTTCGTCGCCTTCCTGCTGCTCGGCAAGCGGCGCGCGCAGACGCAGCCCTGGCACGGCCTGACGCCGCAGCACGTCGACGACCTGCTGTTCTACGGCGTGCTCGGCGTGGTGGTCGGCGGCCGGCTCGGCCAGGTGCTGTTCTACGAGCCCGGCTACTACCTCGCGCATCCGCTCGAAATCCTCGCGGTGTGGCAGGGTGGCATGAGCTTCCACGGCGGCTTCCTCGGCGTGCTGGTCGCGATGGGCCTCTATGCGAAGAAGCACGGCCTCGGCTTCTGGCAGCTCACCGACTTCATCGCGCCGCTGGTACCGATCGGCCTGGGACTCGGGCGAGCGGGCAACTTCATCAACGGCGAATTGTGGGGACGGGTGGCGGATGCCGCCCTGCCCTGGGCGATGGTGTTCCCGCTGGTCGACAGCCTGCCGCGCCATCCCTCCCAGCTCTACCAAGCCTTGGGCGAAGGGCTGCTGCTCTGGGCGCTGCTCTGGTGGTTCTCGGCGAAACAGCGGCCGCGCATGCAGGTCTCGGCGCTGTTCCTGATCGGCTACGGCATCGCGCGCTGGATCGGCGAGTATTTCCGCGAGCCGGACCACGGCATCTTCGGGGTCTCGTACGTCGTCAGCATGGGGCAGTGGCTGTCGCTGCCGATGATTCTCATCGGTGTCTATCTATTCGTCAGAGGGAAAAAACAATGACAAGACCATTCAAGGTGCTGGGCATCCAGCAGATCGCCATCGGCGGCCCGTCGAAGGACAAGCTGCGCACGCTGTGGGTTGATAAGCTTGGCCTGGAGGTGACCGGCAATTTCGTTTCGGAGCGCGAGAACGTCGACGAGGACATCTGCGCGATGGGCAAGGGCGTGTTCAAGGTCGAGGTCGACCTGATGCAGCCGCTCGACCCCGAGAAGAAGCCGGCGGTGCATGCGACGCCGCTCAACCACGTAGGCCTGTGGATCGACGACCTGCCGAAAGCGGTGGAATGGCTGACCGCGCAGGGCGTGCGCTTCGCGCCAGGCGGCATCCGCAAGGGGGCGGCCGGCCACGACATCTGCTTCCTGCATCCGAAGGCGAGCGACGAATTCCCGATCGGCGGCGAGGGCGTGCTGATCGAGCTGGTGCAGGCGCCGCCCGAGGTGATTGCCGCGCTGGGATAAAAGTCGGCGCTGGCGAGACGGCACCTGTACGGCACCATGGCCGGCTTCCTCCATCACTTTTCGCTCGCGGCCCCTCTGTTCCTGCTCGTGCTGCTCGGCTATGCGCTGGCGCGTTCCGGGCGCTGGCCCGAGGCGGTCGGCGAGGCGCTCGGCCGCTTCGCCTATGCGGTCGCCATGCCGGCGATGCTGTTCCGCATGATGAGCGACTTCGCCCAGCTGCCGTCGGTCGACCTGCGCCTGCTGCTGGCCTTCTTCGGCGGCTGCCTGATCGTCTTCGCCGTCGGCCGACTCGTCGCGCGCGGCCTGTTCCGCCTCGACGGCGTCGCGCAGTCGGTGTTCGCGCTCGGCGGGGTGTTTTCCAACAACGTCATGCTCGGCATCGCCATCGCCAAGACCACGCTCGGCCCCGGCGCGCTGCCCGCGGTGTCGCTGGTCATCGTCTTCAATGCGCTGATCCTCTGGACGCTGGTCACGGTCTCGGTCGAATGGGCACGTCACGGCGAGTTCTCGGTGCGCGGCTTCGGCAAGACGGCGCGCGGCGTGCTGACCAATCCGATCGTCGCCGCCATCCTCGCCGGCACGCTGTGGGGCTTCGCCGGCATCCCGCTCCCCCAGTTCATCGACGTGCCGCTGGAAATGCTCGGCCACGGCGCCGTACCGTTCTCGCTCGTCGCGCTCGGCATGGGACTCGCCGCCTACCGGATCCGCGAAGGCCTGAACCAGAGCCTCGCGATCTGCGCCATCAAGCTCGGCGTGCAGCCGCTGGTGGTCTGGCTGCTGGCGCGGGCGCTCGACCTGCCGCCGCTCGAAACGCAAGCGGTCACGCTGCTCGCCTCGCTGGCGATGGGCATCAACGTCTACATGATGGCGCAGCAGTTCCGCAGCCTGCAGGGGCCCATTGCGGCCGGCATGGTGCTGTCGACGCTACTGTCATCGTTGACCACGCCATTGGTGCTGGCCTTGATTTCGAACGCTTAGTTGGTGGCTTGGGCGGCTTTCGCCTGCAGTCGAATAATCGTCGGCGCCGACGGGCCGGCGTCTTCCTGGCCTAAAGTGGCCGCCTGCCAGAGGCGGGCGGTGTTTCGCGTGGCTCGCGGCGGGGGACATCCTCGCGGCAATCCTCACGGTCGCAGCGCGGAACGCTCCTTGGGCGCGGCTGCGGATGCAGGACGGGAGGGGACGCCGGCACCGGGACGAGGAGAATCGGTTGCTGGCGCCCAGCTTCCTCTGCGGCCGCCGCGCGTGCCTGTGCTTCCTGTGCGGCACGCTCGGCTGCGGCGGCGCGCCGTTCGGCTTCTGCGGCGCGGCGGGCGGTTTCACGTAGCGCTTCCTCCTGTTCCCGTTTCTTGCGCTCGGCCTCGCGATTCTCGCGGTCGGCGTTATGGGCTGCGAGTTCCTGCTCCGTCATGTATTCCTCGGGACGATAGGTGCCGGGGTGCCGGCGCTCGAACTCGCGCTTGTATTGGCGGCTTGCCACCTCGCGCGCATCCAACTCCGCCGGGCTCGCGGCCTCATAGCTGCGGATGGCCTTACCCGTTCGGCAGGGAAAGTCCTGCGCGGTTTTCCGGCCGGTCTTCGGGTCTGCGCAGAGGTAATAGTTTTCCGCGCCCGCATGCAGCGAGACGAGCAGGCCAGGAAGCATGAGGAAGCCGAGGCGCGGGAACATTGGCGAAGCATAGCCGAAGCGAGTTCCAGCGGCCAGCGCACGGCAAAGGCGACCACCAGCGCCGCTGGTGCTGATAGTCAGCGCCGCCGGCGGCGTTTGACGAGGCTCGCGTTTGCCTGCGAAGTAATGGCGAGCACGCTCGGATGCGTCAGCTTGCGTTGCACCGACATGGCGAAGTACTCGATGCGGATATCTTCGGCATGGCCGACCACCACCAGCTCCGCGTCGCTCAAGTAGTCTTCCGCCAGAACGCTGGGGATCGGAAAGGCGCCGACCTTCTCGCGGCCGAACGCCGCCATCAATGCCGCGTCGTCGAACTCGCCGGCCACGGAGATGCGCAGGCGGCGCCTGTCGAACCATTCGCCGAGAGCGCGCCTGAGAGCGGAGTCCTCGCCGGGCAGGAGCATGGGCATGGCTTCGAGCGCCTGCGGGAACGGCAGCCTGGCCTTGTTGGCCAGGTCGGCATGGGCGAGGAAGCTCACGGCGGATTCGCCCAGCTTGTGGCTGTAGGCGCGGATCTCGATGTTCGTCGGCAGGGGTGCATCGGAGATCACCAGGTCGAGCCGGTGCAGTGCCAGTTCGGCCAGCAGGCGGTCAAGCCGCCATTCGCGGCAGATGATGCGCACGGGATTGGGCTGGCGGATGGCTGGCCTGAGCAGGCGATAGGCGAGGGCCTTGGGCAGGGCGTCGGCGACGCCGACGCGAAACTCGGTCGGCCGCCCTTGCGGGAAATCGCGCAAAACCTGATCCAGTTCGGCCTCCAGCACGAACATCTCGTTGGCGTATTCGAGGGCCAACTGGCCGGCCTCGGTCAGCTCCAGGCTGCGCCCGCGGCGACTGAACAGAGGCATGCCGATGCGCTCTTCGAGCAGCTTGATCTGGCCACTCAGCGTCTGGGGCGAAATGTGGATCGCCTCGGCCGCGCGGACCACGCCACCGTGCTTCGCGACTTTCCAGAAATAGTACAGATGCTTGAGGTTCATGACGCCTAACTATACGGGAAAGTCGTAACGTCGCTATCGATAATACGAATTTATCTTTACGACGCATTTCGTTACCTTGGCCTTGTCGCAGCCAGAGCTACAACCAGTGAGGAGACGAGACATGCAGATGAAGATCCAGATCAAGGGACTGCCGCGCGCGGCGCAGCTGCGCCGTGTGGCCGCGCAGAAGATCGACGTCGCGCTTGGAAGCCACGCCCATGCCATCCAGGAGGCCAGCGTGCATCTCGACGACATCAATGGCCCGGAGCGGGGCGGCGTGGACAAGCTGTGCCGGGTCGTGCTGAAGATGAAGGACAGCTCCGTCCTGGTCATCGAGGAGCTGGGGACCGACATCGTCCGCGTGATCGAGCGCGTTGCCGACCGCCTGCGTCAGGGCGTGGCCCGCCAGATATCCCGGACTATTGGTTTCGACCCGAATCGCGTTCGTCCACCCCAGGCTGCCGGGGCGCTCTGAACAGGCACTTCTCATGGGGTCGGACAGGCCCCGCTTCGCAAACCGACTGCAAGGAGAACATCATGAAGACCGTTATCGGCAAATCCAGGATCAGAAAAGATGCCATGCCTGCGGCGCTGATCGATGCGGAAAACGGGGCGGATCTCGACGATCGTCTGCAACGCATCGCGACGGCCGCGTACTACCGGGCGGAAGCGCGCGGATTCGTGCCGGGACTGGAAATGGAAGACTGGCTGCAGGCCGAGGCCGAAGTGGATGCGGCGGCCGAGCAGTAGCCGCGCGGCCGGTGCATCCGAACGGATGCACCGATGCTGGTGATTGAACGTGGGAAGGGAAGGTGAGACTATCGCCTTCATGCAAACCCAAGACCATCCATGACGCGGAGAAATCATGACCGCCCCGCTTTGGCATGCTGTTCCGCCAGCCGCGGCGCTGGCGGAGCATGAAACATCTACTTCCGGCCTGAGCGCGGCCGAAGCCGCCCGACGGCTCGCCGCGCATGGCCCCAACCGCCTGACGCCGCCGAAAAAGCGCGGGCCGCTGCTGCGCTTCCTGCTCCAGTTTCATAACGTCCTGATCTATGTGCTGCTCGGCGCGGCGGGCGTGACCGCCGCGCTGGGCCACTGGGTCGACACCGGCGTCATTCTCGGCGTGGTGTTCATCAATGCCCTGATCGGTTTCATCCAGGAAGGCAAGGCCGAGAAATCGCTCGATGCGATCCGCAACATGCTGTCGCTGCACGCCATGGTGATGCGTGACGGCCGACGCAGCGAAATTGCCGCGGAAGAACTCGTGCCCGGCGATATCGTACTGCTGGCTTCCGGCGACAAGGTGCCGGCCGACCTGCGTCTCATCGAGATGCGCGGTCTGCGCATCGAGGAAGCGGCGCTGACCGGCGAATCGGAGCCGGTCGAAAAGTCGCCGGACGCCGTGGCCGAAGAGGCGTCCATCGGCGACCGGACCGGCATGGCGTATTCGGGCACGCTGGTGGTGTTCGGTCAGGGCAGAGGCGTTGTCGTCGCCACCGGCGATGCCACCGAGGTCGGCCGCATCGGCCGCATGCTGGCAGAGGTCGAGTCGGTCGACACGCCGCTGCTCAAGCAGATGGCGGTGTTCGGCCGCTGGCTGACGGTGGCCATCCTCGGCCTGGCCGTACTGACGATCGCCTTCGGCATGTGGGTGCATGGCCAGTCGGCGGGCGAAATGTTCCTGGCCGCCGTCGGGCTGGCGGTCGCCGGGATCCCAGAGGGCCTGCCGGCGATCATGACCATCACGCTGGCGATTGGCGTGCAGCGCATGGCGGGCCGCAATGCCATCATCCGCCGCATGCCGGCGGTGGAAACGCTGGGTGCAATCACCACCATCTGCTCCGACAAGACGGGCACGCTGACGAAGAACGAGATGACCGTGCAGCGGCTCGCGACCGCGGAAAGCCTGATCGACGTGACCGGCGTCGGCTATGCGCCGCACGGCGGCTTCACGACCGATGGCCGCGACAGCGATGCGGCGGAGCTTGCCGACATCGCGCGCGCCGCGCTGCTGTGCAACGACGCAATCCTGCGCGAGACGGAAGGTGAATGGCGGCTCGAAGGCGACCCGACCGAAGGCGCCCTGCTGACGCTGGCCCTCAAGGCCGGCCTGGATGCGCGTTTCGAGGCCGAGGCGCTGCCGCGCATCGATGTGATCCCCTTCGAATCCGAGCACCGCTTCATGGCGACGCTGCATCACGATCATGCCGGCCATGCGCTGATCTTCGTCAAGGGCGCGCCCGAACGCCTCATCGGCATGTGCGCCTTCCAGCGGGAAGGCGGTGAGGACAGGCCGATCGATCCGCCACTCTGGCATGCGCAGGGCGATGCGCTGGCGGCGGAAGGTTTCCGCGTATTGGCGCTCGCCGCCAAACCGATGGAAAAGGGCCAGCGCGAACTCGGCTTTGCCGACGTCGAGGACGGCCTCACCCTGCTGGCGCTCGCCGGCATCGTGGACCCGCCGCGCGAGGAAGCGATTCGCGCCGTGGCGGACTGCCACTCGGCGGGCATCCGCGTCAAGATGATCACCGGCGACCATGCCGTGACGGCGGCCGCCATCGCCCGTTCGATGGGCCTGAGCGTATCCGGCGGCAAGGCGCTGACGGGCGCGGAAATCGAGGCCATGGACGAAGCGGCGTTGCGGCAGGCCGTGCGCGAGGTCGATGTCTTCGCGCGGGCCAGCCCCGAACACAAGCTGCGCCTGGTCGAAGCCATGCAGGCCAACGGCGAGGTGGTGGCGATGACCGGCGACGGCGTCAACGACGCACCGGCGCTGAAGCGCGCCGACGTCGGCGTGGCGATGGGCCACAAGGGCACCGAGGCGGCCAAGGAGGCGGCCGAGATGGTGCTGGCGGACGACAACTTCGCCTCGATCGCCGCGGCCGTCGAGGAAGGGCGCACGGTGTACGACAACCTGCGCAAGGCCGTCGTCTACGTGCTGCCCACCAGCGTCGGTCAGGCGGCGATGGTGCTGATCGCCGTGCTGCTGGGCATGACGCTGCCGATCACGCCGGTGCAGATCCTCTGGGTCAACATGGTCACCGCCGTGACGCTCTCGCTTGCCATCGCCTTCGAGCGCCCCGAGCCGGACCTGATGACGCGTCCGCCGCGCGACCCGAAAGAGCCGCTGGTGAACGGCTTCATGCTCTGGCGCATCGGCTTCGTCACCGTGCTGCTGGTCGCCACCTCGTTCGGCATGTTCCTTTGGGAAATCGGGCGCGGCATGGAACTGGAATTCGCGCGCACCGCCGCGGTGAACATGCTGGTCATGGGGCAGATCGTCTATCTCTTCAACTGCCGCCGCCTGACCGGCTCGGTGCTGTCGCGGGAGGGTTTCCTCGGCAACCCGATCGCGCTGAAGGCCATTGCGGTGCTCGTGATGTTGCAACTGGCGATGACGCACCTGCCGTTCAAGCAGGCGCTGTTCGGCACCGATCACCTCGACGCCGAGACCTGGCTGCGCGTTGTCGCGGCAGGCGTGTTGATATTCCTTGCCGTCGAGGTGGAGAAACTGTTCTGGCGCCGTCGGCCGGCGCCTTAGAAAGTCGGCGTGACCGAAGGAAATCCCTTTTCCGGGGCTGGCGGGACGGCATGGCGCGGTTGCAGCTGTGACAGAATCGTCCCATGGGTAGCATTGCACTGATTGGCGGTCTTGCTGGCGGCGTCGGCCTGTTCCTGCTCGGCATGGGCCTGATGACCGACGGCCTGCGGCTCGCCGCCGGCCCGGCGCTCGAACGCATCCTCGCGAGATCAACGAAGACGCGCCTGCGCGGGCTCGCTTCCGGCGCGCTGGTGACGGTTGCCGTGCAGTCGTCCAGCGCGGTGACGGTGGCGGCGATCGGCTTCGTCAATGCCGGCCTGCTCTCGCTCGGCCAGGCGCTGTGGGTGCTGTTCGGCGCCAACGTCGGCACGACGATGACCGGCTGGCTGGTCGCACTGGTCGGCATGAAATTCGAGATCGACGCCTTCGCGCTGCCCCTGATCGGCGTCGGCATGCTGCTGCGCCTGACCGGCGACGGCAGCCGGCGCGGCGCGCTGGGCATGGCGCTGGCCGGCTTCGGCGTGCTGTTCCTCGGCATCGACCTGCTCAAGGACACCTTCTCGGGCGTCGCCGCCGACTTCACCCTGCCGCAGTGGGACGGCATCGTCGGGGTGCTGGCCATGGTGCTGGTCGGCATCCTCATGACCATTTTGATGCAGGCCTCGGCGGCGGCCCTGGTGATCGCCTTTTCCGCCGCGCAGAGCGGGCTGGTGAGCCTCGAAGCCGCCGCCGCGGTGGTGATCGGCGCCAACGTGGGCACGACCGTGACCGCGGTGCTCGCCGCCATTGGCGCCACGTCGAACGCCAAGCGCGCCGCGGCGGCGCACATCCTCTTCAACGTGCTGACCGGCATCGTCGCCCTGCTGCTACTGCCCTGGCTGCTGGGTTTCCTTGGCTACGTGCGCGCGCTGCTGGAACTCGATGCCGCGCCGGCCGCCAAGCTTGCGCTGTTCCATACCGTTTTCAATATTCTCGGCGTGATCCTCATCTGGCCGCTCGCCGGCCGGCTGACCGACTTCCTGCTGCGGCGCTTCAAGAGCGCGGAAGAAGACGAGGCGCGGCCGCGTTACCTCGACAAGACCGTGCTCGCCGTGCCGGCCCTGGCGCTCGACGCGCTGGCCCGCGAACTGCATCGCCTGGGGGGCATCGCAGTCGCCACGGTGCGCGCCGCCTTCGCGGCAGTGCCCCCGCAGCTCGAACAGAACCGGCGGATCGCCGATCGGCTGACGACCGCCATCGCCGGCTTCATCGCCCAGTTGAACCGCGGCGGCATGGCGCACGAAAGCGCACAACGCCTGCCGCAACTGCTGCGCGTGGCGCGCTACTACGAAACCGCCGCCGAACTGGCCACCGAGGCCGGCGCTGCCCTCGCCGAAACTCCGTCGGACGATTTCCTCGCGGAAGAAACGACGGCGTTCCGGCAAAGCGGCGAGGCCCTGCTCGAAAGTGTCGATCCGGCCGCCGCAATGACGGGGGTGCCGCACGGGGACCGCGTTGACAGGGTTCTGGCCGCCTTTGAGGCGGACTACCAGCAGCTCAAAGCGGCACTGCTCGACGCCGGTGCTCGTGACGAGTTGCCGCTTGCGGCGATGGACGCGCGCCTACGCGCCGCGAGCGCCCTGCGCCGTGCGGCCGAGCAGGCGACCAAGGCGGCGCGACTCTTCGCGCAACTGCATGGCACGCCGAAAGTCGGCGCTGGCGGGACGGCATGACAGTGCGCGCGTTCGCATCCCGCGCGGCGGGCTTCGCCCTGCTCTGGTGGGTCCTCTCCGAAGGCCGCCTCGACGGCTGGCTGCTGGGCGGCGTCGGCGTCGCGGCGGCGACCTGGGCGAGCCTGCGCCTCGCGCCGCCCGGCGCGCGCGGCGTCCGGGCCGCGCCGCTGTTGCGCTTCCTCGGCTTCTTCATCTGGAACTCACTGCGTGGCGGTGTGCAGGTCGCCTGCATGGCCCTGCGGCCGCGCCCAGATCTGGTGCCGGCGTTGCTGGAACTTGAACTCGCCCTGCCGCCGGGTGCGGCACGCGTGCTGATGCTGAACACGCTCGGGCTGATGCCCGGCACCCTCGGCGTGGATCTCGACCATGCGCGGCTGCGGCTGCATGTGCTCGATGCGCGTCTGCCGGTGGCGGCCGAGGCGCGCGCGCTCGAAGCGCACATCGCGCGGTTGTTCGGAGCGGCGCCGTGAGTACCATGAGTCTCGGCGTCGCGCTGTTCCTGCTCGTCAATCTCGTCGCCGCGCTGGTCACCGCCGCGCGCGGGCCGACGCCGGCCGACCGCATGCTCACCGCCCTGCTGTTCGGCAGCACCGGGGTCGGCGTGCTGGCGCTGCTGGCGCACGCCATGGGCATTCCTGCGCTCGTCGATGTCGCGCTGACGCTCGCGCTGCTGGCGGCAATTGCCGGTATCGCCTTCGCGCGCCGCGCCTGGCATGGCGGACATGAGGAGTCGCCGGATGATTGATCTCGCCAGCGACGCCCTGCTGCTGGTCGGCGCCTTTTTCTACTTTGCCGGCACCGTCGGTCTGGTGCGCTTCCCCGATGTCTATACGCGGCTGCACGCGCTCGCGAAGGCCGACAACCTCGGCCTGGGCTGCGTGCTCGCCGGACTCGCCCTGCAGGCCGAAAGCCTCGCTGCCGCCTTGAAACTTTTGTTGATCTGGCCGCTCGTGCTGGCGGCGAGTGCGGCGGTGAGCTACGCCATCGCGCACCGCGCCGAAGCGCTCGGCGTCGCGCCCTGGCGCAGGGAGGAGAAATGAACGCCCGCCACCGGGCCGCCCCAAGGCGGGCGCAGCCAACGAACCGGAGCCGCGTAGCGGCGAACACCCGTCACCTCCCCGCGAGGGGAGGTTGGGAGGGGTGGGCATAATGGGTTTCGCCTTCGATCTGCTGCTCGCCCTCGCCCTGCTGTGGAGCGCCTGGCGCACGCTGGCGACGCCGGACATCTTCCGCGCGGTGATCCTGTTCATCGTCTTCGGCCTGCTGCTGACGCTCGTTTGGTCGCGGCTCGCGGCGCCCGACATCGCGCTGGCCGAGGCCGCCATCGGCGCGGGGCTGACCGGCGCGCTGCTGCTCGACGCGATCGGCGTGCTGCGCGGGAGGAAGAAGTCGTGAAGCGCTTTGCGGTCGCGCTGCTCGCCGCGCTGTTCGCCGTGGCGCTGATCGCGGCCCTGCTCGAGCTGCCCGCGCCGGCGGTCGATCTGCCGGCCGCCGTCGGCGCGAAGATGGCGGAGTCCGGGATCGCGCATCCGGTCACCGCCGTGCTGCTCAACTTCCGCGGTTACGACACCTTGCTCGAAATCGGCGTGCTGCTGCTGGCGCTGATCGTGGTACTCGCCGTCGCCGCGCGCGAGGAAGCCAAACAGCCTGCCGTTGCAGATCCCGTGCTGCAAACCCTCGCGCGCATCGCCGCGCCGCTGATGCTGCTGGCCGCCGTCTATCTGCTCTGGGCCGGCGCGTTCCGGCCCGGCGGCGCATTCCAGGCCGGCGCGGTGCTCGCCGCCGCCGCCGTGCTGCTGCATCTGGCCGGCCTCGCAGCAGCCTGGCAGAAGCCGGGGAAATGCTTGCGCATCGGCCTCGCCGCCGGCTTCCTCGTCTTCCTCGCCGTCGCCGCAGGGCTGCTGGTCGAGGGCGCCTTGCTCCAGTATCCGCCGGCCTGGGCCGGGGCGCTGATCCTGCTGATCGAGGCGACGCTCACCGTTTCGCTCGGCCTCATCCTCGCCGGGCTGTTCCTGTTCCTGTCATGACGAGCGGACTCATCTTCGCCTGCGCCGGCGTCGTCCTCTTCGCGATGGGTACGGCCGGTGTCGTGCTGCTCGACCATCTGCTGCGCCGCATCCTCGCCTTCAACCTGATGGGCAGCGGCGCCTTCCTCGTCCTCATCGGCCTTGCGCAACGGGACGGCATGCCCGACCCGGTGCCGCAGGCGATGGTGCTCACCGGCATCGTCGTCGCCGTCGCGGCGACGGCGCTGGCGCTCGCGCTGGCGCGGCGGCTGTTCGCGCTGACGGGCGGCTACGGCCTGCCGCAGAGCGAGGCAAAGGATGGCAATGACTGATCCGCTGCCCTGGCTGATCCTGCTGCCCCTGTTGTGGGCCACGGGCGCGTTCCTGCTCGGGCCGGCGCGCGGCGCGCGGCTGGCGCTCGCCGGCACGGCCGTGCAACTCTGGCTGGCCTTCGCGCTCGCCGCGAAAGTCAGTTCCGCCGGGACGGCACTCCATCATCCGGTCGGCGGCTGGGGCGCGCCACTGGGCATCGATCTGGCGGCTGACGGGCTGGCGGCGCTGCTGCTGATCCTGACCCAGTTCGTCGCGCTGCCGCTGTTCCTCTACGCACGCGCCTACTTCGCCGGGAAATCTCCCGCCTTCTGGCCGCTGGCCGGCTTCCTGCTCGCGGGCATGAACGCGCTGTTCCTCTCCGCCGATCTTTTCAACCTTTACGTGACGCTGGAACTCGTCGGACTGGCCGCCGTCGGACTTGTCGCGATGGGTGGGGGTGCGCAACAGCTCGCGGCGGCGCTGCGCTATCTCTTCGCCACACTGGTCGGTTCGGGGCTCTACCTGCTTGGCGTGGCGCTGATTTACGGCGTTTTCGGCACGGTGTCGATCACGGCGCTGACGCCGCTGGTGACAGCCGACGCGCCGCCCGCAGTCTGGTTCGCCGCCGGGCTGATGCTGGCCGGGCTGATGGCCAAGACCGCCCTGTTCCCCTTCCACTACTGGCTGCCGCCCGCCCACGGCGGCGCGCCGGCGCCGGTTTCCGCGCTGCTCTCGGCGCTGGTGGTCAAGGCCTCGTTCTACCTGATCCTGCGCCTCTGGCTCCACCCCTTTGCTCCCTTGACGCAGGTGGCGGCCTGGCTGCCGGCGCTGCTGGGCGGCGCGGCGATCCTCTGGGGCTCGTGGCAGGCGATCCGCGCCGAACGGCTCAAGGAACTCGTCGCCTGGTCCACCGTCGCCCAGCTCGGCTACCTGTTCCTGATCTTCCCGCTGCTCGGCGCCGACCGGCTCGCCCTGCACGCCGGCGGCATGCAGGTGGTGGCCCACGGGCTCGCCAAGGCGGCGATGTTCGCGGCGGTGGGCGTGCTGATCCAGGTGACCGGCCGCGACGCGGTGGCCGACGTGGCGGGCGTTGCCGCACGGCTGCCGGTGACGCTGTTCGCTTTCGGTCTGGCGGGCATCACGCTGATGGGCCTGCCGCCGTCCGGCGGCTTCCTCGCCAAGTGGATGCTGATCGACGCGGCGCTGCTGCGCGGCCGCTGGGACATGGTGGTCGTGATCCTCGCCGGCGGCCTGCTGGCGGCGGTGTACGTGTTCCGCGTGCTGCGCCAGGCCTTCCTCCTGCCGTCCAGCGGCGAACGGCGGCGCGTCGAACGCCGTCCCGTCGCGACGCTCGAATGGACCGCTTTCGCCCTCGCCGCCGCGAGCGTGCTGGTCGGCCTGCGCGGCATGGAAATCTTGCGGTTGCTGGAGGCCGGGACATGACGGCCAATGAAGCCCTGCCGCTGGCCGTAATCGCCTCCTCGCTGCTGCCGGGACTGGCAATCTTCGCGCTGCCCGAGCGCAGCGTTGCGCTGCGCAGCGCGCTCAACCTGTTCGGCGCGCTGGCGAAGCTCGCCCTCGTCGCCACGCTGCTGGCCGGGGTCGCCGCCGGGGAGGACTACGCCTTCCGCTACGCGGTGCTGCCCGGCATCGACCTCGCCTTCAAGGCCGATGCGCTGGCGCTGCTGTTCGTCACGCTCTCGGCCGTGCTCTGGTTGTTCACCACGCTCTACGCGATCGGCTATCTGGAAAACGCCCCGCACCGCTCGCGCTTTTTCGGCTTCTTCAGCCTGTGCGTCACCGCGACGATGGGCATCGCGATGGCGGCCAACCTGTTTACCTTCTTCATTTTTTACGAACTGCTGACGCTCGCCACCTTCCCGCTGGTCGTGCATCGCGGCACGCCGCAGGCGATGCGCGGGGGGACGATCTATCTGGCCTACACGCTGCTCGGCGGCACGCTGCTGCTCGCCGGGATCGTCTGGCTCAACGCCCTGGCCGGCCATGCGGAATTCGCGCATGGCGGCTATCTCGCGGCAGGCGACGCGCCCAATTGGCAGATGCAGGTGATCTTCCTGCTCCTGATCGCCGGCGTCGGCGTCAAGGCGGCCATCGTGCCGCTGCATGGCTGGTTGCCGCAGGCGATGGTCGCGCCCGCGCCGGTGTCGGCGCTGCTGCATGCGGTGGCGGTGGTGAAGGCGGGCGCCTTCGGCATCGTGCGCATCGTCTACGAGGTGTATGGCATCGAGTTCGCGCAGTCGCTGGACCTGCTCGCCCCGCTGGCGGTCTTCGCCGCGGTCACCATCGTCTGGGGCAGCTTCCGGGCGCTGTTCCAGGACGACCTGAAGAAGCGCCTCGCCTTCTCGACGGTGAGCCAGGTGTCCTACATCGTGCTCGGCGTCGCGCTGTTCGGTCCGCTCGGCACGGTCGGCGGACTCGTGCATCTGGTGCATCAGGGCATCATGAAGATCACTTTGTTCTTCTGCGCCGGCAACTTCGCCGAGACGCTCGGCATCCACAAGGTCAGCGAGATGGACGGCGCCGGCCGGCGCATGCCGCTCACCACGCTGGCCTTCTCGATCGGCGCGCTGGGGATGATGGGTGCGCCGGTCACCGCCGGCGCGGTCAGCAAGGCCTGGCTTGCCGACGGCGCGGAGGCGGCGGGCATGGACTGGGCGATCTGGGTGCTATGGACCTCCAGCCTGCTCAACGCCGCCTACTTCCTGCCCATCCTCTGGCGCGCCTGGTTACGACCGGCACCGGCCGCCTGGCCGGAAGAGCGCATCGTCGCGCGCGGCCGGCGCGAAACCGCCTGGCTGCTGCTCCTGCCCCCGCTGGTCACGGCGATCATGACGCTGGCCGCCGGCATGTTCGCCGAGTCGCCGGGCAGCCCGCTCGAATGGGCGAAGCTGATCGCCGCGCGCGAATACCGCGTGGCGCATTGACATGCCCTGGCGCCGCCTGATGCCCACCCGTGAAGCGCTGCTGGCCAGTCGCTGGCTGCGCTGGCTCGTGCCCTGGCTCGGGCATCCCAAGCTCTGGCACTGGTCGCGGCGCGGCGTGGCGCTCGGCGTGGCGCTGGGCGTCTTCTTTGGCCTGTTGATTCCGCTGGCGCAAATTCCGGTGACGGCTGCGGTGGCCATCGTGTTGCGCGCCAACCTGCCGGCCGCCGCCGCGAGCACCCTGGTCACGAATCCGGTGACCTTCGCCCCGGTGTACTACGTGGCTTACCAGTTGGGTGCCTGGGTGACCGGCGAAACGCTCGCGCCGACCGAAGAAGTCGAAACCCGCAGTCAGCCCAAGGCGGACGAGACGCTCTGGCAGCGCGTGAGCGCCCTCGGCAAGCCTCT
>JAJZSW010000081.1 GCA_021849505.1 Pseudomonadota bacterium
TGCCGCCAAACGTGTCGAGCTTCCGGTACGCGGCAAGAAAAGTTTCCTGACTCACGTCATGACTCGCCTCGTAGTTGCCGAGAAACCGGTACACCACGCTGAACACCTTCTGCTGATGGCGCCGGACCAGAACCGCATACACCTCCGATCGCCCCGCCAAACAAGCGTCGATCAGCGCCTCGTCGGACTCCGCACGCCATCTCCCATCTCCCATATCAGCCTTTTATGGTCCATTTCATCTCGTGAGACGAAACCCGCGCCAAAAAAGTTACACTCCGCGGAAACCAGACGGCCTACGGCAGGACAGCGACATTGTTCTCGCCTGAAAACCCGTCGGAAACGACGGGCTGGTCGGGGTCGACCTGCCTGTGGGCGTCATCCACCCAATAAATGTATTCCATGCGGCGCATGGCGGCGGGGAATGTTAGCTTGACCCGCCAACGGCCGGTTTCGTCCGGCCCGGCCAGCGGCGTCGCCCCGCTTTGCCACCGATTGAAATCACCGAGGATTTCGACCGATCTGGCCTGGGGCGCATGCAGGGTGAACGTCATCACGCGCATTCCCGTTTCATCGGCGCACGCCCAAGGCGCGGCCAGCGCAAGCACCCAGGCAAGGCACCATCGCCTACCGGCAAAAAGAAAGGGCGTACCGTTCATGGCGTCCTCACTGGATCAGCGCGGGGGGATATCCGGTTCCGTCCAATTTGTGTCCAGCCAGACGCTCCTGCTCGACTGGCGCGTGGATGCGCGCACGCGTTCCAGCGCGCATCGGCCTCGCCGGCCATGCGAAAGTCGATATTCTCGCAAGGGCGACCACTGGCCAGCGCATGAACCTGCGGATCGAGGAAATCAGGCCCGCACTTGAAGACCCTGACGCGCCGCCCCAGACGGGTATGCAGCCGTGCGAGCGCCGCCGTGACCACGGTCTTGCCCTGGCCCGATGCCGGCGCGGCGACCAGCAGGGCCGGACAACGTGTCGTATTCACCGCTCGATCCCGGGCATGGCCTTCACTCCGGCCTTGAAAGCACGCTTGACCAAGCCCATTTCGGTGACAGTATCGGCCGTGGCCGCTGCAATTCTGTCAGCCACGACCTCCTTCTTTCGTCGCATCCGCGCCGCATGGCGTTCACCGCGTTTGTTGCCGATCTCGCTCATGTTTGTTCTTCTTCGACCTCGACGGATTCGACGGTCAGCGGTTCATCAAGGGCGCACTGTATGTAGTCCTCGGGCAACCTGTATTCGCGCGCCAGTTCGGCCGCGCTTCTGCCGCTGGTCTGAATCTCTGCGATCCAGCCATCGAGGCCGGCGGACAGCGAATGGCCGGCCTGCTCGCCTGTCCTGGTGCTGGCGCCGCCGTCTTCGACCCGGTACTTGTTTGCGTAGCCGCGCGGCGTGACCATCAGGCCATGCTTGATAAAGGTATTGGAATTGCCGATCAGCACGGTGGTCAGCATGCCGATGTCGCACTCGGCCATCTTCTCCAGCGTCGTGAATTCGATGCGCTGCTTGGCGCGATAGGCCGACTTGACGATCGCTACCGGCGTCTGCGGGTCGCGGTGACGCAGGAAGAGATGTTGCGCCTCGACGATCTGCCGCGTGCGGCGGCCGCTCTTGGGGTTGTAGAGGGCGACGACGAAATCGGCCGCGGCGGCTGCGTCGAGGCGGCGGGCGATCGCCGGCCATGGCGTCAGGAGGTCGGAGAGCGAGATCGCACAGAAGTCGTGGGTCAGCGGCGCGCCAACCAGGGCCGCGCAGGTGTTGAGCGCCGAGGCACCCGGCACGATTTCCACCTCGATGCCCGACTCTGGCGTCCAGCCGGCCTGGAACAGCACCTCGAAGGTTGGCCCGGCCATGCCGTAGACCCCGGCGTCGCCGGAGGACACCAGTGCAACCTTGCGACCGGTGCGGGCGCGGTCAAGCGCCTCGATGGCGCGGTCGAGTTCCTCGGTCATCGATTTCTTGATGACTTCCTTGCCATCGAGCAGGTCGGCGACCAGTCGAATGTAAGTCACATAGCCGATCACCGTGTCGGCCTCGGCGATGGCGGCGCGGGCACGCGCTGTCAGGTGGTCGTGGCTGCCCGGGCCGAGGCCGACGAGCATGATTTTTCCGTTCTTGTTCATTGAGGCATCCTCGCGATGGAGACTGTGGCGTTGCGGCCGTCCGGGCCGCGCAGCTTGTATTTTTCGATGACGAGATGGTGCTTGTCGGCGCCGGCTGCGAGCAGCGCGGCGGCTTCCGACACCGACGGGGTGCCGGTGTATTTGCGCACGGTTTCCGACGGATTGGGCACGTCGACCGCCGCCAGTTCGGCGGCCGGGAAATAACGTATGGCCCAGCCGCTTTGTGCCGCGACTTCCGCCAGGCCCGCTTCGTCCGCCTTGAGGTCGATGGAAGCAACCGCCCGCACGTCGGTCGGCGTGCAGCCGCACGCTGCCAGGGCTTCGGCGATGGCCCGGGCGACGGTCGCGGCCGGCGTGCCGCGGTCACAGCCAAGGCCGAGGGCGATTTTCATGCGGCGGCTCCGGGACGATAGACGACGCATCGCCCCGCCAGCCGCGCCGCAAGCTGGGTCGGCATTTCACGGTCGCCGATCCACAGCACGGCGGCGAAGCGGTCGATCTCCACGTCTTCCAGCCGCTCAAACAGCGTTACATTGCCCGGCAGCGGCCCCTGGCGACCGTTGGCGTGGTGCGTCCACCAGTCCTTGCTGCCTGCTTCCTGCACCAGCGCCACCGGTTCGTCGTTCACCATCGCGGCGCTGACGCGAACGATCTCGTCGTGCGTGGCCGTGCATTGCCAGCCCAGTTCGCGGCCGACCAGGTCGACGGCGATGGTCTGCCGCGCATCCGAAGCGGTGGTGAGCACGGGCGTCGCGCCCAGCGCGGCGGCGAGATGCCCGGCCAGCGCATTGGCGCCGCCGAGGTGGCCCGAGAGCACGGGAATGGCGAATTGGCCGGCTTCGTCGACGACGACGACGGCCGGGTCGCTTTCCTTGTTCTTCAGGTGCGGCGCGATCAGACGAACGATGGCGCCGAGCGAGACGATGGCGACGATGGCGTCGAAACCGGCAAACAGGGCCGGCACCTGGTCGCCGACCTTGCCCGCGTAGCAGTGCGCGGCGCCGGGCGCGGCAACTTCGGCCTCGGCGTGGAATTTCTCCGGCGCGAACAGTCGCGCGCCGGGCAGCGCGGCGGCGACCTTGCTGGCCAGGGCGATGCCATGGCGGGTGATGGCGACGATGGCGATCCTCATGCCACCGCGCTCCCGGCGCTTTCCCTGCGCCGGCGGCAGCCGCGCCGCAGTTCGCCGCGCACGCGCTTCGGGTTCTGCACCAGCATGAGCGACAGGTAATTGACCTGGGTGCCTTTGAGTCCGGCCACATCGCGCACGATGCGTTCGTCCGGCGCACCGACCTTCTCGATGAAGCAGCTGGTGGCGAGCAGGCCGCGCCGTTCGAGCAGGTCGATGACTTCGTCCACCAGCGGCTTCACTTTCATGAGCACCAAGGTGTCGAATTCGTCGAGCAGATGGTCGATGATCTCGATGCCATACGCGGCGGGAATGACGGCCAGCGTTTCGTCTTCCTCGGCCAGCGTGACTTCCGCGGCGGCAGCAGCAGCGGCAAAGGAGGAAACACCGGGAATGGTCTCGACGACGACAGCCGGCGCCAGTTCGCGAACGACGCGCGCAAGATGACCGAAGGTGGCAAAAGTGGAAGCATCGCCCTCGACCAGGAAGACGAGGTCGCGCCCTGCGGCGAGCAGTTCAACGGTGCGTGCGGCGGCGCGGGCCCAGGCTTTGGCGAGGACTTCGGCGTTGCGGGTCATCGGGAAGACCAGTTGCTCGGCATCGGCCGGTATCGCCAGCCCGCCGCGCGCGGCGATGGACAACGCGTAGGAGGATTCCTCGGCTTTCTTGACCGGATACAGCCAGCGGGCGCCGGATTGCAACGCCGACCAGGCGCGGCGGGTGATCAGTTCGGGGTCGCCGGGGCCGAGAGAGGCGCCGATCAGTTTTCCATAGCGGGTCATGGGGCTTCCTTGCTTGCGGTGACGATCCAGACGGGGTTCTGGGCCGCCATGCGGTGCATGTCGAGAATGGGCTGGCTGCGGCTGGCCTGCAACTGCACCGCGTCCCAGCGTACTTTCAGGTCGGCCTGGATCTCCCTGAGCGCCGCGGTGGCCGTGGCGAGGTTTTCGAGGGTTACGAAGTTCATCGCCAGCCGGCCGTCGGGCTTGAGGCGGCCAAGGACGAGCTTGATCAGCTCGACCAGCCCGCCACCGGAACCACCGATGAAAACGGCGTCCGGATCGAGCCATGTATCGAGAAAGGCCGGCGCCTTGCCTTCGACCAAGGTGTAGTTGCCGACGCGCAAGCGCGTGGCATTGGCGCGGGCGATGGCCGCGTCGTCCGCGTTTTTCTCGATGGCCCAGACGTGGCCCCGAGGCGCCAGCCGCGCGCATTCGAGGCCGACCGCGCCGGAGCCGGCGCCGATGTCCCAGACGACGGCGTCGGGCTTCAGGCGCAGCTTGGCGAGCGACAGGGCGCGCGCTTCCTGTTTGGTGATCAGGCCCTTTTCCGGCGAGCGCTGGAAGTATTCGGCGTCATCCAGGCCGAAGGCCGGGAAATGCCCATCGTCCGTGCGCTCGACGAGCACGACGCTCGGTTCGGGAAATGTCGTGTGTGCGGCGTCGGCAGGCGCAAGATCGATATAGCCGGTCTCGTCCGGCAGTAGCAGGCGGCAGGCGACCGAGAGCTTTGCGTCTTCCCCATAACCGGCGGCAATCAAGGCGCGGGCCAACCGCGCCGGGTTGTTATCCGGGCCGGTGAAAGCGAAGACGCGCCGATTCAGCGCGATGGCGCGCATCAGGGGGTAGAGGCCATGATCCGGCGTCGCGCCGACGACCCATTCGCCGGCATCCTTGCCGTGACAGGAAGCGATGGCGACGTCCTGCCAGCTTTTCTTGAAACGTGCCATGGCGATTTGCATGGTGGATGGCGCAGGGAGCACTTCAACGCGATCGGTACCCAGCTTGCCGATCAGGTAGCCGGCGATACCGTGGCAGAGCGGATCACCGGTCGCCAGCACGGCGACGCGGCAGCCGACAGCCAGCGCCGCTTCGACCCAGGCCGGGGATTGTGTCAGCGCGCCGTCCATGTCGCGCACTTCCGCGTCGGCGGCCAGATACGGGCGCACCAGCGCCAGCGCGCGGTCGACGCCAACGACCAAGCTGGCGGCGGCAAGGCGTTTGTGGGCGGCAGCGGACAGTCCGGCCCAGCCGTCGTCGAGGATGCCGACGATAGTGCAAACGGGATCACAGGGCTTCATCTTCATCCACGCGACAGATGAACCGGCCTTCGAAATCGCAGACCAGCACGGTGAGGCGGTAAGGGCCGGGGTAGCTGCCCTTCAGGCTGCGGATGGCCCGCTTGGCAAGTTGGCGATGAAACCATTCCGACAGACCCAGGCCGGCGAGCCGTTCGGCGGCGAAGCGGGCAGTCTCGGCGGCGCGGATTTCCTCGACCAGGTCGGGCGGCGCGCCGACTTCGCGCGCGGCCTCGGCCAGGATGTCGCGGTCGACTTCGGCCTTCCAGGCATGGGTGACGGCGAGGCCCTGGCACATCTTGGTCAGCTTGCCGACCATGGCGCCGACATGGACATGGGACAGCTTGCGCTTGACGGCGGTGGTGAAGGCGGCCTTGACGAAATCGCCCATCTGCACGAAACAGGATCCGTCCAGTTCGGGCAGTTGCCGCATGGCGAACTTTTCGGTGCGACCGCCGGTGGTGAAGACCACGGCGGTCTGTCCCTGTCTTGCCGCGATATCGACGGCCTGCACGACGCTGGCGCGGAAGGCTGCCGTCGAATAGGGCCTGACGATACCTGTGGTGCCGAGGATGGAGATGCCGCTGAGGATGCCTAGACGGGCGTTCAGCGTCTTTTTGGCCATTTCCTCGCCACCGGGCACGGAAAGAGTCACCTCCAGGCCATCGCTCGCGAGAATCTCTTCAGCCACGGCACGCACGTTTTCGCGGATATTGCGTTGGGGCACCGGGTTGATCGCCGGGCCGCCGACAGGAAGCCCCAATCCCTCTTTGGTCACGACGCCGACGCCGGCCCCGCCTTTCAGCGCAATCTCGCCGATTTTGTGCGGCAACTGCCGCACGTCGGCGGTCAAGTGGGCGCCGTGCGTGGCGTCCGGGTCGTCGCCGGCGTCTTTGACGACGGCGGCATGGGCGACGCGCGCCTGCCCCTCGCCCTCGACGCGGCCCTCGATCACGGCGAAGCTCACGTCCTTGCCGTTCGGCAACCGGCAGACGACGCTGGCCGGCACTGCGCCGGTCATGAGGCCGAGCGTCGCGGCGCGTGCCGCAGCCGCCGAGCAGGCGCCAGTCGTAAAACCGGTGCGGTTGCCGCGCTGGCGCCTTGCGTCGCCCTTGCGAACCTTTTCCGGCTTGGCATCGTCACTCATGCCACCCGCTTCTTCTGTTCTGCTTCGGCCAGGGACAGCAAGGCATGGATGGCGGCAACCACCAGTGTCGATCCGCCCTTGCGTCCCTTGATGGCGATCCACGGCACGTCGTCCATGCTCATCAGCAGCTCTTTAGATTCGGCCGCCGCAACGAAGCCGACCGGCATGCCGACGACCAGCGCCGGACGCACACCTTCTTCACGGATCAGGCGCACCAGTTCGATCAGCGCGGTCGGCGCGTTGCCGATGCCGACGATGGCGCCGTCGAGCTTGCCCAGCCTGCGCGCTTTGCGCATCGCCTGCACGGCGCGCGTGCTGTTTTCCGCCTTGGCCTGCGCGATGACATCCGCATCGGAAATGTAGTGGTGTGTCGTCAGGCCGAAATGCTTCAGGCGTGGCGCGGAAAGGCCGACGCAGATCATCTCGACATCGGCGACGATGGGCGTATTGCCCTTGAGCACCGCCGCGAGGCCGGCACGCATCACCTCTGGGTGGAACGCGGTCAGGCCGTTGAACTCGAAGTCGGCGTTGGCGTGGATCATGCGGCGCACCAACGGCCACTGCGCGTCGGTGTAGCCGTGCGGGCCGGCTTCGGTGTCGATGATGGCGAAGGAATCGTGTTCGATGGCACGGCCGGCGGCGGTCAACTGTTCGGTAACGGTATTGATGTTCATGGCATCTCCGGGGATTTAACCGTGACGATGGTCATGGGAATGGTCATGGCCGTGCCCATGGCCGCAGGCGCCGGTGGCGGTATGGCCGTGGTCGTGCAAGTGCTCGTCTTCCGCGTCCGCGCGGTATTTGCAGCCGTCGCATTCGAGCATGCGCCCTTCGGGCAGTTCGTCGCCGTCCACCTTGGCGTCCAGCAGGTCGAAGATACCCTTATCGAAACCGAAATGCGTCCCGAGCGCGAAGGCGACCTGCGGGTACTGCTGCCGCAGGCGGTCGACCTGAGCCTTGATGCGTTCAATCAGCACGCCGGTGAAGAGATACACCGGCACGATGCAAACCTGCATCATGCCCAGCCTGACCTGGCGTTGGACAACGGTTTCCAGGCGCGGCCAGGTCACGCCGGTGAAGGCAAGATCGACCAGCTCGTGTTCGTTGGCCTCGAAGATCCAGCGCGCCATCTTGGCCAGTTCGCCATTGGCGCCGGCATCGGACGAGCCGCGCCCGAGCAGGATGACGCCGGTGGTTTGCGGATCGGGCATGGCCAATTGCTTCATCAGCCGGTCGAGTTGGCCCTGTAATACGGCGAAGATCTCGCGGCCCATGCCGAGGTGGCGGGTGACGCCAAAGTCGACCCCGGGATGGCGCTCGCGCGCCCGGTTCAGCGCGGCCGGCAACTCCATCTTGACGTGGCCGGCGGCGTTCAGGATGAAAGGGATTACCAGCACGCGCCGGGCGCCCTTGGCGGCGCGGTCGAGCCCGTCGTCCAGCAGCACCTCGGCGTGCTCGATGAAGCAGACCTCGATGCGCCGTTCGGGATGACGCTCGCGCCACTGGGCGGCGAAGGACAAGGTCTCGTTGTTGCCGTCGCGGTTGCGCGAACCGTGGCCGACGAGAAGGATGGTGGTGTCGTCAGTCATGAATAGTCTCCGTTGCCTTGCGGAAGCGATGCGAAAAGGCAGGGTCGTAGAGCTTGGAACGGATCAGGTCGGGCCAGTCGGCGGCGCCCAGTGCGGGACTTGCGACGATCATCGCCTGGCTGGCGATTTTCTCGGCCTGGCATTTCCGCTTGATGTCGGCCAGCGTGCCGCACACGATCTTTTCCTCGCTGGGCCAGCTGGCCTTTTGCACCACCAGGATCGGCGCGTCCTCGGCCCAGCCGGAGGCGCGCAGCGCATCCTGCACCTTGTGCAGCAGCGTGATCGATAAGAATATGCACAGCGTCGTCTTGTGCGCGGCCAGTGCTGCAAGGTCTTCGCCGGGCGGCATCGGCGTGCGGCCGGCAACGCGGGTGAAGATGACGGTTTGCGTCACTTCCGGCAGCGTCAACGTCTCGCCGGCGGCGGCCATCGCCGCCATCGCCGACGATACGCCCGGCACGACGGCCCATGCGATGCCGGCGGCGGTGAGCGGCCGGGTCATCTCGATCAGCGCGCCGTAGAGACTGGGGTCACCGGTTTGCAGGCGCACCACCGTCGCGTGTCGGCCGGCCCGGTCGATCAGCCAGTCGGTCATTTCCTCCAATGTCATGTCCTTTGAGTCGCGAATTTCGCAGCCCGCCGGTGCAAACATGGTCGCTGCCCGGTCGACCAGCGAGCCGGCGTAGAGGATGGCGCCGGCGGCTTCGAGCAGATTACGCCCCTTGACGGTGATCAGGTCGGGATCGCCCGGCCCGGCCCCGACGAACCAGACACGGCCCGGCGTCGTCACGCCCGGGCCGGCCCCGGTTTTGGACTCAGGCCGCATGTGTCTCGTACAGCCGCTTCTCGACGAGAGCGGAATGCCTGAGCGCATGCAGCGACTTCGCGGCGGCCAGCACGGCCAGGTCGATCAGGGGCTCGACGAGGACTACCCCCAGGTAAGCAATTCCGAACGAAGCAATTTTGGCGAGATTTCCGGCGCCGAATCCCTGCCCATAGATCGCCCAGAACGCCACCCAGGCGACGATGCCGCCCTGATAGGCCGCCGAAAGTTTGAGGGTCTGGCCATAGGTGAGATCGACGTAGGCGGTATGCGCCGGAACGATCTTCTTCGCCAGCATATGCATGACGAACAGTGGCGCCAGCAAGGTGGTGAGGTTCATCCCGTATTGCGGCAGGTCGGCGGGCACGAAAAACAAGCCTTGGGCCAGCAGGCCGCCTGCCAGTCCGATGGCGGCCGGCGCCAGGCCGAAGAGCAGGTATAGCGTGGTGCCCAGGATCAGGTGCACCTCCGAGACGCCAACCGGGTAGTGCCAGAACACCTCGAAGAAACAGAAGACCAGCAAGGTTGCCAGTGTGCTGCGCAACAGCAGGGCACCGACGCCGTTCTCGCGAATCGCGTCGGCGGCCGCTTTGACCGCGACGCCTGCCGCGAGCGCGGCCGTGCCATGACTGAGGATGATTTTTGCGCCGTCGACGACGCCCGGTTCGATATGCATGTTGAACTCCTTGGCAAGGGTACACATCGTTGGACCCATGAAGCTCGAGGATTTCCGGCGGAACCGCGGAACGGCGCGCCAGCCTCGCCCTCACCCCGGGGTTCAACGCCTGAATGTTCGGGCCGGTCTTCTGGCTTGCCGTCGGTCTTCTCCGCGCCTTCCCATGCGATGCACAGTGGCAGATGCGGAGTCGTCAGGCTTACAGCAGCGGGGGCTGCGCCGGAATGGCTGGTTGTCCAGCGTCACCGGCTTCCCGTTTCACCTGCCCCGGGAAAATGGGGCAAGGCACCCAAAACGTGGTGAGTATAAGCTGAAACATTTCAACAGTGCATCATCTAATTAATGCACTGTTGCCATCCAGCGTAACAAGATCGCTATGACCGCAAATAATCAGCGAGCGTTGATCTGTCCCATCAGCAGTCATGGGCGCTGCCCCCGCAAGGTGTTCGCCAACATTGAAAGTACATCGGCAATTCGCCCCGCCGTTTCCGGTGGCGGCAATGGCACTTTGAGGCTTTGCTCTCCGGTGCTGGGGTCTCGCTCGATCCATGGGTGCGCCGGAGCAGCGGGATTGCTGGCCGCTCCGAGGGCAGAAACCAACTGAGCGCCAACCAGCACCAATGCTTGCCAAGGATCAGCTTCGTTGCGCGGGGTCTGTTCCGACACATCTCGCCCCTCATGCTCCGGGATCGCCATCTCGCCAACGCCGACTTTTGCATCCGTATTCTCTTCCGGCACGGATGTGGCTTCGGTCACGGTCGTCACGCCTGCCGCTTCTTCGGCAGGTGTCATGGCCTCACCTTCACCCATGCGGCCGGTGACGTTCTCGACGTCCTTCATGAAGCGGTTGAGACGCGAACCACCCAGCGATATTTCCCCCGTGCCACCGTCGAGAATTCCCGCCGACAACGATCGCTTGAAGGCCAGCACCGAGAGCATGCCCTCCTCTATCGTACCCTTGGCCACAAAATTGACGATCTGTACCGGTCGTTTCTGGCCCATGCGGTGAATCCTGCCGATGCGCTGTTCGAGCAGCG
>JAJZSW010000082.1 GCA_021849505.1 Pseudomonadota bacterium
GTGGACCTGAGCGTCCGCTTCGGCGCCTTCACTGCCGTGGACCGGGTGAGCTTTGCGGTCCGGCGCGGGGAGATTTTCGGCTTTCTCGGCCCCAACGGCTCCGGCAAGACGACCGTCATCCGCATGTTGTGCGGCCTGCTGGCGCCGACGTCGGGGCGGACCATCGTTGCCGGGCACGAACTGGGAAAAGAAGCGCAGGCGGTCAAGTCCCGCATCGGCTACATGTCCCAGCGCTTCTCCCTCTACGAAGACATGACGGTGGCGGAGAACATCGCCTTCTTTGCCGGCGCCTATGGGGTTCCCCGCGCCGCGCTGCCGCTCCGCCGCGAGTGGGCGCTTCAGCTTTCCGGGTTGCAGGGGCAGGAAGACCGTCTGACGCGCTCGCTGTCGGGCGGAGTCAAGCAGCGCCTGGCGCTGGCGTGCGCCATCCTGCACGGGCCGGAGGTGCTGTTCCTGGACGAGCCCACCGCTGGTGTCGACCCGGTGTCCCGGCGGCGTTTCTGGGAGCTGATCTACCGGCTGTCCGATCAGGGCGTGACCGTGTTCTTGACCACGCATTACATGGACGAGGCGGAGCATTGCCATACCCTGGGGCTGTTGTATTACGGGCGGCTGATCGCCCTGGATACGCCGGAAGCGCTGCGGGTCGGCATGCGCGCCGGCGAAGTGCTGGAACTGGAATGCGACCAGCCGATCCAGGCGCTGGCCCTGTTCCAGGGCGCGGCTGGAATCCAGCCCTCGTTCTTCGGCGACCGCCTGCACCTGCTGGTGGACGACGCGGAGGCCGCCCGGCCGCAGATTCTGCAACGCCTGCAGCGGGAAGGGCACCAGGTGCGCCGGGTTGAACGGGTCCCTCTCACCATCGAGGATGTGTTCATCACCTTCATCCAGATGGAGCAGGCACGCCGCGAGGCGGCGCCGGGAGAAGCGCGATGAAAAGCCTGATCGGTGCCGTGATCGGGAAGGAGGTGCGCGAGATCCGCCGCGACCCGATCACCCTGTGGGTCGCCATCGCCCTGCCCCTGGTGCTGCTCTATCTCTTCGGCGCGGCCCTTTCGCTGGACGTGAAGGATGCCGCCCTGGCCATCTACGATCTGGACAAAAGCGAGCAGAGCCGCACCCTGATCGAGGCGTTCCCACACTCGGGCTATTTCCGCTACGTGCACCAGATCCACGAAGAACGGGAGATCGGACGGCTGCTGGACCGCGGCCAGGCTCGCCTGGTGCTGGTGATCCCGGCGGATTTTTCCGAAAAGCTCGCTCGCGGGCAGACCGCCGCCGTGCAGACCCTTATTGACGGCTCCTTCTCGGCCACCGCCATGGTGGTGGCCGGCTACGCGGCGGCCATCGTGCAGAGTTATGCCATGGAGCACACCCGCGGCGCAGCTCACGCCCCGCCGATCACGGTCGAAACCCGGGTATGGTTCAACGCGCCGATGAAAAGCGTGAACTACATCGTGCCGGGACTGTTCGGGGTCATCCTGATGGCCTTCCCGCCGCTGCTCACCGCACTGGCGGTGGTGCGGGAAAAGGAGTCCGGCTCGGTGCAGCAGATTTTCGTTTCGCCCATCCGGCCTTACCAGTTCATCGCTGGAAAAATGATCCCCTATGCGGTGATTGCCTTCTTCGAGATGGTCATGATTCTGGCGGCCGCACTGCTCTGGTTCCGCATTCCGTTCCAGGGCAGTCTCGCGCTGTTTCTCGGGGCGACCGCGATCTACGTATTCTGCACCGTGGGCCTGGGCCTCCTGATCTCCACCATCACCCGCAGCCAACTGGTGGCCATGCTGCTGGCCTTGCTGCTCACCCTGATGCCCTCCTTTCTGTTCTCGGGCTTCCTGTTTCCGATCTTCACCATGCCCATGATGATGCAGATCTACACCTATCTGTTTCCGGCCCGCTACTTCATCGAGATCACCCGCGGCATCATCATGAAGGGCGTCGGACTGGAGCTGTTGTGGCCGCAGTTCCTGATCCTGCTGGCCTACACGGCGGCGGTGTTCGCCGCCGCCACGGCGCGCTTCCGCAAGAAGGTGGCGTGATGATGGCGTACGTGCGATCCCACGCGGCGGAGGAGGGCGCGATCATGCGGCGGGTAAGGGTCTTTGGCCTGGCCGGGTTGCTGGGTGCCTCTGTGTTCACAACGTCGCTCATCGTTTTGCACCTGACGCGCACCGATGTCGACTGGACGAGGCATTACGTCAGCGATTTCGTGAACGGCCGTCTCGGATGGATCTTCGTCGTCGGCACCCTTGCCCACGGCGCCGGAAACCTCGGCTTGATCCTGGGCCTCCGTCGGTCCCTCGACCCGGGGCCGCTGCGCGCCTGGGCGGTGTTTTTCTTCGGCCTGGCGATCGCGGGAATCGTGGTCGCGGCGCTCTTTCCCATCGAACCGGTCGGGCGACCTCCGACAGCGGTCGGGCGCGTTCATCGCATGGCCGCCACCGCCTCTTTTCCACTGGAGTTCGTCGCGCTGTTCCTGTTCTCGGCGGCGTTCGCAAGACACCCTCGTTGGCGTCGGCGTAAAGCGGTTTCCCTGGTGTTATCGACGGTCGCCGCCGCCGGGATGGCGGGTTTTTTTCTCGCTGTTTTCCTGAGCCGGTTGCCGGGTCTGGCGGAGCGGTTTGCCTTGGCGAGTTTCCTCGCCTGGGAGTTGTGGGCCTCCGTGCAGCTCGCTCGATCGGCCGCGGGCGTTGGGGGGGCGCGATGACGGGGGGTGGACGCAGGGCAGCGCTGTTTCGCAAGGAACTGACCCAGTTCCTGCGCGACCGGATCATGCTGTTCCTGGTGCTGTTCCTGTACACGGTGGAAGTGGTGATGTGCACGGTGGCGCTGTCCTTCGACGTCCGCAACCTCCCCACGGTGCTCGCCGATTTCGACCGTTCCGCCCACAGCCGGCTGCTCACGGAGCGCTTCCGCAGCTCGGGCTATTTCAGGATCGAACACCTCGCCACGCGGGACGACGAACTGGCGGCGCTGCTCGACCGCGGCGAGGCGCTGGCGGCGATCGTCATCCCGCCGGAATTTTCCAGGCGTCTGACCGAAGGCGCACCGGTGACGGTGCAGCTGCTGCTGGATGGCTCCAACGCCAACACCGCAAGCGTCGCCCAGGGGTATGCCCAGCGCATCGTCCAGAATTACGCCATGGAACAGGCGCGCCTGCCCGTCGGCTCCGCTCCGCCCATCGAGTACCGGCCCCGCATCTGGTACAACTCGGAACTCCGCTACAGTTATTTCATGGTGCTGTCCATGATCGCCCTGGCCGGCATGCTGGTCGGCGTGATCACCGCCGCGGCCAGCATCGTTCGCGAGAAGGAGTCGGGCACCATCGAGCAGATGATGGTCACCCCCATCCGGCCCGCCGAAATGATCGCCGTCAAAATGCTGCCCACCCTGCTGGTGGGGCTGCTCGCCCTCTTTCCCAGCCTGCTGATCGCAGCTTGGTTCGGGGTGCCCATGCGCGGAAGTCTCCCGCTGTTTTTCCTGTTTTCCGCCGTGTTCCTGGTGAGCAGCATGGGCATCGGCATCCTCATCGCCACCTTCGCAGAAACGCTTCAGCAGGCGCTGCTGATCTCTTTCTTCGCCCTGTTTCCCATCATGTTCCTGTCCGGAACCCTGGTTCCGGTGGAGAGCATGCCGAAAGGGCTGCAGGTCTTGGCGCAACTGAGTCCGCTGACGCACTACATGGATGCGCTGTTGGGCATTTTTCTGAAAGGGGTGGGACTGGATACCCTGTGGCGCCAGGCCGCAGCCATGACGCTCATTGGCGCCGCGCTGCTCGCGGCGAGCGTTCTGCGCTTCCGCAGGCGCTTCGGCTGAGTCGAACGCACTATTTTGAAAGGAGAACAGGCGATGGAAAAAGATCCGGTATGCGGCATGCTGGTGGACCCGCGGGACGCCGCGGCAAAACGGGTGGTCCAGGGGAAGGACTATTACTTCTGCAGCCCGGCCTGTGCCGAGAAATTCGACCAGGCACCGGAGCGATACACGGCGCCCCAGCCCGTGAAACCGAAAGGCGATGAGTGAAAGAATCCGTCCATGGCTACCTGCAAACCGGCCAGACGACCTGCCACGACGCCGGCGGCGCGGCGGTTCCCTGTGCCGGCAGCGGCCAGGACGGCGAATTCCGCCGGGGCCTTCCCTGGCCCGAACCGCGCTTCGAAGTCCGCGGCGCAATCGTCCTCGATCGGCTCACAGGACTCTTCTGGACGCGGAATGCCACGCCCGGCGAACTCCCCATGACCTGGCGGGAGGCGCGGGCATTCGTCGCCGGCATGAACCGCGAACGGGCGCTGGGGTTTTCCGATTGGCGGCTGCCCAACCGGCGCGAACTGCGCAGCCTGGTGAGCCATCAGACCCGCCGTCCCGCCCTGCCCGAGGGACACCCATTCGTCAGTGTATTCGCCGGCTGGTACTGGAGCGCCACCAGCGCCGCCGGCGCACCTGCCCACGCCTGGTACGTGAACATGGACGGCGGGCGCATGTTCTACGGCGGCAAGGATCAATCCTTTCTGGTCTGGCCGGTACGGGGAGAAAGCCACATGCTGCCGGCCACCGGCCAGACGCTGTGTTACGACGATGGGGGCGCAGTCATTTCGTGTGCGGGAACGGGGCAGGACGGCGAATTCCGCACGGGTCTCGCCTGGCCCGCGCCGCGCTTTTCCGCTCGGGATGAGGCGGCGCTCGACCGGCTCACCGGACTTGATTGGCGGCGGGCTGCGGGCCTTGCGCCGGAGGAGGGTGTGACCTGGCATGAGGCGCTGGCCGCGGTGGCGCGCTTGAATACTGAGAATGACGCGGGCTGGCGGTTGCCCAACATCAACGAGTTGGAATCACTGGTGGACTGCGCCGCCGCAAATCCGGCACTGACGCCAGGTCATCCTTTCACCGAGGTGCGCGACGTGTATTGGTCGTCGACCACCAGCCTATACGAGCCGGACTGGGCCTGGGCGCTCTATCTGGACAAGGGCGCGGTGGGGGTCGGGCAGAAAAATCAGGCGCGCTTTCACGTCTGGCCGGTTCGCGAAAATCATGCATTTTGAAGCTGGCGTTGAGGAGGTGACATGGAAAAGCAGCAACTTTCTACTGATAGCCGCTCTTCGCGCTGTCGTGGAGGACGAATCAGACGGATGCTCGGCAGCGGAGCTGTAGTGTGCTTCATGCTCACCGCCGCCGGCATTTCACTCACTCCGCCGGCATGGCCGCAAGCGGTTGAGCACAAGGCGAGATTTCAATCGCACAGCGCGATGGAGCACGAGATGGACCGCTTCCGCGCGGACCTCGCCGACCTGCACGAGGCGATGATTCGCTTTCGCGAGCTTTGTCGCCGCGAGCGGCAAGCGGCGCTCAGGCCACATCTGGAACGTGTGCGTGACAATATGGATCGGGCACTCGCGATGGAAGAACAGATGCAGCAGGACCTCAACCGTGGCCGGATGGTGAGCGACAGCGATCTGCGGCACCGGATCCGGCTTCTGGGAGAGCAGGTGCGCATGCTGGTCGAGATGAACGCGTTGGCACTCGATGAAGCCGAGCGGCCCGACTGTTCCAATCCATGAAACGGGTGACGCTCGACGGCGGGCGGCGAGTACGCGGTGAGGGTCATGGTCGGCCGGCGCCCATGGTCGTCTCCGAGGACAGGAGGCGCTGCGCGCGAACGAGGTTCGGACTTTAACGGTGAGACTTCATGGAAAAGACACGGCAACAGTTCTCGCTCTGGTACTTCCTGATCGTATTCCTGGCGATCCTAGCGATGCAGAACTTCCTGTTCGGCTCGCACGCCGAGAATCTCGCCTACAACGAATTCAAGGCGCTGCTCCACCCTGAGAAACGACAAGCTAAGGAGGCATGGTGTCAGGCCTGAGAAGACTGTTCCAGATCGGCTTCGCAGTCTACGCTTATCTGCTTTGGTGGCTGCTGGTCCGCCTGCATCTGTGGCGTCCGTCGGTGACGCCGGCGCAGCGGCTGTGCCACACGGTCGAGCGGCTGGGCACGACGTTCGTCAAGCTCGGCCAGGGTTTGAGCCTGCACCGCGACCTGCTGCCGGACGAGTACATCCGCGCGCTGCAGGGCCTGCAGGATCGCGTCGCGCCGTTTCCGGACGCGGTCGCGCGGCGCGAGGTGGAACAGGCGCTGGGAAAACCCATCGCCGAATTGTTCGCCGAATTCGAGGCGCACCCGCTGGCAGCGGCCTCCATCGCGCAAGTGCACCGGGCGCGCCTGCACGACGGACGGCGCGTGGTGGTGAAGATACGCCGGCCTCGCATCAAGGCCCAGATCGACCGCGACATGCGCCTGCTGCGCGGCATGCTGCGCGTGCTGCTCCTGCTGTTGCCATGGCTGCGGCGCTACGAGCCACTCGCCATCGTCGATGAAATCCGCGCCAACCTGCTCAAGGAAACGGACTTCCGCCGCGAGGCGCGCGATACCCTGCGTTTCGCCGAAGCCTTCCGCGGCTCGGCGACCGTGCACATCCCCGCGGCGATCGAAGGGCTGTATACCGAGTCGGTGCTGGTGCAGGAGCTGAGCGGCGGGCGCCGCGTTGACGATCCCGCGGTACGCGCGCACGGAGCGCAACTCGCGCAGGCCCTGGTCGAGGCCTATCTGCAGCAGATATTCGTCATGGGCGTGTTTCACGGCGATCCCCATCCCGGCAACCTGTTCATCATGGAGAGCGGGCGCATCTGTTTCCACGACTTCGGCATCGTCGGTACGCTCGATTCGTCCACGCGCCGCAACCTGGCGGCGTTCCTGCTCGCCTTCGTCCATCGGGACAGCGAGTGGATGCTGGATGCGGCGATCGACCTGGGCCTGCTCGCGGGGGCGCTCGATCGCGCGGAGTTCCGCCAGGGACTGCAGGAGATCATCCAGGACTATGCCGGTCTGCCGCTCAAGGAGTGGTCGCTGGCCGAGGCCTTCGTGCGGGTGGCGCGTCTCGGCCGCGGGCGCAACATCCGCATTCCGCATAACCTGCTCGTCCTGATGCGCATGCTGTATCTGATGGAAAACGCCGTGCGCGACCTCGACCCGGACTTCAATCTGCTGCAGAGCATGCTCGGCAAGGCCGAAGAGGTGATCCGTTCCTCCGCCGGTGCCGGCGCAGAAACGGGACTCGACCGGCTGCAATTCGAGGCCACGGCCGGGGTGCGGGAGCTGCCGGCCGAGCTCGGCGCCTGGATCCACCGGATACGCGCCCAGGGCATCGAGATGCAGGTACAGCACCACGGCATGGAAGAGCTGGAGCAAAGCATCGCTCGCGCCAGCAACCGCGTGGCCCTGGCGCTGGTGACGCTGGGCCTCTACATCGCCGCCTCGCTGCTGATGCAGCATTCAATCGGGCCGCGCCTCGGCGAGATGCCGCTGCTGGCGGCGGCCGGCTACGCGCTGGCGTTGTGGTTCACATGGCGTCTCGCACGGGGAATTTCCCGTTCGGGGAAGCTGTGATGGCGTTGGGGGGAGAGCAAGCGTTTGCCGACTGGGCCAGGACCACATTGTCAGCGCCGAGTAGCCTACACCCAGGGTACATTCAACACGAGGAGGTCTCATCATGAAAACCGTCACCATCGAAGTCGGCAATCTATTGTCGGCATTGAGTGCTCTCGGCGTGGAAAAGCAGCTCATGAAGCTCCCGGGTGTGCATCGGTCCGAGGTCAACTACGTCGCCGGCAGCGCCACCGTTGTGTACGACGAGACGGTGACGGATATCAAGACCATCAAGGCCCGGGTGCACGAGTGCGGCTATCACTGCGCGGGCGAGCGCCTGCCAAAACACATCTGCGTGCCGGAGGATCCCCCGGCTGCTGCCGCCATTGCGCCTGCGGCGCCCGCCAGGCACGTGCATGAACCTGCCCCCCATGCCGGGCGCGCCGCGCCGGCGGGCGCCGCAGGCGCGATGGCGCACGAGATGGGCCACGGCGCCGGCATGGACGCGCAGGCGATGGCGCGCGACATGCGCAAGCGTTTCTTCATCGCGACGGCGTTCACCGTGCCGGTCTTCGTCTATTCGCCCATGGGTGGCATGTTCGCGCCGCCAGTGCCGCCGTTCGGCCTGTCCCTCAACCTATGGCTGTTCCTGCTTGCCAGCATCGCGGTGATCTACCCGGTCTGGCCGTTCGCGGTCGCCGCCTGGCGCGCGCTCCAGAACGGCGTGCTCAACATGGCGGTGCTGGTGGTGCTGTCGGTCGGAACCGGCTATCTGTTCAGCGTGGGTGCGACCTTCTTCTTTCCAGGCGTGCAGTTCTACGAGGCGGTATCGGTGCTGCTGGTGTTCATCCTGCTCGGCCACTGGCTGGAGATGCGCGCGCGTGCCGGCGCCTCGGCGGCGATCCGCGCGCTGCTCGATCTTGCTCCGCCGATGGCCACGGTGATCCGTGAGGGGCGCGAAACGGAACTGCCCACCGCCGAGGTGCTGGCGGGCGATATGGTCATGATTCGTCCCGGCAACAAGATTCCGGTAGACGGTGAAGTGACTGAAGGCGAGTCGCAGGTGGACGAATCCATGCTCACCGGCGAATCCATGCCGGTCGGGAAGAAACCCGGCGACATGGTGATCGGCGCGACCATCAACAAAAGCGGCAGCTTTGTCTACCGTGCCACCAAGGTTGGCACCGACACCGCGCTGGCGCAGATCGTCAAGCTGGTGCAGGAGGCGCAGAACTCCAAGGCGCCGGCGCAATTGCTGGCTGATCGCGCCTCTCAATGGCTGGTACTTATCGCGCTGGTGATTGGCCTCGCGACTTTCGCAGTTTGGTTCTGGTGGATCGGCCAGCCGCTGCTGTTCGCCCTCACGCTGACGATTACGGTGTTCGTCATCGCCTGCCCGGACGCCCTCGGACTCGCCACGCCGATGGCGGTGATGGTCGGCACCGGCCTGGGCGCCATGAACGGCATCCTGTTCAAGAACGCCGCCGCACTCGAGGAAGCGACGCGGCTGGACGTCGTGATCTTCGACAAGACCGGCACGCTCACCCTGGGCCAGCCCGATGTAGTGGACGTGGCGGCTGCGCCGGATATCACTGAAGACGCGGTGCTCGCACTTGCCGCCGCGGTGGAGCAAAGCTCCGAGCATCCCCTGGCGCAGGCGATTCTCAAGCGCGCGGGAAACTTGGCGATGCCGCCGGCAACCGGCTTTAGCAACATCGACGGCATGGGCGCCAAGGGAGAGGTCGAGGGACGCACGGTGCTACTGGGCAATCGCAAACTGATGCAGGCCGAGAAAGTCGACATGGGCGGACTCGTGTCGCGCGCCGACGAGATGCAGGGGGCAGGGCGGACGGTTGTGCATGTTGCGCATGGTGGCAAGCTGGTCGGGCTCATTGCCATTGCCGATGCACCGCGCGCCACCTCGGCGGCGACGGTGCAGAAACTGCGCGAACGTGGTGTGCAGGTGGCCATGCTCACGGGGGACAACCAGGCGACGGCCGAACGCATCGCCGCGGGGCTCGGCATCGATATCGTGCTCGCCGACGTGCTGCCCGGGCAGAAGGCAGACAAGGTGAAGGAACTGCAGGCACAGGGCAAGAAAGTCGGCATGGTTGGGGACGGCATCAACGATGCACCAGCGCTGACGCAGGCGGACGTCGGTTTCGCCATCGGCGCCGGTACCGACGTGGCGATGGAATCCGCCGACGTGGTGCTGATGAAGAGCGACCCGTTCGACGTGGTCGGTGCGATCATGCTGTCGCGCGCCACTCTCACCAAGATGCACCAGAACCTGTGGTGGGCGGTGGCTTACAACGTGGTCGCCTTCCCGGTCGCGGCCGGGGTGTTCTATCCCTTTGTCATCAGCCCCGAGGTTGCGGCGCTCGCGATGTCCGGCAGCTCGGCGCTGGTGGCTGTAAACGCTCTGCTGCTTAAGCGCACCCGTCTCGAAGGCATCCATGCGCATGGACCGACGCAGGGCGCAACCATATGAACGTGTCCGAGATCGCCGCCCGGGAGTCCGCCACGAGCCTGGCGCTGCCGCTGGTGGCGGTGTTCGTCGTCTCCATGGGGTTTGGCCTGGTGTTGCCGGTACTGCCATTTGTGCTGGCACTTGCGCTTGGCGAGGCGGTGTCGCGGGAAACGATTTCATGGCACACCGGCCTCTTGACAGGCACGTACATGCTGGCGCTGTTCCTGTTTGCGCCGCTTTGGGGTTACGTCTCTGATCGTGCCGGGCGGAGAACAGTCATTTTGCTTGGGCTCGCCGGATTCATCGGCGCCATGCTGTGGTTTGCGCTGGCGCGCGGCCTGGTATCCGTCTATGCCGCCCGTGCGTTTGCCGGCGTGTTCGCGGCGGCAGTGCTGCCGGTGGTGTTTGCCTGGGTAAGCGATGTGCGGTCACCCCCCACGCTGGCAGGGGCATTCGCCTG
>JAJZSW010000083.1 GCA_021849505.1 Pseudomonadota bacterium
AAGCGAAGTGCCGTCGCAACAGTTCAATGCATGGATCAAGTCATTGCGCGTCGAGACGCTCGACGAAGGCCGCGGCTTGCGCCTGCTCGCGCCGAACGGCTTCATCCTGCGCTGGGTGCGCGAGCGCTATCTCGACCGGGTCGAGGCCCTGTCGCGCCAGTTCTTCCCCGAGCCGATCACCATCGATCTCGTGCTCGACGAAAAGCCGACCGGCCTGCTCCGCGATGCCGATGACCCGGCGCAACCGGGCGTGCCCGAAGCGGACATCATCGCAGAAGAAATTCTCAGTCTCGATCCGGGTTCGATCTCGCCGCTCGATATACCGGAATATGGCAAGACGCGACTCAATCCGGAATTCACTTTCGACACCCTGGTGACCGGACGTTCGAACGACCTGGCCCGGGCGGCCGCCCAGCAGGTGGCGCTGAATCCCGGCTCCTCCTACAACCCGCTGTTCATCTACGGCGGGGTTGGACTCGGCAAAACCCACCTCGTGCATGCGCTGGGCAACGCGGTCCTGCGCCACGCCCCCGACAAGGTCATCCGCTACATCCACGCCGAGGATTACTACTCCGATGTCATTCGCGCTTATCAGCAGAAGGCCTTCGATTCGTTCAAGCGCACCTATCGGACCCTCGATGTCCTGCTGATCGACGACATCCAGTTCTTCAACGGCAAGGCCCGCACGCAGGAAGAATTCTTCTATGTCTTCAACGCGCTGGTCGAAGCGAAGAAGCAGATCATCATCACCTGCGATACCTACCCGAAGGACATCCAGGGACTCGAGGAACGCCTGATTTCCCGTTTCGACTGGGGTCTCACGGTACAGATCGAGCCTCCCGAACTCGAAATGCGCGTCGCCATCCTCAAGAAGAAGGCCGACAGCGAAGCGATTGAACTCGGCGACGACGTGGCTTTCCTGATCGCCAAGAACCTGCGTTCCAACGTGCGCGAGCTCGAGGGCGCCCTGAAGAAGGTGCTCGCCTTTTCGCGTTTTCACCAGCGCGAAATCAACCTCGAACTTGCCAAGGAAGCGCTCAAGGACATCATCGGCGCCCACAACCGGCTCATCACGCTGGAACTCATCCAGAAAACCGTCGCCGACTACTTCAAGATCAAGGTCGCCGACATGTATTCGCAGAAACGCACGCGCGCCATCGCACGGCCGCGCCAGGTTGCCATGTGGCTGGCCCGCGATCTGACGCCGCACAGCCTGCCGGAAATCGGCGATGCCTTCGGCGGCCGCGATCACACCACCGTCCTCCACGCCTGTCGCACCATCACCGACCTGCGTGGCAAGGACTCTCATCTAAACAACGACTTACTGGTACTCTCGCAAACCATCAAGGGCTAAAAGAAGAAAAGAACAACTCCGTGAACAAGTTCTGGAAAGAATGTGGATAAGTTTTCTCCTGCTAATGGAATCTTCTTTTTTCCACAATTCTCCACACAATACCCCATCGCTCGTCCCACCCCTTATCAAGAGCTCAACCGATTGTTCCATTGGTCTTTTAAACGGATATCCACAGAAATGCCCTTCCCTCAATATCATCATCAAGAGGTTTAAAGATGCTTCTATATAAAGGCTCGCGCGACCAGTTCCTGACTCCTCTGCAATCGGTTTGCGGCATCGTCGAGAAACGCCATACCCTGCCGATCCTGTCGAATGTGCTGATCGAAAAGATGGGCGAGCGACTGATGCTGCTCGCGACCGATATCGAGATGCAGATCCGCACCAGCACGGTATCGAGCGGAACGGAAGCGGTGGCCATCACCGTCGCGGCGCGCAAGCTGCAGGACATCCTGCGCTCCCTGCCCGACAACGCCGAGGTCAGCCTGACGCTGGATGAGCGCCGCCTGCAGCTCAAGGCGGGCAAGAGCCGCTTCAACCTGCAGACCCTACCCGCCGAGGATTTCCCGCGCATGGCGGAAGCCAGCGGCAAGACCGCTGTGCTCAAGCTGACGCAAAAGCAGTTCAAGCGGCAGCTCGCGCTGGTGCAGTACGCCATGGCGCAACAGGACATCCGCTACTATCTCAACGGCCTGCTGCTGGTGGCGCAGGGCAGCGAACTCAAGCTGGTGGCGACGGACGGCCACCGGCTGGCGTTTGCGAGCGAGGATCTCGGCGGCACGCAGGAAGAGCGGCTGGAAGTGATCCTGCCGCGCAAGACCGTGCTCGAACTGTCGCGCCAGCTGGCCGACAACGACGAGCCTCTGGAAATCGCCCTGACACCCGCGCAGGCGCGTTTCAGCTTCGGCAACGTCGAGTTCGTCAGCAAGCTGATCGACGGCAAGTTCCCGGACTACGAGCGTGTCATTCCGCAGCATCAGGGCAAGATCATCAAGCTCGACCGGGCGCTGTTCCAGCATTCCCTGCAGCGCGCCGCGATCCTCACCAACGAGAAATTCCGCGGCGTGCGCCTCGTGCTGTCCACCGGCAGCCTGAAGATCCTGTCGACCAACGCCGAGAACGAAGAGGCCCAGGAAGAGATCGAGATCGATTACGCCGGCGATGGCCTCGATGTCGGCTTCAACGTCAATTACCTGCTCGACGTGCTCGCCAACATCGCCACCGATGCGATCGAGGTGCGCCTTGCCGACAGCAATTCCAGCGCGCTGATCATGCTGCCGGACAACGAGCGCTTCAAGTATGTCGTGATGCCGATGCGCATCTGAACTGAGACAACATGACTGATATCGACCAGACCAACGACGGTTACAACGAAGATTCGATCCAGCAGCTCGAAGGCCTGGAGGCGGTGCGCAAGCGCCCGGGGATGTACATCGGCGACACCTCCGACGGCACCGGCCTGCACCACATGGTGTTCGAAGTGGTGGACAACGCCATCGACGAGGCGCTCGCCGGCCACTGCGACGAGATCGTCATCACCATCCACACCGACAATTCGATTTCGGTCACCGACAACGGCCGCGGCATCCCGACCGGCGTCAAGTTCGACGACAAGCACGAGCCGAAGCGCTCCGCGGCCGAGATCGTCATGTGCGTGCTGCATGCCGGCGGCAAGTTCAACCAGAATTCTTACAAGGTCTCCGGCGGCCTGCACGGCGTCGGCGTCTCCTGCGTCAACGCGCTCTCGAAGTGGCTGCGCCTGACCATCCGCCGCGACGGCAAGAAGCATTTCATGGAATTCAACCGCGGCCACGCCATCGACCGCGTCATCGAGACGCAAAACGGCGTCGAGGTATCGCCGCTGAAAGTGATCGGCGACACCAGGAACCGCGGTACCGAGGTGCACTTCCTCGCCGACGAGGAAATCTTCGGCACCATCGAGTTCCACTACGACATCCTCGCCAAGCGCCTGCGCGAGCTGTCCTTCCTCAACAACGGCGTCAAGATCAAGCTGGTCGACCAGCGCACCGGCAAGGAAGAGGACTTCGCCTTCTCCGGCGGCGTCCAGGGCTTCGTCGAATATATCAACCGCAGCAAGACCGTGCTGCATCCGACGGTGTTCTATTCGTCCGGCGAGTCGAAGGTCGGCGATTCCGGCGTCACCATCGGCGTCGAAGTCGCGATGCAGTGGAACGACTCCTATGCCGAGCAGGTGCTCTGCTATACCAACAACATTCCGCAGGCGGATGGTGGTACCCACCTGACCGGATTGCGCCAGGCGATGACGCGCGTCATCAACAAGTACATCGAAGAGAACGAGATCGCCAAGAAGGCCAAGGTGGACATCACCGGCGACGACATGCGCGAAGGCCTCGCCTGCGTGCTGTCGGTCAAGATGCCCGATCCCAAGTTCGCCTCGCAGACCAAGATGAAGCTGGTGTCGAGCGAGGCCCTGCCGGCGGTGCAGGAAGTCGTGGCGCAGAAGCTCGCCGAGTTCCTGCTCGAGAAGCCCGGCGATGCCAAGGTCATCACCGGCAAGATCGTCGAGGCTGCGCGGGCACGCGAAGCGGCGCGCAAGGCGCGCGAGATGACGCGCCGCAAGGGCGTGCTCGACAACATCGGCCTGCCCGGCAAGCTGGCCGACTGCCAGGAGAAGGACCCGGCGCTCTGCGAGCTTTACATCGTCGAGGGCGACTCCGCCGGCGGCTCCGCCAAGCAGGGCCGCGACCGCAAGTTCCAGGCGATCCTGCCGCTGCGCGGCAAGGTGCTCAACGTCGAGAAGGCGCGCCTCGACAAGGTCATCTCCTCCGAGCAGATCGTCACCCTGCTCACCGCGCTCGGCTGCGGCTTTGGCAAGGAAGACTACAAGCCCGAGAAGCTGCGCTACCACCGCATCATCATCATGACCGACGCCGACGTGGACGGCGCGCACATCCGCACCCTGTTGCTGACCTTCTTCTACCGCCAGATGCCCGAGCTGGTCGAAGGCGGCCACATCTACATCGCCCAGCCGCCGCTCTACAAGATCAAGCACGGCAAGAGCGAACGCTACATCAAGGACGACAACGAACTCAACCAGTACCTGCTGACGCTGGCGCTCGACGGCGCGGCGCTGACGCCGAAGCACGGTGCCCCGACGATCGATGGCGCGGCGCTCGAAGAACTGGCGAAGAGCTACCTGACGTCCGAGGCCATCATCCGCCGCCTGGCCGACTTCATCGATGCCGGCGTGCTGCATGCGCTGATCGCGCACGACATCGCGCTCGACCTCGCCAACGAGGCCGCCGCGCAGGCCGGTGCGGACCAGATCGGCCGCGTGCTGGCCGACAAGCTGGCCGTGCGCGCGGTATTCAACGAGAAGACCGAAAGCTGGCAATTGCGCTTCGAGAAAATGCGCCACGGCAACCTGCGCGTCAGCACGATCGACGAGGACTTCCTCGTCTCCGGCGACTACGCGCAGCTGCGCAAGACCGCCGGACTGCTGGCCGGCCTGGTCGGCAGCGACGCCACCGTGCGGCGCGGCGAGAAGTCACAGGCGGTCGACAGCTTCGCCGCCGCGATGCAATGGCTGCTCGGCGAAGTCGAACGCAACCTCGGCAAGCAGCGTTACAAGGGGCTGGGCGAGATGAACCCCGAGCAGCTCTGGGAAACCACCATGGACCCGTCGGTGCGCCGCCTGCTCAAGGTGCAGATCGAGGACGCCATCGCCGCCGACGAGATCTTCACCACGCTGATGGGCGACGTGGTCGAACCGCGCCGCAAGTTCATCGAGGACAACGCGCTCTACGCCCGCAACATCGACGTCTGATCTGTAGGTTCTTGTTGGCGCCGGGTTTAATTGGCGCGATTGGCGTAGAAAGTCAGCGCTGGCGGGACGGCACGCCATGAAAAAAGGCGGACTGGAAAGTCCGCCTTTTTCGTGCCTGGCTGCGTGCCCGCGGGGGGCTTATTTGAAGTTCGCGCCCGACTTGTTGGCCATGTAGACGACGGCGCGCGTCAGTTCTTCCGGCGTGGCGTCGGAACCGCCCTTGGGCGGCATCGCGCCCTTGCCGGCGATCACCGTCTTGGTCAGGGCGTCGAGTCCGGCGCCGATGCGCGGCGCCCAGGCGGCCTTGTCGCCCAGCTTGGGGGCGCCGGCAACGGCGGCTTCGTGGCAGGCCCCGCAGACGGCCTTGTAGAGTTCTTCGCCGCTGCGGCTGCCGGCCGCGGCACCGGCGGGGGCGAGCGGCGCCAGCTTGACCTTGGCCAACGGCTGGATGCGGGTGTTGATGGCTTCTTCGTCGACGTTCTTCGGGCGGCCACCCATGGCCAGCGCCAGGGCCGGCGCCAGGGCGCACAGGCCCGCCAGTGCCAGCATGCGTGAAGAACTCTTGCTCATTGCTATCCCCTCTGAAAGTTTGGCGCGCCCGAGACGATTCGAACGTCCGACCCCTGCCTTCGGAGGGCAGTACTCTATCCAGCTGAGCTACGGGCGCGCATGCGATCAGGCGCCATTCTATCGCGCTTACAAGCCGCGGGCCCAGGCAGGTCGCAGGCGGGCGTCTTCCGGACGGGCGATGGCGGCGCGCACCTGTTCGAGCATGCGCGCCTGATCGGCACCCAGCGTGCCCTTGAGGACCAGCCAGTTCGACGCGTGGTCGCTGCGGAAGACGGTCCGTTGCAGTTCCAGCCCGGCGAGGAAGCACTCCATCTCGACGAAGAGTTCGTGCTGCGAAAGCGGCTCCCAGCCGGGGAAGCCGGCGCGCAGGCGGTCTTCGCCTTTCGGGAAGCTGACCACCAGGGTGGCAAGGTATTCGGGCTGCGTCGCATTGAGCAGGCGCGCCGAGTTTTCCGCGTGCTGCCGCCACAGGGCGCGACCGCCGAGACCATTCAGGATCATCACCGAGCGCGTGATGCCCGCCGCGCCGAGCTTCTGCAGCGCATCGCATGTCGTCGCGAAGGTTTCGCCCTTGCTGACCTTTTCCAGCACTACATCGTCGCCGGACTCCGCGCCGACATAGACGAGCTTGAGACCGGCGGCGGCGAGCTCCGCGAGTTCGGCGACCGACTTCTTGCGCAGGTTGCGCGGCAGGCAATAGCTGGAAACGCGCCGGACTGCCGGCAGATGCTCGCGGATGGCGTTCAGGGCATTCAGCAGGCGCCGCGTCGGCAGCATCATGGCGTCGCCGTCGGCGAGGAAGACGCGGCGCACCGTGCCGCCGAGGCGCTCGCCGCAGGCGCGGATCGTCTCCAGCGTTGCGGCCTCGTCGCGCGCGCGGAACTTCTTCTGCGGCGCGGTGTACATCTCGCAGAAGCTGCAGCGGTTCCACGAACAGCCGTCGGTGAGCGGCAGGATCAGCGAGTCGGCCTCGCTGGGCGGGCGATAGACGGGATCGATGTAGCGGATGGGAAGCATTTGACTGGCGGCTTGTCGCAGCCTGCCGGGACAGGCTGATAGGATGCACAAAAACCAGTGTAACGCCCAACATGAAAACTTGGCTCGCCGCCCTCAAGGTCTACACTCACCCGCGTGTCGTCGCCATGCTGTTTCTCGGCTTTTCAGCCGGCTTGCCCTTGCTGCTGGTATTGGGCACTTTGTCGTTCTGGCTTTCCGAGGCGGGTATTGCGCGTGCGACGATCGGGCATTTGAGCTGGGTAGGACTGGCGTATGGCTTCAAGTTTCTCTGGTCGCCGCTCGTCGATCGCTTGCCCTTGCCTTTCCTGACGGCGCGACTAGGCAGGCGGCGGGCATGGCTGCTGCTTTCGCAAATATGCATCGCCGCCGCGCTGTTGGGGATGGCGAACACCGACCCGGTGGTGAACCTGACCCATACCGTATTTTTTGCGCTGGCGGTGGCTTTCGCCTCGGCCACGCAGGACATCGCGCTCGACGCCTATCGCATCGAGGCGGTGGAGGTGGAAAAACAGGGGGCGATGGCGGCGACCTATCAGGCGGGTTACCGCATCGCGATGATTACAGCCGGCGCGGGTGCGTTGTGGATTGCAGCGAGCGTCGATCCCAGCGAGGCGACCTATGATTTCCGCCCCTGGCAAGTGGCTTACACGGTGATGGCGGCACTGGTGGCGGTCGGCATCCTCACCACGCTGATTATCCGTGAGCCGGAAAAGAAGATTTCCGCGGATACCCTGGAGCGCGAGGCACTGGCGCGCGAAAGATTTGCCGCCGCAGGCCTTTCCGGCAACTTGCTGAAAGCAGTGGCCTGGGCTTACAGCGCAGTGCTCTTACCCTTTATCGACTTTATCCGGCGCTACCAGTGGCAGGCGCTGCTGCTGTTGGCATTAATCGCGCTGTACCGCGTTTCCGATGTGGTGCTGGGGGTGATGAGCAACCCGTTTTATCAGGAGCTTGGCTTCACCAAGAACGAGGTCGCGAACGTCTCCAAGGTGTATGGCGTAGTCATGACGATCGCAGGCGCGGCGCTGGGTGGGCTGCTGGTTTTGCGCATTGGCATGATGCGCACGCTGTTTCTCGGCGCGGCGCTGTCGGCGGCGACCAACCTGCTGTTTGTCTGGTTAGCCTGGCGGGGCCATGACGTCGGCGCGCTAGTGTTCACGGTATCGGCGGATAACTTGTCCGCCGGTATCGCCTCCTCCGCATTCGTCGCTTACCTCTCCAGCCTGGTCAACCAGGCCTACTCGGCTACGCAATACGCGCTGTTCACCTCGGTGATGCTGTTGTTGCCCAAGTTCATCGCGGGTTTTTCAGGCACATTCGTCGATGCTTATGGCTGGGCGAGCTTTTTCACCTGCACCGCGTTGCTCGGCGTACCGGTGCTGCTGCTGGTCTGGCTGGCGGGCAAGATACGTCCCTCCCGGCCTTCCCTCCCGGAAGAGGGGTTACCGACTGTCGCGCGCGAACCACAGTGATTCGTCATCGGCAAAAAAGTAGGCGTGTATTTCAACTTTTTCCGGCGTGCATCGTTAAGGTGGACATGTCGCTTCGATTGGGCGGGGAGACTTCGAAATGGTGATCGTGATGGACATGAGTACGGGAAAAACCGAAAAGCCGAGCGCCGCCGAGGCCGCCGCCGAGGAGTTCGGCGCATTCGTCGATGAGGTCCTCAACGCCGGCTGGCTGCCCCAGCCTGCGGAACGTCTGGAAATGCACGCCCACGCTGCCGACTCCGCCGCGGCCGCCATCGAGCCCGACGAGTTCCTGCGCAACCTCTACCGCAACCAGGAATAGGCGTCTTCCGCTGCTGCCGTCGCGTCCCGCGCTGGAATCCCGCTGCTAGAATCCGTCTGTCTATAGTGGGTCGGGGGTCGCAGTGGCCGGTAGTCAAAAGCAGGACAGTCGCACGCAGCTGCTCGATGACATCGAAGCGTTTTCCCTTAACGGGCCGCCGGCGCTCGACGAAGGTCCGGCCAAGCCGATCTTCACCCGCGACAAACTTTCCTTTCCCGACCTGACCCAGGCGCCGCCGGAGCAGAAGAAAAACCTCGCGAAGGCTGCCGCCGAGCGCGCCGTCGGACTGGCGCAGGGCGCTGCGTTCAAGGATGTGCCCGCGCCTGCCGGCAGCCTGCTCGACCGCCTCAAGCAGCAGGCGCAAACGGTGCAAGGCACCCAGCTTGGGCGCGACGACGATCAGGAGTTGCGCGCCTTCCAGCTGAGCGCCAGCCTCGGCGCTGCCTTCCATTACCTCAACGACCTCGTCAAGCAGCTCAACATCATCAAGCCGGCCGTGCCCAAGGAATTCGCCCTGGCCGGCAACATCGTTTTCTCCGGGATGGGCTGGGTCGAGGGTACGGCGGATGTGCGCATGCTGCCGACGGCCACCGAGGACCGGCTCTACGAAACGCTGACCGCACGCTTCCGCCTGGCCGCCCCGCGCCAGCTGGAGGCGGAGCGCGATGTCCTCGGCGTCGAACCGCTGCGCAAGCTGCTGCACGACGCCAACATCGTCTTCCGGGTCGAAGAGCGGAAGAACAAGCGCAGCCAGGTCGAAAGCGCGCTCTTCAGCTTTCCGTGCGAAGTCAAGGCGGGCTTCCTGATCAAGGCCGATTACGCAGCGAACGACCTCGTCCTGCGCACGCGCAACATCGACCGCTTCGGCATGATGGAATTCCGCCTGCAGCCGGACGACCTGACGCAGGCGACGCTCGACGATCTGGTGCAGTTGATGCTCGGCCAGGAAAGCCAGTTCCTCAAGCGGTTCCGCCGCAGCGCCTGAATATACCCCCCTTCGCCGCGTGCCGCGTTTGCTTGGGGCGGCCCGGCGCAAACGCTGCTATGCACGCTGTTTTACAGTGTATGGCTGCGGTCGCCGCGCGCAAAGCCCAGCAGCGGCATGTCGATGTCCTTCCCCAGCGCGATCGCCTTGAACATCTCGCCCATCTCGCGCGGCGCCAGCAGCATCTGCACCGCGCTCGCGGCGCGCAGTGCCTGCTCGCCGCCGGCCTCCTGGCGTGCCGCCAGCAGCTCGCCGATGCCGCAGTTGATCAGGAAGCCCGCCTGGTTGGTGTAGCCGAGTACGTCCAGTCCGGCGTCGAAGCCGGCCTCGGCGACGGCGGTGAAATCGACGTGCGTCGTGATGTCCGACAGGCCGGGCCACCAGAACGGATCTTCGTGCATCTGCTGGCGGTAGTGGCAGCGCAGGGTGCCGTGACTGCGCAGCGGGTGATAAAGCTCGTGGCGCGGCAGGCCGTAGTCGATCAGCAGCAGGACGCCCTGTTCGAGCCGGCGGCCCCATTCGGCGACCCAGGCGCGCGCAGCCAGCCCGACCTCGCCCGCGAAGGGCGCTTCGACCGGCAAGGCCGCCATCGCTTCGGCGAGCGCGCCCTGCGCCGGCCGTTCCTGCGCCCAGCCGAAACCCGTATCCGTCAGGGCGACACCGCGCTCCATCAGCCCTGACTCGCGCCAGGCGACGGCATGCGTCGGCAATGCGTCGAGCAGTTCGTTGGCGATCACGCAGCCGCTGAACTTTTCCGGCAGCTCGTCGAGC
>JAJZSW010000084.1 GCA_021849505.1 Pseudomonadota bacterium
GGTGATCGGCTCGTCGGCGCCGATGGTCGCGGCGATCGGGGCCACATGGTCCTTGGCAAGAATCTTGTGCGCCTCCTTGCATTGCTCCTCGCAATCTTCCTGCCACAGCACGGCGAGGGCGCTGACATCATTGGACGTGCCCTGATAGTGTGTTGAGCCGTGCCGCAGGTAATCCGGCAACAGGGCATGCAGGGCATTCTTGAGGCCCAGCGTGCCGAGCAGCCGGTCCTTGTCGTCGAGCACGAGGATGTTGCGGAACAGCTCAGACGAGCCGCTGGCCGCGTGCAGCTTGGCGAAGACCTCGCGCAGGCTGGCATTGCCTTTGACGTGCGGGAATTTATCGAGCTCGACCATCAGGTCGCGCACCGCTCCGGACAGGGACATGGGGGTTTCCTCCTCGGGTTTCAGTGGGGATGGATCGTCGCTGCGACTGCGGCCAGCACATCCACGATCCGCAGTACCCCGATGATCTTGCCGTTTTCGGCGACGGGAATGGTGTTGAAGTCGGAGTTGGCGAAACGGTAGAGCGCCAGCGTCAGGGGGTCATCCGGTTTGAGGGGAGCGGCAGCCGGCCGGACGTGGTCGCCGACGCGCTGGCGGGCGACCTTCAGCACGTCTTCGGCGCTGTCGTCCTGCCAGAGATGCGCCAGCGATTCGAGATCGTTGTCGGTGCACTCCATGTTCGCCGGACGGTGGGTGAGGTAATCCGGCAGCATGATTTCCAGCAGGTCATGGAGGCTGATCTTGCCGACCAAGCGTTTTTGCCGGTCGAAGACCAGCACGCTGCGGAATTGCAGGGCGGCGTCGTAGCGCTGCTTGAGCATGGCGAAGACATCGGCGAGCGCCGCATCCGCGTCGATCTGCGGGTACTCGGCCAGGGGCTTCATGTGTGCGCCAACGTTTGCGGTTATTTGCATGCCGTTCTCCTTGGATTGAATGTCAGTCGTGCAGGGGGACCGCCTTCATGGTGTCTTGACGCGGCGGCGGGCGCAACGGATCGTCTTCATCCGCGTACTCGGCGCGCGAGTAGATGGCGTCGAGGGCTTCCTCGGCCGTGGCGAAGAAGCGTTTTTCGCCAATCAGGTCGCGCAGGCCGGTGGCGCGCATCACGTCGTGGATCTGTTTCTTGAGGCCGGCGAACAGGACGACGATGCCGTTCTCGTTGAGCCGCTCGACGAGGTGGTGGATGACTTCCTCGCCCGAGGCGTCGATGCCGTTGATGCCGTCGCCGACGATCAGCACGTAGGGTGCGTCGGGGTTGTCGGCCACGGCGTTGAGCACGGTGTCCTCGAAGTGCGAGACGTTGGCGAAATAGAGCCGGCCGTCGAAGCGGATCGCGGTGACGACATCCGAAGCCGGCAGATTGTTGATCTTGGCGTCGCGCAGCGTCCCGTCGTGGTAGCGGCCGAGGATCGCGACGCGCGGCGCCATCGTCTCGTAGAGGTGGATGACGATGGCAAGCACCGCGCCGATCATGATGCCCTTGTCGAGGTGCGGCGCGTAGGCCAGCGTGGCGACGAAGGTGACCAAAGCGACGATGCCGTCCTTGCGGCTCGCCTTCCAGGTATGCCTGAGCGCCGCGGGCGTGATCAGGCCGGTGACGGCGAGCAGGATGATCACCGCCAGCACCGCCTTCGGCAGGTGGTAGAGGTAGGCGGTCAGGAACAGCAGTGTCAGCGCCACGAAGATGCCGTTGAAGACCATCGCGAAGCCGGTCTTGGCACCGGCCTGCAGGTTGATCGCCGAGCCGGTGAAGGAGCCGCAGGCCGGATAGGCATGGAAGAAGGCGCCGCCGACGTTCGCCAGCCCCTGGCCGATCAGTTCCTGGTTCGGGTCGATGCGCTGCTTGGATTGCGCCGCCATCGCCTTGGCCATCGAGATCGATTCCATGAAGGCGACCAGCGCGATGACCAGGGCCGCCGACAGCAGGGAGAGGATGGCATCCAGGCTCAGGGTTGGCATGCGGAAGCCGGGCAGGCCGGCGGGAATGCTGCCGACCACGTCGCCGCCGCCGACGAACTTGATTTCGCCATTCTCGATTTTCTTGACATGCCACTTGCGGCCGTCGGTCTCGACGCCCGCGGGCACGCTGCCGGCGAGATACCAGGTGGCGGGCTCGCTCTCCGGTACCTTGGTTCGATGCAGAGTCATGCGGTTGAGCTTCTGCATGCGCTCCTTGTTGTCCTGCTCCATGTTGTCGATGCCGAGCCGCATCAGCTCGATCTGGTAGTTAAGGTCGGCGATGGCGACCGTGTCGTACGGCTCCAGCGCACGCAGTTCGGCCGCCTTCCGGGTGATCTCCAGCGACAGGTCGCGGATGTTATCGTCGGCAATGATGTGGCCGTTCACCAGCGCATGGATCGCCTCGTTGGCGATGTGCTCGGGCTTGCCCTTGGCATTGTGCGCATAGCCGATGAAATAGCTGACCAGCGTGGTGATGACCACGGCGACCAGCACGCTGGGCTTGGACAGCGGCTTGACCTTCTTCAGCAGCAGCATCAGGACGAGCGCGAAGGCCGACATCGCGAGCGTCGGCAGGTGGGTCTGCGGCAGGTAGCCGAGCATTTCCCAGATGTCCTTGAGGAAGGAATCGCTGCGCCCCTTCGGGATGCCCAGCAACATGTCGAGCTGCGACAGCGCGATGATGATCGCCGCCGCGTTCATGAAGCCGAGAATGACCGGGTGGGAGACGAAGTTGACGATGGTGCCGAGCTTGAAGGCGCCCATGCCGAACTGGATCAGGCCGACCAGCAGGGTCAGCAGCAGCGCAAGGCCGATGTACTCCTCGGTCTGCGGAATCGCCAGCGGCATCACCGCGGCGGCCGTCATCAGCGAAACGATCGCGACCGGTCCGGTGGCGAGCTGGCGCGAGGAACCCCACAGTGCGCCGATGATGGCGGGAATGAAGGCCGTGTACAGGCCGAAATACACCGGCAGGCCGGACAGCTGGGCATAGGCCATCGCCTTCGGCACCAGCACCAGGGCGCCGGTGATGCCGGCGATCATGTCGCCGCGCAGGATGACGGAATTAACGGGAAACCAGGCCAGAAAGGGGAAAAAGCGCAGCAACAGCGGATTGGTCAACATCAATTCATCTTTCTTCGTGCCAGTGGAGCCCGCTGTTTTCCTGCGGCTTGCCTTATGGGGCTCTAAGCACCGGTTATACAAGCAACATCTTATCTTTTCGGAGGGCCCGCGAATAACAACATTCGCTATATGAACATTACTCCAGCCTATTGTTATTGAAACAGATCAAGCATTTTCAAGTTCGTAGCGCTTGAGCTTGCGCCACAGCGAAACCCGGTCGATGCCGAGAATCTGGGCGGCGAGCGTCTGGTTGTTCCCCGCCTCCTGGAGCACCCAGCGGATGTAGTCGCGTTCCTGTTCCTCGAGCGAAGGCAGGCGGCCCTCTTTCTTCCGAAAGCTGCGGGTCGACAGCTCCCGGAGGGCGTCGGGCAGATAGGCGGTCTCGATGGTGCTGCCGGTGGCGATGGCGACGCCCCGCTCGATGATGTTTTCCAGTTCGCGCACGTTGCCGGGGAAATCGTAGGCCTTGAGGATGCTCATGGCCTCGGCGGAAATCTCTCTCACCGGCTTGTTCATGCGCGCGGCGCATTTGCCGAGGAAGTGGTAAGCCAGCAGGGGGACGTCCTCGCGCCGGTGCGACAAGGGCGGAATGTGCAGATTCACCACGTTGAGGCGGAACCAGAGATCCTGACGGAATTCGCCATTTTTCATCATCTCCTGCAGGTTCCGGTTGGTGGCGGCGACAAAGCGCACATCCACCTTCAGCGTTGCGGTGGCACCGAGCGGCAGAACTTCCCTTTCCTGGATCACGCGCAGCAGCTTGACCTGCATGGCCGGCGACATTTCGGTGACTTCGTCGAGGAACAGCGTGCCGCCGTCGGCGGCGGCCAGCAGGCCCTGCTTGTCGGCCTGCGCACCGGTGAAGGCGCCCTTGACGTGGCCGAACAGTTCGTTGGCGAGCAGTTCCTCGTTGAAGGCGCCGCAGTTCATGGCGATGAAGGGTCGGTCGGCACGGTGGCTGTGATGATGCAGATAACGGGCGAACAACTCCTTGCCGGTGCCCGACTCGCCGGTGATCAGCACATTGCAGTCGGTGGGCGCGACCTGGCGCGCCAGGTCCAGCAGGCGCTGCATCTCGCCGTCCTGGGTGATGATGCGCACCTTGCCCTGAAAGCTGTCCACCTGCTCGCGCAGGGCGCGGTTTTCCCGGCGCAGACGGATTTTCTCGATGGCCTCGGCGACCACCTTGCGCACCTCGTCGAGGCGGAAGGGCTTGGCGATGTAGTAGTAGGCGCCGTGCTTCATCGCATCCACCGCCGATTCGAGCGTGGCGAAGCCGGTGATGACGATGACCTCGGTGTCCGGGCTGGTCTCGCGGCAGCGCCGCAGGATCTGCATGCCGTCCACCTTCTCCATGCGCAGGTCGGTCAGCACGACGTCGAAGGGCTGCGCCTCGAGATGGGCGAGGGCGTTGCCGCCACTCTGGGTGGCGACGACCTCGTAGCCTTCCTTCTTCATCACGTGCTCGAGGTTGCGTACCGCAACCTTCTCGTCGTCGACGATCAGCACTCTTCCCTTGCTCATGATTTTGGTGCTGGCAGGCGCATCCGGAAGCTCGTGCCCTGCCCCGGTTCGCTATCGACGGCGATGCAGCCGCCATGTGCCTCGATGATCTCGAAGACGATGAACAGTCCCAGCCCGACCCCCTGGCCGACTTCCTTGGTCGTGAAGAAGGGATCGAAGATGCGCGGGAGGACAGCGGCCGGGATGCCGGCGCCGTTGTCGCTCACGCTGATGTCGATGCTCCCGGCCTGGGCCGGACAATGGCCGAACACCAGCTTGCCAGACTCGGGGTGAGCGGTGCCGAGGCGTGCCGCGATGGCGATCTCGCCCTGTTCGCCGAGCGCCTGCAGGGCGTTGTTCAGGAGGTTGATGAACACCTGCTGCAGGCGCTGGCGATCGCCGGGGACCTCCAGGTCGGCGGGAATGTCGACCTTGATGCGGGCCTTGTCGGCAATGCGGCCGCGCATCAGGCGCAGGGTTTCATCGACCAGCGCGGCGAGCGGCACCGGTTCGCGCCTGAACTCGCGGTCGCGCGCGTAATCGAGCAGCGAGCGCACGATGTGGCGCGCGCGCCAGGTCTCGGCATCGATCTGCTCGATCAGTTCCTTCAGGTATGCCGTCTCGCCAACGCCGACTTCCTCGGCGAGGATCTGCGTGGAGGTGCCGATGTTCGACAGCGGGTTGTTCAGTTCGTGGGCGACGCCGGAAAGCAGCGTGCCCAGCGCGGCGAGCTTTTCGGAGCGCACCAGCTGGCCCTGACGCAGTTCCAGTTCGCGCAGCACATGGTTGAAGGCCTGGGTCAGCGAGGCGATCTCGCGATCTCCGGCGGTCATTTCGAGCTGGGTCAGGCGACCGGCGGCGACGGCCCCCATGCTTTCTTCCATCTCCTTGAGCGGCCGGCCGACGCGCTGCGACATCCAGCGGCCAATGCCGATCACCATAATGCTGACGATGAGCGCCGCAGCGATCAGCAGGCGCCGATGCCGATCGAGCATGGCCTGCAGCGATTGGCGTTCGGTTCCGGCAAGCTCCTCGGCGATGGTGGTAATCTGCTTGCCGCTGTTCCGGATGCCTTGCGCCAGGGTGTCGTCGGCCGGACCCTGCCCATAGGTCGCCATCAGGCGGCGATACTGCTCAAGCTCGTATTGGAGTTGCGCGATGCGCTGTTTGCCGGTCAGGGTTTCAAACACCGGGGCATGGTCGCGCAACAGATTCTGTCCCTGGCTCAGAAAGGAAGCATTTTCGGCAAGATCGGCTTCCTGGCCATACAAAAAATAATTTTTCTCGAAGCGGCGAATTTCCAGTGCAGTGTTCAGGAAGTCGTTGATCCGCCCGCCAGAGGCGACTCTTTCCGCCATCAGCCGCAATTCGAATATGGAAAACAGCGCGAGGCCGACCACGAGGATGGCAATGCCCGTAAAACCGATCGTGATTTTGTGTCGCAGCGACTTCATGGTTGCATTATGCAATGCAAACACCGGCGTCGCAATGAAATCTTTATATAATCAATAAATTGTATTTTGTGTCGGAAGCGCTCAAGCCATAGCCCCTCTGGGAGGGGCTATTGCAGTACGCAATGGTTGCGGTGGCTGCCGGATTGCCCGGCTTGCCGGCAGGATGCCTCAGACCGATTTTTTGCCTTGGATGCCGCGCCTGTGCTTGCGGTCGAGGCGGGCATAGATCTGCTGCTGCTGGATGTGGGAGTTACGGCGGGTGGCGAGCAGTTCGCCGGATTCATGGACGAACAGGTCGGCCACCGAGCGGAAGAAGGATTTGATGACGCGTGGCATGGAAGTCTCCTTTGAGAGTCTGTACAGCCTACCCAACGCAGACATCGTGCCAGCACGATTCGGTTATTAAGACATTGTTTGCAAATAAAATAATGTGACACGGCGGCTGTCCGTGTTGCAGGGTGCAACGGTAAGCCGCCGGGCTGCAACAACTCATTCCCCGCCGAGCAGTTCCAGTTCCCGCGAACGCCAGTCGAGGACTGCGGTAAGCATCGTCATCTTGGTGGCCAGATCGGGATGCTCGCGCCGGATCACCTCGACGCCGAAGCGCGCGAGGAAACGCGACTTCATTTCCGCACGGGCGCGGTCGACGCCGATTTCATCGTAGGGCACGGAAGCGAGCACCAGCAGGCCGTCGTCGGGAATGCGGCCGGCCTCCATGTTCGACTGGACGATGCCGGCGGCGCGGTGGATCGGTAGCGAGAGATTCGGGCTGTAGGGGCCGATGATCAGCGCGACGTTCGGCGTGTGCAGGAAGTCGAAGCCGCGGCCGAGGCAGATCATCCATTCGCGATGTTCGATGTCGAGGGTGCGCTCGCGGCGATGGTTCTGTGCGCGGATGTCGTCGATGTGCTCGAGGTTGCCCTGCAGCAGCGGCAGCAGGTCGGCGCGCATCTGCGCGGGCATGTCCGGCAGCAAGGCGGCCAGTTGCAGGTGGAGCGTGGCGCGCTCGCTGGTGGTGAGGTTGGCCAGTTCGAGTTTCTGGCCCTCGCTGCCGTGGATGACCAGCGCATCCTCGTCGGTTTCCAGTCCGATGACCAGCGGATAGACCGTGCCGTGCGCGCTGCCGAAGATGAATTCGATCTGGCGGCGAATTTCGAGCGTGTGCGCCATTGCCGCGGCGGTGTCGTAATTGAAGCCGGCACAGCCGCGCTGCGGGCTGCCCTGGGAATAGTGGTAGCTGATCAGGGTGAGGACGCGGCGGCCGGCGCTGACCATGCCGCTGATCTGGTGGGTCATCACTTCGGAGAGATGCGGCCAGCCGAGATCGAAGCGTCCGCCGAGGTTGCGGAAGGTGGACAGGATGCCCACCGGCGTTTTGGTCACGACCGGGATGTTGACGCGGCCATCCATGCACTTGAGGACCTGGATGGCGGTCGGATGCTCGGCCAGATAGCGCTGGCGGACCAAGGCCTGCTCGGGGCTGCTGTAGATCGCGCTGTGCCGCTTGGCGAGATCGAGCAGCCATTCGATGCGCTCCTTGATGGGCTTGCTGTGGTCGTGGTCGAAGCTGTTCATAGGCGTTCCTCAAGGATTCGGGTGATTTCTGCATCGGTCAGGACGACCGGATTGGTTTTCATGCTGCTGCCGCGGCTGGCCGCGACGACGCGTGGAAAGTCGGCGCTGGCGAGACGGCACGCGGACAGGCGCGGCAGGTCGAGCGCGCGCTCCCACTGCCGTAGCGTATCGACAAGATAGGCACGCGCGTCGTCACCGTTCAGGCCTTTCTGCATCGCGAAGCGGCGGCCGATCTCGGCGTACTTCGGCAGCGCCGGGCTGTCGGGCAAGCGGGATTTCAGCGCTTCGATATTGACGGCAGTGGCAGTCGCCACCAGCGTGCCGCAGGCCACGCCGTGCGGGATCGGGAAGAAGGCACCGAGCGGGGCCGCGAGCCCATGTACCGAACCGAGGCCGGTCTGCGCGAGGCAGATGCCCGACAGCAGCGAGGCGTAGGCCATCTTCTCGCGTGGCGCAGCGGATTGCTCCCCGTAGAGCGCAAGCAGGCTGTCCTTCACTGCCATGATGCCGCTCCTGGCCAGCGCGTCGGTCATCGGGTTGGCGCGCGTCGAGACGAAGCTCTCCAGCAATTGCGTGAAGGCATCCATGCCGTCGGCGGCGATCAGCGGCGGCGGGCAGGTGGCGAGCAGGTCGGGATCGACGAGCGCCCATTCGGCGACCAACTGGTCGTCGCGGAAGGATTTCTTGAACTGGCCTTCGATCGACAGCACGGCGTTCTTGGTCGCTTCGGAACCGGTGCCCGCCGTGGTCGGCACGGCGATGAAGGGGGTGGCCGGGCCGCGATAGGGCAGCTCCGGCCCGACGCCTTCGAGGTGATCCAGCACAGAATTCCCCGGCTTCAGCAGGCCGGCGATGGCTTTGGCGGCGTCGAGGGCCGAACCGCCGCCGATGCCGATCACCGCATCGAAGTACTGGCCGCGCAAGGCTGCGACGGTGGCATCGACGAACGCCGGGGAAGGTTCGCCGCCGACCTTGACGATCTCCCAGCCGCACTGGCGCTGGCGCAGGGCGTCGAACAGCCAGGGCGCATGCGCGGATTCGAGGAAGCTGCGCATGCCGGTGACGAGCAGCAGGCGCTGGCCGTAGCCGGCGGCGATGCCGGGAAGTTTCCGTAATGCCCCGCTGCCGAACTCGATGCGCGGCACCCTGGAAAAAGAAAATGCGATGGGGAAGGAAACCATCATGGATTTTCGCGCGATCAGGTTGTCCAGCGCAACCAGAGCCAGATTATGGCGATAGTGATCAAGGTAATGGGCACGCCGATGCGCGCGTTCGCAGTCTACTTCGGATGCTGCCGTCTCACTGCAGCTGACTTTAGAAAAACCATTCTGCCGCAGGTATCATTCGTCCATTCGATTCAACCCGATTTCAAGGAGTCCAGAATGTCCCAGCCCGCCGCCGCAGATGCCACCATGACCCAGGTCGCCACGCTCGTGCGCTCCGAGCGCATCACCCCCGACAACGCCCCCGAGGAGGTGCGCCACCTCGTCTTCCACCGCAACGATCCCGCCTTCGCTTGCAAGCTCGGCCAGTGTGTCCGCATCCTGGCGCCCGGCCAGTATGGCAACAAGTACCACCCGCGCCTGTACATGATCGCCGACGAAACCGTCGAGCGCGACGGCGGTGTGGAGTTCGCCCTCTGCGTCAAGCGCCATGACTACATCGACGACTTCAACGGCGAACGCTACCCGGGCATCGCCTCGAACTACCTCTGCGACCTCCCGGTCGGCGCCAGCGTCGAGTTTGCCGGCCCGATCGGCTACCCCTTCGCGATACCCGCGGATCGCAAAGCCGGCATCATCATGATCGGCATGGGTACCGGCATCGCCCCCTTCCGCGCGCTGATCCGCACCATCTACGAAAAGTTCGGCAGCTGGGAAGGCAAGGTGCGCCTGTTCTACGGCGCCAAGACCGGCCTCGACATGCTCTACATGAACGACGCGAACAAGGATCTGTCGCAGTACGTCTTTCAACCGACCTTCAAGGCCTTCCAGGCGGTCAGTCCGCGCCCGGTCTTCGATGCGCCGGTCGAGCTCGACAAGGCCATCGCGCAGAACGCCGCCGAGGTCTGGGAGATGCTGCAGCAGCCCGACACCCACCTCTACCTGGCGGGCGTGAATGAGATGTGGCCGCGCGTGGAGAAAGCGCTCGTCGACATCGCGGGCTCGGTCGCCCGCTGGCAGGTGATCCGCGAGCAGATGAAGACCGAAGGCCA
>JAJZSW010000085.1 GCA_021849505.1 Pseudomonadota bacterium
CTGGCCATCGCAAAATATTCGTGGAAGTCGAACGATCGGTAAATATTAATCGATTTGTACGATGTGTCAATTTATCCTAAGATTATCAGCGTCATTACACCGCAAGGGGTTTGCCATCATGAAACGCATCCTGCTTTTTCTCGGTACCAACCTAGCCATCGTTTTCGTCCTGTCGATCACCATGCGCCTGCTGGGGGTCGAGCCCTATCTGACCGCGCAGGGACTGAATCTCGGCTCACTGCTGATTTTCGCAGCGGTGATGGGTTTCGGCGGCTCGCTGATCTCGCTGGCCATTTCCAAGTGGACGGCCAAGAAGGCGATGGGCGTCCATGTCATCGAAACGCCCGCCAACTCCACCGAGTTCTGGCTGGTCGATACCATCCGCAAGTACTCGGAACAGGCCGGCATCAAGATGCCGGAAGTCGGCATCTACGACTCGCCCGACGTCAACGCCTTCGCCACCGGCATGAGCAAGAACAGCTCGCTGATCGCCGTGTCGACGGGTCTGCTGCAGCAGATGACCCGCCAGGAAGCCGAAGCGGTGCTGGGCCATGAGGTCGCGCACGCCGCCAACGGCGACATGGTCACGCTGGCGCTGATCCAGGGCGTGGTGAACACCTTCGTCATGTTCCTCTCGCGCGTCATCGGCAACATCGTCGATCGCGTCGTCTTCAAGAACGAGAACGGCCATGGCCCGGCCTTTTTCGTCACCATGATCGTCGCCGAACTGGTGCTGGGTATCCTTGCCTCGATCATCGTGATGTACTTCTCGAGGCAGCGCGAATTCCGCGCCGACGTGGGGGGTGCCAGCCTGGCAGGCCGTCAGAACATGATCGCCGCGCTCGAGCGCCTCAACAGCCTGCATCCGCAGCCGCTGCCGGACAAGATGGCCGCCTTCGGCATCGCCGGCGGCATGGGCGGGGGCCTCAAGCGCCTGTTCATGACGCACCCGCCGCTGGAAGAACGCATCGCCGCGCTGCGTGCAGCGTCCAACTGAGCGGGCTTAATCGGGCTTGCGCCGCAGGATCATCCGCTCCGCCGTCTGGAGGACCTCCAGATGGCGGAGCACGTTCTGGCCCAGCAAGGCCTCGCCGGGCATGCCGGCGAGCACGACAATGCGTACCTCCCGCACCGTGATGCCGCCCAGCATGACCGTCTGGCCAACCACTTCCTCGCCCTGCGTCATGCCACCGGCCGTGCCGATGGCCACCGGGCGGCCGCGCGGCAAACCGAGCCGTCCCGCCAGCGCCGAGTTTACCGAGACCGTGCTGGCACCGGTATCGACCATGAAAGTCACCGGCTGGCCGTTGATCTTTCCCGCCACGTAAAAGTGACCGTCGCGCGAACGCGGAATCACGATCTCGCCAGCGCTTTCCGCCGTCGCCACCTTCGGTTGCAACTGCGCATCGATCACCACGTAAGCGATGCCGAACAGGACGATCCAGACCAGCGCCGCAAGGTAATGCTTGCCCGGCAGATTCACTTCGGCTCCAGGCGCAGCAGTCGCCCGTCGGCACTGTCGGTCAGCAGATAGATCAGCCCGTCCGGACCGGCGCGCACATCGCGGATGCGCCCCACCTTGCCGACCAGCAACCGCTCTTCGCGGATGACACGCGCGTTGTCCACTTCCAGCCGTGCCAGCAACACGCCGCGCAAGGCGCCGACGAAGAGATTTCCCTTCCATTTCGGGAAGCGATCGCCGATATAAAAGGCCATGCCCGAGGGCGCGATCGACGGCGTCCAGACCCAGAGCGGCTGGGCCATCCCGGGCTTGTGGGTGCCCTCGCCGATTTGCGTGCCGATGCCGTAATTGACGCCGTAGGTGATCGTCGGCCAGCCGTAGTTCACGCCGGCGCGCATGATATTCACTTCGTCGCCGCCCTGCGGACCATGCTCGTGCGTCCACAGCTCGCCGGTTTGCGGATGCAGGGCCGCACCCTGCATGTTTCGATTGCCGAGCGTGAACTTCTCCGGCAACGCGCCGGGCCTGCCGACGAAGGGATTGTCAGCGGGCACCCGCCCGTCGTCGTGCAGGCGAATCACCGAGCCGGCATGATCGTCGAAGCGCTGGGCGCGCGGCATGTCGCCGCGGTCGCCGAGCGTGATGTAGAGGAAGCCCTGGCGATCGAACACCAGCCGGGATCCGAAGTGGTAACCCGACGCGGTCTTCGGCCGCATGCGGAACAGCACCTGCACGTCGCGCAGGGCATGGCCTGCCAGCCGCCCGCGCAGGACCTCCGTCCCCACCCCGTCGGGGCCCGGCCCGGCATAGGAGAGATAGATCCAGCCGTTCTGCGCATGATCGGGATGCAGCGCCACATCGAGCAGGCCGCCCTGCCCAACCGCGGCGATCGGTGGCAGTCCGGTCACCGGTTGCGGATCGAGCCGGCCGTCCGCGCCGACGATGCGCAGGCGGCCGGGGCGCTCCGTCACCAGCATGCGGCCGTCGGGCAGGAAGGCGAGCCCCCAGGGATATTCGAGCCCCTGCGTCAAGGCCACGACGCGGAAATCGTGCAGCCTGCTGGCATGGATCGGCGCATCGCCGGCATGCGCGGAGAAAACGCAGGCGAGGAACGACAAGGCCAGGGCGATGAATCGTCTCATCACGTTACTTCTCCGTGCAGGGCAACAGCGTCATGATGGCATGTTCCGGCAATCCCGGCAGCCATGCATCGACCGGCTTGCATTGCCCGGCGCTGCAGACCGCATAAGCCGCCACATGCGGCGAATGCGTCAGGACGACACTGGGCAGAGGCGGCAAGTTCGGCACGTAATGCCAGGCGCCGTCTTTCAACACGGCATCGGCGGGCGGTTCCATTCCCGCGCCGGCGCCGTGCACGCGCGCCTCGACAAGACGGAGCGCCGCGCCCTCGCGGCGGTAATCCTCTTCCCAGACGGTCTTCTGGATCGAATGCGTCCAGCGCAGGGTGATCTCGTCGCCGAACTGCGCAAGCAGCAGTCCGGCAACCAGACAAAGGCCGTTCATGCCCCGGCGGGCTTCTTCCGGCGCGTGCGCAGCCAATGCGAGGCGAGGAAGGCCGCGCAGATGGCGAAGCCGATCTCGTCGGTCAGCGGAATCGCAGCCACCAGCATGAAGGCGCCGGTGGCGGCGAGGATGCGCTCCCACCAGGCCAGCGGCGCGCGCAGGTAGCCGATCGCGGCCGCGCCCCAAAGCCCGATGGCCAGCAGCGCCTTGCCGACGATGTAGGCCACGGCAAGCACGGAGGGGTCGCCCTGCAGCATCAGCGCGTTGTCATACACCGCCATATAGGGCACGACGAAGCCGGCGATGGCGATGCTGACGGCCTTGAAGCCGATCTTCATGGGCGATTCCTTGGCGATCGAGCTGGCGGCGAAGGCGGCGAGCGCCACCGGCGGCGTCAGGTCGGCCATGATCCCGAAATAGAAGACGAACATGTGGCTGACGATCAGCGGCACGCCGAGCTGCAACAGCGCCGGCGCGGCGATAGCGCTGGTGATGATGTAGTTCGGGATGGTCGGGATGCCCATGCCGAGCACCAGGCAGACCAGCATGGTCAGGAAGAGCGACAGGAACAGGCTGTTCTCACCGACCTTGAGGATGAAACCGGCAAAGTTGGAGGCCGCACCGGTCAGCGTCAGCACGCCGATGATAACGCCGACGATCGCGCAGGCCATGCCGACCGGCAGTGCCTGCTTGGCGCCATCGATGAGGCTGTCGCGCAGGATCTTGAGGGTGTGCCGGCCGCCCTTGACGGAAAGGCACAGGACCATGAGCACGCCGATCACCGCCAGCACCGGATAGACGCCCCACTCGACCAGCGTCGCGCACGCCAGCCCGATGGCAATCCAGAACACGTAGCGGAACGCCATGGCCGACAGGCGTGCCGCCACCGTGGCACCGAGGATCAGGATGGCCGTCAGGGCCAGGCCGGTCATGCCGGAATACATCGGCGTGAAACCGTTGAAAAGCATGAACACCAGCGCCGCCAGCGGCAGGATCAGGTACCACTGTTCGCGCATCGCCCGCCACGGATTGGGGCACTGGTCCTTTGGCAGGCCGAGCAGCTGCTTGCGGCCCGCTTCGAGATGCACCATCCAGAAGGCGGTGACGTAGTAGAGAATCGCCGGAATCGCCGCCGCCTTGACGATCTCGGCATAGGGCACGTTGAGGTTCTCGGCCATGATGAAGGCCACCGCGCCCATCACCGGCGGCATGATCTGCCCGCCCATGCTCGACGTCGCCTCGACAGCGCCGGCAAAGGTGCCGGAATAGCCGAAACGCTTCATCAGCGGGATGGTGAATTGCCCGGTGGTCAGCACATTGGCCACGCCCGAGCCGGAGATCGTGCCCATCAGCGCCGAGGACACGACAGACACCTTGGCCGCCCCGCCCCGGGTGTGGCCGACAAAACCCAGCGCGATCGAATTGAACAGATTGATCATCCCGGCATGCTCGAGGAAGCTGCCGAACAGGATGAAGAGGAAAATGAAGGTCGCCGACACCATGGTCGGGATGCCGAAGATGCCTTCGGTGCCGAAACCGAGCTGGTCGACAATCTGCGAGAAGGCATAGCCGCGGTGGGCGAGATCGCCGGGCAGATACTGGCCGAACAGGCCGTAGAGCAGGAAGGTGGCGCAGACCAGCGGCAGGGCCAGGCCGAGGATGCGGCGCGACGCCTCGAAAACGAGCACGACCAGCGCCGTGCCGACGACAAGATCGAGCGTCGTCGGGTCGCCGGCACGCTGGATCAGGTCGCCCTCGAAAAGCCACTGATAAGAAACCAGTGCAAACGCGGCAAGCGCCAGCACCGTATCGCCAGCGCCGACTTTTGACAGCTTGGCCTGTTTGTAGGCCGGGTAGAGGAGAAAGGTCAGCGCCAGCAGGAAGCCGACGTGGAAAGCACGCGTGACCAGGCTCGAGAAGGGGTGGAAGGCCGCGACGACAAGCTGGTAAATCGAAAACGTCAGGGCAATCGCCGACAACACCAGCAAGGCCGTTCCGCCGAGCCGGCGCTGCACGCCGTGCTCGGAGAACGCCTCCTGAGCCTGTTCAGGGGCGGACATGGCTTACTTGATCAGGCCGGCTTCACGATAGTACTTCTCGGCACCCGGGTGCAGCGGCACCGGCGCGCCGATACCCGCCGTCTTCGGATTGATGGCCTTGGCGGCAGCATGCGCTGCCACCATCGCGTCGAGGCTCTCGAACATCACCTTGGTCATCTTGTAGACCGTGTCGGTGGAGACGCCCTCGTGGGTCACGAGGTAGTTCTGCACGGTGACGGTCGGCACGTCGGCGGTCTGGCCGTTATAGGTGTTGGCCGGGATCACGCCGGTGGTATAGGCCGCCTCGCCAATCTTCGCCACCACCTCGGCGGGGATCGGGATGACGACGATCTTCACCGCGGTGGCGAGGTCGCGCACGGCGGCGACGCCAAGGCCGGACGACAGCAGGGTGGCGTCGAGCTGGCGGTTTTTGATCAGTTCCACCGACTCGGAATAGCCGAGGTACTCGACCTTGCCGAGATCCTTGTAGCTCATGCCGACCGCCTTGAGGATGTCGCGGCTGTTGAGTTCGGTGCCGCTCTTCGGCGCGCCGACGGAAACGCGCTTGCCCTTCAGGTCGGCCAGCGACTTGATGCCCGAATCGGCGGACGCGAGGAAGTGGATGTAGTTCGGATAGATCGCCGCCAGCGTGCGCAGCTTTTTCAGCGGCGTCTTGAAACCGGCTTCCTCGTTGCCCTTCCAGGCCTCGTTGAAGGTATCGCCCAGCGAGAAGGCCACTTCGCCGCGGCCCGCCTGCAGCAGGTTGAGGTTTTCAGCACTGGCCTTGGTCGCCTGCACCGCCGTCTTGGCATCCGGGATGGCCTTGTTGTAGAGCTGGGTCAGCGCGACGCCGAGCGGGTAATACACGCCACTGGTACCGCCGGTCAGCACGTTGATGAATTCGGTTGCCTGCGCGGCGGAAGCGGACAGGGCAATGACTGAAGCCGCAACGAGTGAACGCAGTTTCATGAAGGGTCTCCTTTGTCGTTATTGGGAGGGCCGATTCTAGCCCTGCAAATCCTCGGAGTAGCATGCGGTTTTCCGCACACAGGAACGCATCATGGATCTCGGCATTCAAGGCAAGCGGGCGCTGGTCTGCGCCGCCAGCAAGGGACTCGGCCGCGGCTGCGCGCTAGCGCTGGCGCGCGAAGGCGTCAGCGTAACCATCGTCGCGCGCGGGCAGGAAGCGCTCGAAGCGACGCTGGCCGAACTGCGCAAAGTCGGCGCTGGCGGGACGGCAACTATTGCGGAAATGAGGGCCGTCGTGGCGGACATCACGACGCCGGAAGGCCGCGCTGCGGCCCTCGCCGCCTGTCCCGCTCCCGACATCCTCGTCAACAATGCCGGCGGCCCGCCGCCCGGCGACTTCCGCGACTGGTCACGCGACGACTGGATCAAGGCGCTCGACGCCAACATGCTCACACCCATCGAGCTCATCAAGGCGACGGTCGATGGCATGATCGCGCGCAAGTTCGGCCGCATCGTCAACATCACCTCGGGCGCGGTCAAGGCGCCGATCGACGTGCTCGGGCTTTCAAACGGCGCGCGCTCGGGCCTCACCGGCTTCGTCGCCGGCCTCGCGCGCAAGACGGTGCAGCACAACGTCACCATCAACAACCTGTTGCCCGGCCTGTTCGACACCGACCGCATCCGCAATGTCGTCGGCGCGCAGGCCAAGGCCAAAGGGGTCGAGTACGAAAAAGCGCTCGCCGAGCGCGTCGCCACCATCCCCGCCGGCCGGATCGGCGATCCCGCCGAATTCGGCGCCGCCTGCGCGTGGCTCTGCAGCGCCCAGGCCGGCTACATCACCGGCCAGAACTGGCTGCTCGATGGCGGTGCGTATCCGGGGACGTTTTAACGCTTAAGTTCTTCAGTCGCCGGCCGTATATAACCATATGGATACTTCCGCCATCGCCTCCCTCGCCATCGAAATGGCCACCATCCGCACCGAGCAGGCGGCGCAACTTGCCGTACTCAAGAAGGCGATGGAACTGCAAGGGCAAGGCGCGATCCAGCTACTGATGGCGGCGACCCAGCAGAGCTACAACAACCCGCCGCACCTCGGCAATCAGATAGATACCTTCGCCTAGGCAAAGGCTTGGCCCAAAAGTCGGCGCTGACGGGACGGCAGCGTCGCAGCCACTTTCCGCATTTCAGAGCCGGTCAGGCCCTTCTGGTGGCATATCCGGGCTGGCGGCCAGCCACGCATCCATGCCTGCCAGGTCGCCACGCGCCTGCCGCTCGCGAAAGTACGCCTCGGTCTTGAGCGCGGACACTTTTTCGGCAATTGCGGTCACGAAAAACTGGTTCATCGATGTCTGCTCCTCCTCCGCCACCTTGCGCGCGAAGGCAAACAGCGACTCGGGGACTCGCAGTGCATAGTTGGCCATCAGTCATTCTCCTCTTCCAGCTTCAACAGAAACTCCCTCGGTGTCCATACCGGGAAACCAAAACGCCCTGCCAGCGCAAAATCACTCACGTTGAATGTGACCAGCGCGTCTGCCCGACCGTTCAACGCCGTCTCCAACACCATTTCGTCGGCCGGATCGCGCAGTTGCGGCCGCCAAAGAAAATGCAGATGCACGGATTCGGTACGCAGGCTCAGCGCATCCAGAAATGCATCAACCATCGCTTCGGACCGTCGACCGACCATCAATTGCTCGGGGCGTTTCAACACCGCCTCGTACTCCAGAAACAATGGCACCGACGCCATGATGCGAAAACGTCCTTCCCGCAAAGCCTTGAGCAGAGCAAACGCGACCCCCTGCCGGCTTCGCCCGGCAGCGACAAACACATTCGTATCAAGCACCACACGGGATTCTTTCATATTGCCGATGATATGTCTCTTATGGCAAATGTCAATCAAAACTCAGCAATCCTGCTGTCGCTGCCCAATCGCTAAAGTTTCCCCAAACGACACCGATAAAGCTCCTGTCCGCGGAATGTTCCGCGAAACAAACCGGCGCCGGCGCCAGCCAACTCAACGATGGGCGAAACGACCGACGGGGAAACAACCTCTCTATCAGGAGCTTGAAAATGGCACAAGTCATCAACACCAACATCTCTTCGCTGAACGCCCAGCGCAACCTGACCACGTCACAGAACTCCCTGGCGACCGCTCTCCAACGCCTGTCCTCAGGCCTGCGCATCAACAGCGCCAAGGACGACGCCGCCGGCTTGGGCATTGCGGAACGGATGTCCACCCAGATCCGCGGCCTCAACCAGGCGGCGCGCAACGCCAACGACGGCATCTCGCTGGCGCAGACCGGCGAAGGCGCGCTAGGCGAAATCGCCAACAACCTGCAGCGTATCCGCGAACTGGCCGTTCAGTCGGCCAACGCCACCAACAGTGCTTCCGACCGCGCCGCTCTGGATGCCGAAGTTCAACAGCGTATTTCCGAAATCGACCGCGTCGCAGCGCAAACCTCTTTCAACGGCCAGAAGATTCTGGATGGTACGTTCGGTACCGCTAGTTTCCAGGTCGGTGCAAACGTAGGCGAAACCATTTCTGTAGGATTCGCGACCAGCATGAAAGCTTCGGCTATTGGCTCATTTGTCAACCAGGCAGGCACAACGGCCGTAACCGTAACGGTTGCTGGAGCAGCTACCGCTGCAACTCACACCGGCACTACTGATGCACTTACCTATAGCGGGGTATCCGCTACCGCGTTCAACGGTTCGAACTTCAGTCTGAACAGTACCAATATCCTTAATTCCGCAAACTATGTTGGAACGTCGGCACCAACCCAACAAGATGCGACCAGCGCCTATGCAAAAGCCGCTGCCATTAACGCATCTGGAGTCGCGGGAGTTACTGCCTCAGCGAACACCACCAAAACATTTGCTGCTGCTTCAACTGGCGTTGCAGGCACCAGTGATTTCCTCCAATTCACTTCTGCTGCAGGCGTCCTGAGTTATAACCTGTCAGTAAATGGGCAAGCCGTTCTCACTGCTACAAACGATGTCAGCATCGATGCAGCTGTTGCCAATATCAACTCCTTCCAATCGACGACGGGTGTCGTGGCCTCAAAAACGACTGCAGGTGCCCTTCAACTAGTGGCGGCAGATGGTCGCAACATTGACATCAACGAAAGCTTTACAGTGACTGGTACCACAGTGGTCGGTGAAGTAGCCAATTCTGTATTTTCTACTAACGTCGCAACAGGTACCGGTGGTTTCAGCCTGGCGGCGGGTACGGAAACATACCGCGGTCAGATTACGCTCCAGTCGGCTGCAAGTATCACCCTTGGCGGCACGCAAGCAACCGCAGGCTTCTCAACCGCCTTACTGTCTGCCTCCAGCAACTTGGAGGCAGTGGATGTCAGAAGCGTCACGAATGCCAACAGCGCCATCCTGGCGGTAGATGCGGCACTTACATCTGTTACAAATTTCCGTGCTACCTTCGGTTCCGTTCAGAATCGCTTCGAGTCGGTCATTGCCAACCTGACTTCTGCGGCGGAGAACATCACTGCCGCCCGTAGCCGCATTCAGGACGCGGACTTCGCTCAAGAGACTGCCAACCTGACCCGCGCCCAGATCCTGCAGCAGGCCGGCGTGGCGATGCTGGCCCAGGCGAACGCGCTGCCTAACAACGTGCTCACGCTCCTCCGCGGTTAATCGGGAAGCCTCTGAGTAACGGCCGGCGGCGGGAGCAATTCCGCCGCCGCACAGGGCAAGGAGAACGCTCATGGCACTGACAATCGGCAATAACGGCGCCCCTGGCACCGCTACGCTGCCGGCCGCTCCCGCATTACAAG
>JAJZSW010000014.1 GCA_021849505.1 Pseudomonadota bacterium
ATCAACAAGATCGTCGGCTAGGACTGTTTTCCGTAGTCCTTGAATTTTTCAAGGACGCGCGCCATTTCGTCGGCCGGCAGCAGTTTCGGCGCGCCGAGTTGCAGCACACGCCAATATTGTTCGGACAGCGATTCGAACTCGACCGCCAGCGCGAGCGTCTCCTTGAGATCGGCGCCGAACACCACCATGCCGTGATGCGCCATCAGACAGGCACGGCGATCCTGCAGCGCGGCCAGCATTGCGTCGGACAACGCCTGCGTGCCGAAGGTCGCATAGCCCGCGCAGCGGATCGTGGCGCCGCCGAAGCGCGCGATCATGTAGTGGAACGGTGGCATCTCGATCGACTGGCAGGCCAGCGCAGTGGCGAACGGCGAATGCGCGTGGAGGATCGCCCCCGCCTCGGATCGCGCGACATAGATGTCGCGATGGAAGCGCCACTCGGAAGAGGGTTTGCGGCATCCCTGTGCCATTCCGTCGAGACTGACTTTCACCATGTCCGCGGGCACGCACTCATCGTAAGCCATGCCGGTCGGGGTGATGATGAATCCATCACCGTCACGAACACTGACATTGCCTGCCGCGCCGCGATTGATGCCGACGGCGTTCATCTGGCGGGCAGTCGCCAATACCTCGGCAGCCAGGTCGCTCACGGTTTCACCCGTGCCAGCTGATCGGCCGGCACGATGCCGTGCTCGGTGATGATGCCGGCGATCAGCGCCGCCGGCGTCACGTCGAAGGCAGGATTGGCAACCGGCGTATGCAGTGCGCCGAACTCTGCGGCGGAACGCTCCTCGATGGGAATGTGCATACCATCGGAACAGGCGAAGTCGATCGTCGAGACCGGCGCCGCAACGTAGAACGGCACGCCGTGCGCGTGCGCCGCCAGCGCCTTGAGATAGGTGCCGACCTTGTTGGCCGTGTCGCCGTTCGCCGCGATGCGGTCGGCGCCGACGATCACGCAGTCGACCTTGCCCTGCATCATCAGCAGTCCGGCGGCATTGTCGGCGATGAAGGTATGTGGAACACCTTCCTGCGCGAGTTCCCAGGCGGTGAGCTGGCCCTGATTGCGTGGCCGGGTCTCGGAAACCCAGACATGCACCGCAAGGCCGGCCTCATGGGCGGCGTAGATCGGCGCGAGCGCCGTGCCGTGGGCCACGGTCGCCAGCCAGCCGGCATTGCAGTGGGTCATGACCTCGACGCGCCCCTTGCGGGCGGCGACAGGCTCGAGCACTGCCAGTCCGTGCCGGCCGATGGCGGCATTCGCCGCGGCATCCTCGCGCGCGATGGCACGGGCCTCGGTCCAGGCTACCTCTTGCCGTACCGCCTGCGCCGACTTTTCGAGAACGCCCCGCATGCGCTCCAGCGCCCAGTGCAGGTTGACTGCGGTCGGCCGCGTCGCGGCCAGGGTGTCGATGCTGCGTTCAAGGGTCAGGCCTTCCCGCAGGCCCAGCGCGACGCCGAAGGCTGCGGTGGCGCCGATCAGCGGCGCGCCGCGCACCTGCATGACGCGGATCGCATGCGCGGTGTCGGCCAGCGACCTCAGCCGGACGAAGGCCGTCTCACGCGGCAGCCTAGTCTGGTCTAGTATGACGACGTCACCGCCGTCTTCGGCGATGGTCACCAGCATGTTCAGTCCAGCTTGCCGTGGCAGTGCTTGTATTTTTTCCCGCTGCCGCAGGGACAGGGATCGTTGCGCCCGACCTTGGGCAGCGCGCGCTCCTGCGGTATCTGCTTCTTCTCGGCGGTCGCCGCGCTGGCCAGCGCTTCATCGTAGTCGGCATGGTGGTACTGCACGTTGTCGACCTGGGGATGCTGCTGTTCGACTTCCTCGATCTGGCTTTCACTACGGATCTCAACCGTCATTAGCAGGCGCGTCACCTCGTTGCGGATCGTGCCGAGCAGCGCCTCGAAGAGCTCGAAGGATTCGCGCTTGTATTCCTGCTTCGGGTTCTTCTGCGCATAACCGCGCAGGTGGATGCCCTGGCGCAGGTGGTCGAGCGCGGCGAGATGCTCGCGCCAGTGGGTATCGAGGCTCTGCAGCATGACGCTGCGCTCGAAGCCGCGCCAAGCGGCGAGATCGACGCGGGACACTTTCTCCTCGTAAGCCGCATCGGCCGCATCCAGGATGCGCTTGAGGATCTCGTCGTCATTGAGCTTGGAATCGTCCTTGACCCACTGCGCGACCGGGAGCTTGAGCGTCAGCTCGGCCGTCAGCGCGACCTCCAGCCCGCCGAGGTTCCACTGCTCCTCGACGCTCTCGGCCGGCACGTACTCGCGGAACAGGTCGTGGATCACGCCCTGCCGCATCGCCGTGATGGTATCGGCGATGTCGGCGGCGTCAAGCAGCTCGTTGCGCTGCTGGTAGATCACCTTGCGCTGGTCGTTGGCGACGTCGTCGTATTCGAGGAGCTGCTTGCGGATGTCGAAGTTGCGCTGCTCGACCTTGCGCTGCGCCGACTCGAGCGAGCGCGAGACCAGCGGATGCTCGATCGCCTCGCCCTCCGGCATCTTGAGGCGCACCATGATCGCGTTGAGCCGCTCGCCGGCGAAGATCTTGAGCAACGGGTCGTCGAGCGACAGGTAGAACCGGGAGGAACCGGGATCGCCCTGGCGGCCGGAACGGCCACGCAGCTGGTTGTCGATGCGCCGCGATTCGTGGCGCTCGGAGCCGATGATGTGCAGGCCGCCCGCTTGCAGTACCTGCGCGTGCAGACCCTGCCATTCATCGCGGAGCTTCTGTGCCCGGACTACCTTCTCGGCGGGCGCGATACTCTCCTCGGCCATCAGCGCCTGGATCTGCTTGTCGACGTTGCCGCCGAGCACGATGTCGGTACCGCGGCCGGCCATGTTGGTGGCGATGGTGATCATGCCCGGGCGACCGGCCTGGGCGACGATTTCGGCCTCGCGCGCGTGCTGCTTGGCGTTGAGCACCTGATGCGGCAGCTTGTCCTTGTTCAGCAGGCCGGAGATCAGCTCCGAGTTCTCGATCGAGGTCGTGCCGACCAGCACCGGCTGGCCGCGCCGGTGGCAATCGCGGATGTCGGCAAGGATGGCGTTGTACTTTTCGGCCGCCGTGCGGTAGATCTGGTCGTTGTTGTCGATGCGGATCATCGGCTTGTTGGTCGGGATGACCACCGTCTCGAGGCCGTAGATCTGCTGGAATTCGTAGGCTTCCGTGTCGGCCGTGCCGGTCATGCCGGCCAGCTTCTTGTACATGCGGAAGTAGTTCTGGAAGGTGATCGAGGCCAGCGTCTGGTTCTCGGAATTGATCGCCACACCCTCCTTGGCCTCGACCGCCTGATGCAGGCCGTCCGACCAGCGCCGCCCGGACATCAGGCGGCCGGTGAATTCGTCGACGATGATCACCTCGCCGTTCTGCACCACGTACTGCTGATCGCGATGGAACAGGTTATGAGCGCGCAGGGCGGCGTACAGGTGGTGCATCAGCAGGATGTTGTGCGGATCGTAGAGGCTGCTGCCTTCGGACAGCAGCCCGAGGTTGGCGAGAACCTGCTCGGCCTTCTCGTGGCCCTGCTCGGTCAGCAGCACGGAGTGGGCCTTCAGGTCGACGACGAAGTCGCCGGTGTCCTTCTCCTCCTGGCTCTTCGCCGCCTCGCCCTTCTCCAGCAGCGGCGGCACGGCATTCATCTTGACGTAGAGTTCGGTGTGCTGCTCGGCCTGGCCGGAAATGATCAGCGGCGTGCGCGCCTCGTCGATGAGGATCGAGTCAACCTCGTCCACGATCGCGTAGTTCAGCGGACGCTGCACGCGTTCGCTGGCCGCATAGACCATGTTGTCGCGCAGGTAGTCGAAACCGAATTCGCCGTTGGTGCCGTAGGTGATGTCGGCAGCATAGGCGGCCTGTTTGTCCGCATGGCTCATCTGCGGCAGGTTGCAGCCGACCGTGAGGCCGAGGAAGTTATAGACGCGCCCCATCCACTCGGCGTCGCGGCTGGCGAGATAGTCGTTGACGGTCACGACATGCACGCCTTTGCCGGCCAGGGCGTTCAGGTAGACCGGCAGGGTCGCCATCAGCGTCTTGCCCTCGCCGGTACGCATTTCGGCGATCTTGTTGTTGTGCAGGACGATACCGCCGACCAACTGAACATCGAAGTGGCGCATGCCCAACACCCGGCGCGCCGCCTCGCGCACCACCGCAAAGGCTTCCGGCAGCAGGCTGTCGAGCGATTCGCCGTTCGCCACGCGCTCTTTCAGAGCGGGGGTCCGGGCGGCCAGATCGGCGTCGGACAGCGCCTGCATCTGGCTTTCGAGCGCGTTGACGCTCTTGACGGCAGCGGAGTACTGGCGCAGCAAACGGTCGTTGCGGCTGCCGAAAATCTTCTTGAGAAAACCGGAAATCATGGGAAATTACGCCTTGAAATGCAAGTAGGCACAGCGGGCGGAATCCGCTCGTGCGAAGTGCGCAATCTTATCACGCGGGGGTGGCCGACCCTCGACGCGGGTCAGCCATTGGCACTACCGACGGGCAAGCAAAGCGCTGCCCATGTCAAGGAAACGCGCGGGATTCTGCGGTGCGCCCCTGAGCAGCACCTCGAAATGCAGATGCGGACCGGTCGAGCGGCCGGTATTGCCGACCGCGGCGATATGCTGACCGCGCTTGACGAATTCGCCTTGCTTGACCAGCACCAGCGAGGCATGGGCATAGCGGGTCACCAGTTCGTCGCCGTGGTCGATTTCGACGAGGTTGCCATATTGCGGGTGACGTTCGACATTCCGGACGATCCCCGCCGCCGCCGCAAGAATTGGCGTGCCAGGCTCGGCGATGAAATCGATGCCTTCGTGCATCGCGGCCTGCCCGGTGAAAGGATCGGAACGCAAGCCGAAGTTCGAGGAACGAACCCCCTCGGTTACCGGAATCGAGGTCGGCAGCAGATTCTTGCGGATGCGCTCGTCGAGGATACGGCTTTCCAGTGCCAGCAGCGCTTCACTGCGTGCCTCGACCTGTCGCGCCAAATCGTCGAGGGCCTGCTGCAGCGACGCGGCAGAAAGACTCTCCGGACTAACCAGCGGTCCGCCGCTGCCCTCCCTGGCTGGCTTCCCTTCTGGCTTTCCTTTTGCATCTTTCTGCTTGATGCCCGCCATCCCGGCGAGCCGTTCGCCGAGGGAATCGAGTTGCATCAACTGGCCCTGCATCTGGCCGAGCCTGGCCGCCATGTTCGCGAGATTGTCGCGCACCAGATCACGCGTCCTGGCGGCTTCCTCGAGGCTGATATTGCGCAGCATGTCCTGCAGGAAGGGGAGGCGGATTTCGGCGGCATGCCGCATCGTCAGATAGGAAAACAGCGAGGACAGCATCAACACCGTCAGAACCAGCACGGTGATGGCCACGACCAGATGGCGGATCGTCAGCGTGATGCTGCGGGCCGTGGCCATGTGGTTGGAAACCAGAATGATCTGCACGCGTATACTCCTTGTAATTTCTTCAAGACCCCGGTCCGCAGACATGACGCCACGCCAGAAATCTCACCATCCGGGCAGCATGTCCTCGAGAAAACGAGGCTTGTTGAAAGACCATCTTGCCGCCAGCGACAGCTTCGCCCGACTATCCGGGCAGGCGGATCGCCTGCGGCAACTACAAACTCTGCTCGACGCAGCACTGCCACCCCATCTGGCGCCGGGCGCTCACGTCGCGAATCTCAAGCGGGGCAAAGTCGTTATTCACGCCGACAGCGGCGCGGTCGCGGTCAAGCTGAGGCAGTTGGCGCCACGGCTCGCCGAGGGTTTTATTCAACAAGGTCAAGAGGTTAACGGAATCGAGGTACGCGTGCAACCCGGCTGGCGTCCTTTGTCCCCATCCCGGAAAAAACAACCGCAAACACTGGGTATTCAGTCGAAGCGCTCACTTACATCCCTGATCGCCGGGCTGAACGAGGATTCGCCGGTGCGACGGGCGCTGGAAAGACTCCTGAGAAACAGCTAGAGAATGACTATCAGGCGCTCGAAGGCCAGCAGGGCAAACAGCACGAGCGCAAATATCAGGGCGTATTTGGCGACGCGCCAGGAAAATCCCAGGTATTTCCTGTCACGTGTAAACAGAAAGGCGACGATGCCGGCGCCGATGGCGATCGCCGCGAGGATGCCGACGATGCGCAGCAGCAGCATGACCGGTCAGGCGAACTGCAAGTCGGGATAGAGCTGCGCCACGCGCGCCGGGGTCGTACCCGGCTGCTCGAAGGTCGCCCACTCCCAGGCCGTGGCATCGGCCAGCAGGGCGCGCAGCAGCCGGTTGTTCAGCGCATGGCCGGACTTGTGGGCGCTGAAGCTCGCCAGCAGGGGCGCGCCGACGAGATACAGGTCGCCGACGGCATCGAGTACCTTGTGGCGCACGAACTCGTCGGGTACCCGCAAGCCGTCCGCGTTGAGCACGCGGTACTCGTCCATCACGATGGCGTTCTCGAGGCTGCCGCCGAGGGCCAGACCCTGAGCCTGCATCGCCTCGACGTCCTGGGTAAAGCCGAAGGTGCGCGCGCGGGCGATGTTGCGGATGTAGGACTGGTCGCCGAAATCGACCGCCACCCGGGTGCCCGACTTGTCGACCGCCGGATGGTTGAACTGGATCGAGAACTCGAGCCTGAAGCCGTCGTAGGGCGACAGGCGCGCCCACTTGTCGCCGTCCTTGACCTCGACGACCTTCTTCACGCGCATGAAGCGTTTGGGCGCGTTCTGCTCCTCGATGCCCGCCGACTGCAGAAGGAAGACGAAAGGCGCGGCGGAGCCGTCGAGAATCGGGATTTCCTCGGCATCGACATCCACATGGGCGTTGTCGATGCCCAGCCCGGCCAGCGCGGACATCAAATGCTCGACGGTACCGAGCTTGGCGCCATCCTTCTCGAGACAGGACGCCATGCGGGTATCGCCCACGGCAAAAGGGTCGGCCTTGATATCCACGACCGGATTCAGATCGACGCGATGGAACACGATGCCCGTGTCCGGCGCTGCGGGACGCAAGACGAGTGTCACCTTGGTGCCGGAGTGGAGGCCGACGCCGGTGGTGCGAACGGGTAATTTGAGGGTGCGTTGTTTCAACATATACGCATTTTACAAGCAAAAACGGCGTGCCGAGCACGCCGTTGCGGGCCCCGGACTGCCCTTACTTCTTCATCGGGCAGGTATTCATGCCGAGGAGCGGGTAAACCGGGCAGAAGCCAATCAGTCCGGTAGCGAGAGGTACGGCGCCGATCCAGGCCCAGACCGGGCCGCCCATCAGTGCCCAGGCAACCAGGGCAAGGCCGACGACGATGCGCAGGATGCGGTCGATGCCACCAACGTTTGCTTTCATTTCTATCTCCTTGGGTTAGGGTGCGCTAAGATTAGAGCATTCCCGACTGTTTCGGTTCAGTAACCAAAATCACATTGCCGGTGCCGTCCCGCGGGTACTGACTTTCGCTCACTCAGGCGGCGATGCGGCGCAGCCCGGCGGGATCGAGAATCTCGATCTGTTCGCGCCCCAGCCTGACCAGCCCCTGGTCGGCGAAGCCCTTGAGCAGCCGGCTGACCATCTCGCGCACGCTGCCCAGTTCGTCGGCGAGATGCTGGTGCGTCGTGTGCAGCTGGCGCCCCTTGCCGAGCAGCAGGTTGGCCAGCCGCTGGTCGAGCTTGCGGAAGGCCACTTCCTCGACCAGCTGCATGAGTTCGGCTATGCGCTCGGCGAACAGGTCGAACACGAAGCCGCGGAAGCTCGCCTCGCGCAATAGTTCGTCGAACAGCGCGCGCGGCAGCAGCACCAGCGTCGTGTCGCTCTCGGTCACGCCACGGGCGTTGTAGTCGGCATGACCGAGCAGGCAGCTCGAGGTGATGATGCAGCTCTCGCCGGGCAGAACCTTGTAGAGCGGCAGCTCGCGTCCGTTCGCCGCGAGCTTGACGACCCGGATGCCGCCGGCCAGCACGAAGGGAAAGCCCTGGCAGGGCTGGTGCTCGTCGAAAAGTACCGTGCCGGCCGGCACGGTCATCGGCTGGATCGCAGCGGCGAGGCGGTTGCGCAAGCCGGCGGGCAGTTCCTGCAGGACAGGATACAGCTCGAACAAAGTCACTTAGCGAACTCCGCAAACTCGGCCACCACAGGCGCATGATCCGAAGGGCGCTCCAGCTTGCGCGGCGCCTTGTCGATGCCGCAGGCGCGGCAGTGTGCCGCGAGCGCCGGCGAGACGAGGATGTGGTCGATGCGCAAGCCCTGATTGCGGCGGAAGGCCATCATCCGGTAATCCCACCACGAGAAGCTCTTTTCCGGCTGCTCGAACAGCCTGAAGGCATCGGCGAAACCCATCCCGACGAACTTGCGGAAGGCCTCGCGCTCAGGTTCGCTGCAAAGGATCTGCCCCTGCCAGGCCACCGGATCATGCACGTCGCGGTCCTCGGGCGCAATGTTGAAGTCGCCCAGCAGGACGAGCTGAGGATGGCGCTGCATTTCCTCGCCCAGCCAGCGGGCGAGCGCGGCCAGCCACTTCAGCTTGTATTCATACTTGTCGGAGCCGACCGCCTGGCCATTGGGCATGTAGGCGCAGACCAGCCTCACGCCACCCACCGTCGCGGCAATGATGCGCTTCTGGGCATCCTCGAAACCCGGCAGATCACGCAGGACATCGGCCGGCTCGGCGCGCGCGAGTATCGCCACGCCGTTGTAGGTCTTCTGCCCGTTGTGGATGGCGCGATAGCCGGCCGCCTCGATTTCCTTGAAGGGGAAACCGCCATCCTCGGTCTTGGTTTCCTGCAGGCACAGCGCATCCGGCTGCGCGGCCGCCAGCCAGTCGAGCACGTGGGGCAGGCGCACCTTGAGCGAGTTGACGTTCCATGTCGCGATTTTCATGCAAGGTATGATACGGGAAGCCCATCGCCGCAAGGAAGCGCATCATGACCGCATTGAAGAACCGCCGCCAGTTCTGGCGCGCCCACTTTCACTCTCCCGTGCACTTCGTCGCCCATGGTCAGGTGACCGAAGCCGAACTGTTCGACATTTCACTCAAGGGCGCACTGCTCAAGGCGCCGGAAGGCTGGACCGGCAAGATCGGCGACCGCTGCCAATTGCGGCTCAATCTCGCCGCGGACTCCAAGATCAGCATGCACGCCAGCATCGCGCACATCGCCGGCCGGCGCGTCGGACTGCACTGCGAGGACATCGACGTCGACAGCGTGACCCATCTGCGGCGCCTGGTCGCTTTGAACTCGGGCAATCCGCAGCTCCTCGATCGGGAGCTGACGGCACTGCTGTCAGAAGCGGTAGACTAGCGCGGCCGATCCGACGGATAACCCGCGGCGTCGAGCAGCCGCTGCCAATCGGACTTCAGCCAGCCTTTCGCGCTTTTCGAACCGACCGCCAGCACCGGCACGACCGCTTCTCCGCCGGCCAGTTTCATGAGGGCATCGATGTCCTCCTTCGACGCCACACTCTTCTCGCTGAACGGAATCCCGCGCTGCTTGAGGTAGTCGCGGCCCTCATTGCAACTCTCTCCGCAATCGGCGCTGACGTAGAGCGTCACCGGAAAGTTGGCCATGGCCTGCTGCATGCCGTACGACAAGGATTTGTCGGCGGCTGGCGTGCTCAACCTGCGTTCCTGCACCTGCCCCCCGGCGGATGCAGGCGGACGATCACCGTAATGCACCTTGCCGTCCTTGTCGACCCAGCGATAGGTCTGGGCATGGATCGCCCCGGCAGACAACAATGCCAGCGCCAATGCCGCTCGCTTCATGGCAGCCTCCGATTATGCGGTTGCGATCATGCCATTATGGCGCAAGAGGGCGTCGGGCGAAGGCTCGCGGCCGCGGAAGGCTTTGAAGGACTCGATGGCCGGGCGCGAGCCGCCGACGGACAGGATCTCGCGCCAGAAGCGTTCCCCAGTCTTGGCATCGAGGACGGTACCGACGTCCGGCACGACTTCCTCGAAGGCCGCATAGGCATCGGCCGACAACACCTCGGCCCACTTGTAGCTGTAATAGCCGGCCGCGTAGCCGCCGGCGAAGATGTGGGAAAAGCTCTGCGGGAAGCGGTTCCATGCGGGCGGGAAGACCACCGCGACTTCCCGGCGCACCTCGTCGAGGAGCGCGAGAAAATCCTTGCGCCCTTCGCTGTAGAGGCGCAGGTCGAACAGCGCGAACTCTAGCTGGCGCAGGGTGAACAGGCCGCTCTGGAAGTTCTTCGCCGCGATCATCTTGTCGTAGAGCGCGCGCGGCAGCGGCTCGCCCGAATCGACGTGGGCAGTCATGTCCTTGAGCACGTCCCATTCCCAGCAGAAGTTCTCCATGAACTGCGAGGGCAGCTCGACAGCGTCCCACTCGACGCCGTCGATGCCCGAGACGGCCAATTCGTCGACTTCTGTCAGCAGATGGTGCAAGCCGTGGCCGGTTTCGTGGAACAGCGTCAGCACGTCGTCGTGCGTGAAGGTCGCCGGTCTCATTTGCGTACCCTCGCCGACGGGCGCGGAGAAGTTGCAGCAGAGATAGGCGACTGGCGTCTGCACGGTGCCGTCCTCATTTGCGTTGATGGAGCGCCGACTTCTCGCGTCGGCCATCCAGGCACCGCCGCGCTTGGTTTCGCGCGCGTAGAGATCGAGGTAGAACTGGCCGACCAGCTTGCCCTGCCGTTCGATGCGGAAGAAACGCACGGCCGGATGCCAGGTCGTCGCGCTGTCAGGCCGGATCTGCACGCCGAACAGCGTCTCGACGCAGCGGAACAGGCCTTCCAGCACCTTGTGCTCGGGAAAGTACTGCTTGACCTCGTCGTCCGAAAACGCGTAGCGCGCGAGCTTCAGCTTCTCGGAAGCCCAGGACATGTCCCAGCTTTCGAGTTTTTCCAGACCCAGCTCCTGCGCCGCGAATTCGCGCAGCTCGCCGAGATCGCGCTCGGCGAAGGGCCGCGCCTTCGCCGCCATGTCGCGCAGGAAGGCCGCCACTTGCGCGGGAGAATCGGCCATCTTCGGCGTCAGCGACAGCTCGGCGAAATTGGCGAAGCCGAGCATGCGCGCCTCCTCGGCGCGCAGTGAGAGGAGGCGCTTGATCAGCGGACCGTTGTCCCACTCGGGCTTGCCAAACTCGGCGGCGCGGGTCGCATAGGCGCGGTACATGCGGGCGCGCAAGTCGCGGTCGTCGGCGTACTGCATGACGGGGAGGTAGGCCGGCGCCTGCAGCGTGAACTTCCAGCCGGGCTTGCCATCTCTTTCGGCGGCGGCGCGCGCTGCGGCTTTGACGTCATCCGGCAGCCCGGCCACGCCGGATTCCTCGGTCACCCATTCGGCATGCGCATTGGTCGCATCGAGCAGGTTCTCGGAGAATTTCGCGGCCAACGCGGAAAGCTCTTCCTGGATTTCCTGGAAGCGCGGCTTCTGCTCGGCGGGCAATTCGGCACCGGCGAGGCGGAAATCGCGGATCTCGTGGTCGATGATGCGCTGGCGCACCGGATTGAGCTGCGCATATTCCGGGCTCGCCGCCAGCGCCTTGAACTTCTCGTAGAGCGCCAGGTTCTGGCCGAGCTCGGCGTAGAAGCGCGTCACTTCCGGCAGCATGGCGTTGTAGGCCTCGCGCCATTCCGGCACGTCGTTCACGCCGTGTAGATGGCCGACGATGCCCCAGGCGCGGCCGAGCCGCTCGCCGGCATCGGTCATCGGCTGGACGAAATCGTTCCAGGTCGCGGGGGTTTCCGGACGCTCCAGCCGTGCCAGCAGAGCGCGGTTTTGTTCGAGCAGCTGGCGGATGGCCGGAGCCACATGTTCGGGCGCGATGTCCGCAAAGCGGGGCAGCCCGGCGAAGTCGAGGAGTGGGTTCATAGTCGGGAAATGGGGGCAACCGCGCCGACTTCAATAAAAGTCGGCGCTGGCAAGACGGCACCGGAATCAGGTCGTCAGTCTTTGCAGTGCTTCGCGGTACTTCGCGGCGGTCTTTTCCAGAATCCCGGCCGGCAGCTTCGGACCGGGCGCCTGCTTGTTCCAGTCCAGCGTCTCAAGGTAGTCGCGCACGAACTGCTTGTCGAAGCTGGCCGGGCTGGTACCCACCTTGTACGTATCGGCCGGCCAGAAGCGCGACGAATCCGGCGTCAGCACCTCGTCGATCAGGTAGAGCTTGCCGGCCGCGTCAAGGCCGAACTCGAACTTGGTGTCGGCGATGATGATGCCGCGCGTCAGCGCATAGGCCGCCGCCTCGGTGTACAGGCGCAGCGCCGCGTCGCGCAACTGGGCGGCCAGCGCCGGGCCGATGGTCTTCTCGACCGTGGCGAAATCGATGTTCTCGTCGTGCGTCCCCAGTTCGGCTTTCGTCGAGGGCGTGAACAGCGGCTGCGGCAGCTTCTCGGCCATCCGCAGGCCGGCTGGCAGCTTGATGCCGCAAACCTTGCCGGTCGCCTGGTAGTCCTTCCAGCCCGAACCGATCAGGTAACCGCGCACCACCGCCTCGATCGGCAGCGGCTTGAGACGCTTCACGACGATGGCGCGGCCGCGCACTTGATCACGCTCGCCCGGCGCCACCACGGTTTCGGGATCGATGCCGGTCAACTGGTTGGGAATGATGTGGCCGAGCTTGCCGAACCAGAAATTGGCCATGGCGGTCAGCACCTCGCCCTTGCCCGGAATCGGATCGGGCAGGATCACATCGAAAGCGGACAGGCGATCGCTGGTCACGATCAGCATCCGGTCGTCGCCGATGGCATAGTTGTCGCGCACCTTGCCGCGGCCGAGCAGCGGCAGACTGGTGATGGTCGATTCGTAAAGGGGGGTAGTCATCGAAAGCTCGCAAGGTTGGACAAACAAGCGAGCTTTATAAACCAAAACGGCCCCCGTTGCCGGGGGCCGTGAAACTGGTGCTGCTGGCCGGAATCGAACTGGCGACCTACTGATTACGAATCAGTTGCTCTACCGACTGAGCTACAGCAGCAAGCGTTGCAATTATACAAGCAAGTCACTGCTGCAACTACGAACGATCAGCGCGTCAACTCCCTCCAGTACAACCTTCTGACCTTTGAACTCAACGGAAGCTCAGGATTCCCAATCTGCGGATACTTCGCATCCGATGTCGTCACGATCGTAACCACCTTGCCATTGGGAAGCTTGATGGTGTTGATGCCAACGATCAAAGCATTGCCAATCAGCGTCATCTGATTGCTAGCCGCCAGCTTGGTGTCTCTCGGCCATGGATCGATGAAATAGAGCCAACTCTTCCCTCCGATGTTGCATACGTTTGGATCAGGAATATTGCCAGGGACGGTCCACCAACCCATCTGATACTTTGGATCGACATTGACTCGCTCGCCCAACTCCGCATCCAGATCCATGTACCAACCGATGTTGTCATCGACCATGGCGGTGTAGGAAATCGACCTAGTACCAGCACTGCCGGAGAATCCCTGTTCTTTTACATTGGGGTGCGTACGGAAATTTCCGTAGGGTGGAGAAGTCAGGTCGTCCTTGATCGCGTACAACGACATCTTGTCAGTTGTTGCGATATCGGAGGAACCGAAGTACTTGCCCGTACCGATCAGAACAACCCTTCTTGGAGCCCCCCCGATCTTCACCTCGGCCAACTCAGGTTTGGTCGTGACCGGTTGCGTCGGCGCTCCGGCGACCTTGCCGAGCGTTGCAAGTTTGACCACCGATCCGGTCGTCGTGGTGATATCGAAGCGCCAAACATTGCCATCCAGATCACCGCCATACACATGCTGGGTGGAATTGTCGTACATCGTGTTATCCACCCAGTTGCTGATCTTGGCGATCCCGCTCCTGGCTGGATCAGTCACGCTATTGTCAGTGACGATCTCCTTGATCTTGGTGCCGGTTACCGCATTGATGACATACAAACGCCCCTTGCCGTCCCCGCCCCCCGCGTCATTGTTGTAGCCGGAAGCCACCACTACCACCCATTGGTCCGACATCTTGGTGATGATCGGGTTGCCGTAGGTATAGCCGAGGTTGGCGTCCGTAAACTCCCACAGTAGCGCAGGGCTTGCCGGATTGGTGACGTCGAGTGCGTAGTAGGCCTTGCCACCCTTGCCCAGGCCACCGACCAGGATGGTCTTCCACTGGTTGGCGTTATTGCAGGGAGGAGAGGAACAGATGTCTCCAACCACGATCGGACCATCCACGTAGAAGCGGTGATTGACCGAGTAGGCCTTGTCGGCCAGTTTATAGAGGTTCGGGATTACCGCATTCGGCACGAAGGCCCACATTTCCGCACCGGTATCGCCGTTGAAGGCATGCAGCATGCCGTCGTTGCCTCCAGCATAGACGACCGACTGGCGGTCCTTATTGTTTTCAGCATAGATTTCATACTTGCTGTCGGCATACTTGAAGGGTGGCTTCTTCACGTAGACTGGCGCGGCATTGACGATATCTCCGAGCACATGCTTGCGGTCGCGATAGAGCCGATAGGTATTGCCGCCCTGATCTTCATGCTGCGTCTGACCGCGGATATAGGCGATGATCGAGGTTTGCGTCGCCTGTCCCTGCTCCGCCGACGTCATCTCAGCCCATTGCGACAGCGCCCCGTTAGGATTGTCCGTTCCGGGGTTGAAATTCTTTGCCGCGACATAGGCCGACAGATTTGTTGCGTTGAACGCCTTCAGCGTGCCGCCAGAAGCGAAATGAATTGTTCGGGTATCGCTTGTCCCGGACACCCGGCCATCCAACTGGGCTTGAGCCGACCAGATCGAATTCTCGGATACCTGGCCGGTCGACAGGTTGATTTCCCGGGCCTGGATATCGCCATCCCAATCGACAGTGGTGTACATCGCCACATAGGCATAGTTGTCGCCCGCAACCGGTTCGAGGTTGGATGTCGCTGCCGCGGCAGCGGAAGCGGTACGCGCCGAAACTCCGGCCAGTGCTTTTTGCAGGCCGCTGGCCATGGCTTGCGGCGTACTGGCCGAGAAATACTTGCCTCGCCCATTGACGGCAGCATGCCAGAGATCGTCGACGCGTGTGAGGTTCTCGTCGGGCATCGGATCGGGCCAGATTTTGGTGCCCTGCTTGAGTGCATCGAAGTCCGGGCAGCCACCGGAGTCGTAGTTTTCACAATACTTGAGCGTGCCATCCACTCCCAGTCCAAGGGTAAAAGTCGTCATGTGCTGCCAGCTTGCGGTATCGCTTCCCGCCCCAGGAACATTATTTTCGCATACGTTGTAAGTCGTACCGCCGACTGATGCTCCCGTGCAATTTCCTAATTCAGAAGTGCGCAAGTCAGTCTGGTAGTAGTACATGGCAACATCAGAAAGGGAGTTCGATGTGCCACCCGTTGTCGTATTCGTTGTCGCCACAAATTCTGATGCAGTGGGATTCGGGCTAGGAATAGAGCTTGACCAAGTCGTGGAACATACAACCACAGTCGTAGCACTACCATGATTAGTCCAGGAGCTTGATGTTGCTGGCCCAGCCGGCTCAAGTGGAGTAGTGACGGTTTGCCGCTGCTCTTGTTTGAATACAGACCTCCTGCTGCCAGAGCAGCCGCTTGTGCTGCTGGTGTAGTTGTATCGGCGATAGGTATCGACCCGATTACTTGTCGTACCATCCCACATCGGCTTCGCGGCGGAACCATCCTGGTTGCCTAACGCAGTCGAACCATCGATCTGATAACCGGCTGCACCGTTCCAGAAACCGTCCGTTGTCAGAATCGTGAAGTTCTGCTGACAGGAATATTGCACGGGATCAGTTCCGACTTTCCCTGCGAATATGCGTCCTGCCTTGGATAGTGCCGCGCGTAGCGGTGTGCCGCCATCGGCGGAGGCCTTGTAAATTTTTTGGTACAAGGTGGTTCGCTGCGTGCAACCTGGATCCCCGGCACAAAAATCATTGATATTTTGAAATTCGTCGTTCGTCGTATTCGTACCGGTATAGCTATGCGTCGTATAGCCGATTCGGTAGTTTTGCGGATCTATCAGGGTTTTTAGCGCGGTTCCCAAGGCCGTTTTCGCGGTATAGATTCGAATACGGTAGTAGCTGTACCAGTTGGCGAAATTCTGGCGCTCGGAACTTCCCACCGTCACTTTCGTGAATTTGCTGGTGTTGATTTCGCCGTTGCACTCCTTGTAGAAGTTGGTCGATGTATCGACGTTTCCAGCCGAAGTGTAGGTATAAGACATTGTCGGTTGCGTGCCCGAATAGTTGTAGTAATACGCCGCCTGCTCGGTATCGTCACCGCCACCCCAACTTGTGGTGTCGTCATAGGCCTTGAACTTTGTCGAAAGGTTGACCTTCGCGGAAGCCGAGTCAAAACCGTTGTAAGGCGCGTTGAAAAAATCAACATCTGGATAGGATGCTCCATCCGCGTTTACCGGCGGTTTATAAGTCACTGCAGGGTTGTAGTAGATGCCATTGCACTGCGCCGTCTTGTAGCCCACCTTGGTGCGTATGCCACGCACATGATCAGGCATGTGTGTCCAGCCCATCGACCCGGAATCGTCGAGGATGATCATTACATTCGGCTTGACCTCGCCGCTGGAACCCGAAGCGAGCGGTTTGTCGGCAAGATCGATGGTGGCTGCTCCGGCGGATAAAGCAAGGCCGAGAAAGGCTGCGAGGATAAGATGTTTGGCTTTCATGGCGCACTCCTCAGAGAGCAATAACAGTTTGGATCATTGCGGAGGTATTGCGCGGACCGTCGACGCGCGTGGTGATGCGGTAATAGATCTGGCTGGGGCCGGAAAGCGGCGTCGCACCGTAACTGCCACCCGTTTTGGTGCTGCTGCTATCGCTGCCTGCCTGTCCTTGCAACCGGGAGCACTGGATGGCATTGGGCGAGCCTGGCGAATCGCACATGCGGTGTATGACAAAGCTTGCCATATAACCATCCACCAAGCTTTCGGAACCTACAGCTACTGCCAACATGTTGCATCCGCTTTGTGCAGTGCCATTCGGATCCCAGACTGCATCATCATCCGTTGAATCCGTCTCGCCCGTCAGGTCGCACATATCCATCCTGCTGGCATAATAGCCGGCCGCCTTGACGTCATTATCGAGCGACGCACTGTTGGATGTCAGCCAAGTGACCGCCTGCTCTGTACCGGCGTCGGCGATCTGCACGCTGGTCTGCCGGAAAGCCAGATTGCCGGATACCACCAGGCCGGTATCGACCGATCGCATCAAAGCGACACCTGCCAGCGAGATGGCGACGAGAGCAATCAGTGCGATCAGCAGCACGATCCCCGACTGGCGCCGAACAATTCGTGCAACGGTATGGTCTGATTTCATCGGCTAGTAACTCCAGATCAGATTGCGGATCGGGATGATGGTCGTATAGACCTTGTAACGATAGTGGCGCTGCTCGTCGGTGAGTGCGCGCACCGGCGACGCATCGTCGTTGGCCGCGTCGACTTCGCCCCACAGCGTCAGGGTGGCAGGACTCACCATTTCTTTTTCATACTGGATACTGCGTGCCACGATCGCAATGCGCAATGCGCGCACGCGCATGATGTCGGTTGAACTCGGATTGCTCCAGTCACCGCACTTCGATGCCGCAGTCGCGTCGCACCAGTGGGCGATCTGCTGGCTGCCGGCATCCACGATGCCATACTGCGCCTGAAGATCGATGATCTGATCGACCAGCGGCGACACGGCTCCGACGATATTGTCGATCTCGGTCAGCCGTTCGTTCAAAATTACGAAGCGCCGCTGGATGAAACTGCCCATGTTGATGACGACATCACCGATACCATAAGTCGGAGCAATCGCATAAACATTATTCGGATTCGGCGGGTTGTAGAGGTATTGTCCCGGATTGTGTTGCAGATTCCATCCATTGCCAGTCAATTGCGGGTCTTGGGACATTTGCATTAATGTGCATATCTTGCTGCCATCCGCCGCGCCAACGACAAACACCATTGCCTGCTTTAGGCCTGCCGTGGCGTCAGCGGTGATTTCAGCGGACGTATTCGGCATATTCTTGACGATCGAGGTTGGCAGCGCACCTACTTCGGCACTGGATCGGACAAAATCGATGGTATCCGGCCCGGCGCCCCCATCGGTGATGCGAATCGGCAACAAAGCGCCGCCGTTCGAAATCGTCACGCCGTTGTAGTGAATATTGATACCCAGCGGGCACATGAGCTTGCCTCCGACCAGCAAGCCATATCCTGCCTGGCGAACCTCACGCTCGATAGATGTGAGCGCCACGGCGCCATTGACCTGAGCATCCGATCCGCTGCCGCTGGTACGCTTCTGCCCTTCGAAAACGGCCATGACCTGCTGGATCACCAGTGCCGCCAGAGATCCAATTAAAAGCGCGACCAGCAATTCGATCAGGGTGACGCCTCTTTGCACAGTACCTTTCATGTAGGCGCCTCAATTATTCACATTGATAAAGCCGACGGCGACGAACTCACGCTCGCTTGCGTCCTGAGGACTTTGCCAGTTAACTGTGACTTCTACCCGGTTGCCTGCGACGGCAACGGTACGCCTGCCACTTGGCAAGTCGTCTATGTCAGTTGTTCCAACGTAATTTCCGATATTGGTTGGATCGCCCCAAAGCCGCGACAAGGCTGCGCTTGCGACGAAACTGGCGTCGGCGCGGTACTTGGCCTCCGAGGTGGTTTGAATAGCCACCGCCTGCAGGCCGACGACGGCCAGCACGCCGATCGAAAAAATCAGCACGGCGACCAGAACCTCGATCAGTGTTGCACCTTTTTGCATTCGGGACTGTTTCATGGGCATTTTCTGACATCCCCAGTGGCTGTGACAGTCGGATCGCACATGATGATCTGCCCGCCGATGCCCACCAACAAGCGCAAGTCGCGGGACTTGTCAGCAGGCAGAACCGTTGTCGGCAAGTCGATGTCGATACGCTCTACGGAAGCTGACCCATCGATGTTCGCCCGCCTGCGGCCCAAACCATCGAAGGTGACGCGAGTAGTGTTGTCCGGCGTGACGGCAATCACGACATCCGCCGTGCCTTCCCCCGCCGAGCGTGTTTGTACATCGGTACCCGATACCGTGCGAACCATCCATCCCGTACCACCAGTCAATACGAACTCGACCAAATCGTTGCGCCGCACCGCTTCTGCTCGCGCAAGCTGCAGACCCGCCAACATGCTTTCGCTTGCGGTCCTGATTCGGCTGTTGGCCAGCCATTCCGTAGTCATAGGCAGGCCCACGGCAATGATGATCGCGATCAAGGCAACAACAATCATTGCCTCGATGACCGTCACACCACGCTGTGCAGCGCGCATCAGCATGATTCGCCCTTGCGTGTAATCCAGCAAGTCAATCCATTGCCCCATGGCGTCGCCGATGTACGCGCGTTGTTTTGGTCGATCGTATAGGTGAAGCCAGCCATGCCGCTTGTTCCAGTCGCCGTAATGGTGAATGTGGTTGCTGTCGTAACACAACCAAAATTGAAATTCTTGCCATTACCTGGACAGGCCGCACCAACGTAGGTTCTGTTATCCTGAAACCATTGCTCCATGGCGATCCGCCCCTGCCCCAACCCCCCGGTTGCCTCGGGAATGTTTCCGCGCCTGACATAATCCCGATAGGAAGGGAGTGCCACCGCCGCGAGAATTGCGACGAGCGCCACGGCGATCATCAGTTCGATGAGGGTAAAACCGAATTGGGTTGGCTTTTTCATGGCAGCACTCCTTTTTCATGCATTAGATTAGTCCGATGGCATCGGCAAGACCACCCTGCTCCGACGAACGGCAACTTGCGGCAGTCAAACGGTAGCCAGGCCAAGGGCCAACAGTCAAATCAAAGCTGATGGCAAAGGGAAGCGGACCCCCTCATCCTCACGCCTGATATCCGGCAAGGATGCTCCAGTCAGTCGAGCAACCGCTTCGACGACCTCATTCACGAGAGATTCCGGGGCGGATGCACCCGCTGTCACACCGATGCGCCACGTGGCAACAAACCAGCCGGGGTCGATCTCGGCGGCACGATCGATCAGGTAAGCACTCGCCCCTTGCTGGACAGCCACTTCTCGAAGACGGTTCGAGTTCGAGCTGTTCTGCGAACCCACGACAAGGATTACGTCGCAGCTTTCAGCCAAGCGCCTGACCGCATCCTGTCGGTTTTGCGTCGCATAGCAAATATCGTCCTTTTTCGGACCGACGATCTTCGGGAAGCGCCCCTTCAAGGCAGACACGATGTTCGCCGCGTCATCGACCGAGAGTGTCGTCTGCGTCACATAGGCCAAGGGTGCCGTGCCGTCAGGGCCGACTTTCAGGGCGGCGACATCGGCAACACCTTCGACCAGATGCATGCCGCCGTCGCTCTGTCCCATGGTGCCTTCGACCTCGGGATGGCCCTTGTGGCCGATCATCACGACCTCGCGGCCGTGCTTGCGGTGGCGCTCGACTTCCAGATGCACCTTGGTGACGAGCGGGCAGGTCGCGTCGAAGACCTTGAGCCCGCGCCGCTCCGCCTCGGCGCGGACCGCCTTCGGGACGCCGTGCGCGCTAAAGATGACCGTCGCGCCGTCGGGCACTTCGTCAAGCTCATGGACGAAGATCGCACCCTTCGCCTTGAGGTTGTCGACGACGAAGCGGTTATGCACGACTTCGTGCCGCACGTAGATCGGCGCGCCGAACTTCTCGAGCGCGCGCTCGACGATGGCGATGGCGCGCTCGACGCCGGCGCAGAATCCGCGAGGATTGGCAAGCAGGATTTCCATCAGAGGATCCCTATCACTTCGACTTCGAAACGGATCGACTTGCCGGCGAGCGGATGATTGAAGTCGACCAGCGCAGCCTGCGCGTCGATTTCGCGCACCAGGCCGGCGAATTTGGCTCCGTTCGGCGCGGCGAATTCGACCAGCGTCAGCGGGCCGATGTCGGTACCGCCGTTAGGCAGCTCGCTGGTCGGCAGGCGCTTGAGCAGTTCGGGGTTGTGCGGGCCGAAGGCCTGATGCGGCTCGAGCAGGAAGACATGGCGCTCGCCGACCGGCAGATCCTCGAGGCAGGCTTCGAGCGGCGGCGCCAGCTCGCCGCTGCCAAGTTGCAGCGTGGCGGGCGTGCTCCCGAAGGTCGAGACGATTTCCGTATCGTCGGCGGTCGCGACGCGGTAGTGCAAGGTGACGAGGCTGTCGAGCTTGACGAGTTCAGTCATGGGGTTTGTGGCTCATTGTGCCTGAGTTGCTGCCAGACCAGCAGTATGACACCGACGGTGATGGCGGAATCGGCGACGTTGAAGGCCGGCCAGTGCCAGCCGGCGACATGGAAGTCGAGAAAGTCCACCACGGCGCCGAAGCGCAAGCGGTCAATGACATTGCCGAGCGCCCCGCCGAGCACCAGTGCCAGTGCGGTCGGCATGAGCCTTTCCGCCGCATGGCGACGGATCATGACGACCAGCCAGACGGAAATCGCCAGCGCAAGCACGATGAAGAACCAGCGCTGCCAGCCACCCGCATCGGCGAGGAAGCTGAACGAAGCACCGGGGTTCATCACCAGCACGAGATTGAAGAAAGGTGTCACCGCCACGCGCTCGTACAGGTGGAAAGCGGACAGCACCCAGGCTTTGGTCGCAAAGTCGGCGGCAATGACTGCTGCCGCCAGCGCCAGCCAGCGGCCAAACCTAGGCAAACTCGCGCGCCTCGCCCGCGCCGTAGAGGTTGCTGGTGCAGCGGCCGCAGAGTTCGGGATGCGCCGCATCGTGGCCGACGTCGTCGCGCCAGTGCCAGCAGCGCGCACACTTCTTCTGGGCACTTGGCACTACCGATACTGCCGTCCCGCCAGCGCCGACTTTCAGGAGAGTCACTTTCGAGCAGATCAGCACGAACTTCAGGTCTGCGCCGAGCGAGGCGAGCAGGTCATGGGTTTCGTCCGCCGCCTTGATCTCGACCTCGGCCTGCAGGGAAGAGCCCACGCCGCCCGCGCTGCGCACTTCCTCGATCGCCTTGAGCACCTCGGCGCGCACCGCGCGGATCGCCTGCCAGCGCGAAACCAGCACATCCTTTTTCGCGATCTCCGGCAAGGCATGCCAGGTTTCCAGCATCACGCTGTCCCGGCCGGTGACTTGGTGGATTTCCTCGGCGGTGAAACTGAGGATCGGTGCCATCAGGCGCGTGATCGATTGCACGATGTGCCAGAGCGCGCTTTGTGCCGAGCGGCGTGCGCGGGAATCCGCGGCCGTGGTGTAGAGGCGATCCTTGAGGATGTCGAGATAGAAGGCACCGAGGTCTTCTGCGCAGAAGTTCTGCAGCGCCTGCACGACCCGGTGGAACTCGTAGCGGTCGTAGGCGGCCACGCAGTTCGCCTGCAGCTCATGCGTCAGCGCCAGCGCGTAACGGTCGATCTCCAGCCACTGATCGACAGGCAGCATATTCTTCTGCGCGTCGAAGTCCGCCGTGTTGGCAAGCAGGAACTTGAGCGTGTTGCGCAGGCGGCGGTAGACCTCGACGACGCGATCGAGAATCTCCTTCGAGATGGTCAGTTCGCCGGAATAGTCGGTCGCCGCGACCCACAGCCGCAGGATCTCCGCGCCGAGGGTGTCGGACACCTGCTGCGGCGCGACGACGTTGCCCTTCGACTTGGACATCTTCATGCCCTTGCCGTCGACGACGAAACCGTGGGTCAGCAGGCCCTTGTAGGGCGCGCGGCCGTCGATGCAGCAGCCGGTCAGCAGGCTCGAGTGGAACCAGCCGCGATGCTGGTCCGAGCCTTCGAGGTAAAGGTCGGCCGGCCAGGCGCAGTCAGCTGCATGCGAGCCGCGCATCACGCTGCGGTGCGTGGTGCCGGAATCGAACCAGACGTCGAGCGTGTCGCTCATCTTGTCGTACTGTGACGCTTCGTCACCGAGCAGTTCCTGCGGATCGAGCGCGAACCAGGCCTCGATGCCGCCCTGCTCCACGCGCTGCGCCACGGCCTCGACCAGCTCGAGCGTGCGCGGATGCGGCTCGCCGGTTTCCTTGTGCAGGAAGAAGGGGATCGGCACGCCCCAGTTGCGCTGGCGCGAAACGCACCAGTCGGGCCGGTTGGCGATCATCGCGTGCAATCTTGCCTTGCCCCAGCTCGGGAAGAACTCGGTCGCCTCGATGGCGGCCAATGCGGCGGTACGCAAGGTTTCGCCTTCATTGGGTTGCCTGTCCATGCCGACGAACCATTGCGTCGTCGCGCGGTAGATGGTCGGTGTCTTGTGGCGCCAGCAATGCATGGTGCTGTGGGTGATCTCGCCGCCGGCCAGCAGCGCACCGACCTCGGCGAGCTTTTCGACGATCAGCGGGTTGGCCTTCCAGATGTGCTGGCCGCCAAAGAACGGCAGGTCCCTGGCGAAGCAGCCGTCGCCCTGCACGGGGGTGAGGATGTCCTCGTTCTTCATGCCGGCGCGCTTGCACGAATCGTAGTCCTCGACGCCGTAGGCCGGCGCGCTATGGACGATGCCGGTGCCCGTATCTAGCGTCACGTACTCGCCGAGGAACACGGTCGAGGCGCGGTCGTAGAACGGATGGCGGAACTGCATGCGGTCGAGCGCGATGCCGCGGCAGGCGCCCAGCGCCTTGCCTTCGAGCTGATAGCGCTCCAAGGCGGATGCGCGCAACTCGGCGGCGAGGATCAGCAGGCCCTTGGGGGTATCGACCAGCTCATAGACGAACTCGGGATGCATGTTGAGCGCCTGGTTGCCCGGCAGCGTCCAGGGCGTGGTCGTCCAGATCACCGCGTAGGCCGGCTTGTCAGGCAGCGCCGCGACATTGAAGGCGGCGGCAAGCCGGCTGCGTTCGGCGGCGTCGAGCGGGAAGGCGACGTCGATCGCCGGCGACTTCTTGTCGGCATATTCGACCTCGGCCTCGGCCAGCGCCGAGCCGCAGTCGAAGCACCAGTTCACCGGTTTCAGGCCCTTGAACAAATAGCCCTTGCGATACATCTCGCCGAGCGCGCGGATCTCGTCGGCCTCGGTGCGGAACTCCATCGTCTTGTAGGGATTGTCCCAGTCCCCGAGCACGCCGAGGCGGATGAAGTCCTTCTTCTGCCGCTCGATCTGCTCCTGGGCATAGGTACGGCACAGCGCGCGCGCCTTGTTGCCTTCGAGGTGCTTGCCGTGCGTCTTCTCGATCTGGTGCTCGATCGGCAGGCCGTGGCAATCCCAGCCGGGCACGTAGGGCGCATCGAAGCCGGCGAGCGTGCGCGAACGTACGATGATGTCCTTGAGGATCTTGTTGACCGCGTGGCCGATGTGGATGTCGCCGTTCGCGTAGGGCGGGCCGTCGTGCAGCACGAAGCGCGGGCGCCCCTTGGCGGCCGCCCGGATCTTCCTGTAGAGCTGCTGCTCCTGCCATTGCCGCACCCAGCCCGGCTCGCGCTTGGCGAGGTCGCCGCGCATCGGGAACGGGGTGTCGGGCATGTTGAGCGTCTTGCGATAGTCGGTCTTCTGGTCGGCCATGTCAGGACTTGCCTTCAAAGTATTTCCGGGTCGCCGCGACGTCGCGGGCGATCTGCGCGGACAACGCGTCGAACGAAGCGAATTTCATCTCGTCGCGCAGCTTGTGGAGGAAATGCACGGTGACATGCGCGCCGTAGATTTCCTGGTCGAAATCGAAGAGATGGACTTCGAGCACCGGCCGCAGTCCGAGGCCGAGCGTCGGCCGCACGCCGAGGCTGGCAGCACCGGGAAGGTGGCGCTTGTCGAGGCCCGAGACAGTGGCGGCGAACACGCCGGTCAGCGCCACGCGCTTGCGCTTGAGCTGGATGTTGGCAGTCGGCCAGCCAATCTTGCGGCCGATCTTGTCACCATGGACGACGCGGCCGGAGATGTTGTAGGGCCGGCCGAGCAGGCGCGCCGCATGCTCGAGATCGCCCGCTCCGAGCACGTCGCGCACGGCCGAGCTCGAGACGCGCTCGCCGTCGATCTCGATGGTATGCATCGCCTCGACGCCGAAGCCATGCTGCCGACCCGCCTCCTGCAGCATCGCGAAGTCGCCGCCGCGGCCCTTGCCGAAGCGGAAGTCGTCGCCGATGATCAGATGGCGCACGCCAAGGCCGCGCACGAGGATGCGCTCGACGAACTCCCCGGCGGTCAGGCCCGCCAGCTTGCGGCTGAAGTGCAGGAGATGCACCTCGTCGATGCCGCAGGCCTCGAGCAGGGCGAGTTTCTCGCGCAGGCTGGTCAGGCGCGCCGGTGCCTGCTCGGGCGTGAACAACTCACGGGGATGCGGCTCGAAGGTCATCACCGCGCTCGGCAGGCCGTGCTGGCGCGCCGTGGCGGTCAGGCGTTCGAGCAACGCGCGATGCCCGAGATGCAGGCCGTCGAAATTGCCGATGGCCAGCACGCGGGAAGTCGTCGCCTGCGCAGGAATGGTCCGGAAAAACTGCATTGCCGCAGTGGTAACAGGTGCCGTTGGGAAAGCCGCGAATTGTATCAGTCAAGCCGTGCCAGCTTGGATTTCGACAGCGGCGGATTCTGCGCGAAATAGCGCTTCATGCCGGCCAGCAGCGCCTCGGCCATCTGGTCCTGGTAACCCTCGTCGGTCAGGCGTTTCTCTTCCTCGGGATTCGAGATGAAGGCCGTCTCGACGAGGATCGACGGAATGTCGGGCGCCTTGAGTACCGCGAAGCCGGCCTGCTCGACATGATTCTTGTGCAGGGTGTTGATGCCGCCGATCTCGCCCAGCACGGCCTTGCCGAGCTTCAGGCTGTCGTTGATCGTCGCGGTTTGCGAGAGATCGAACAGCGTGCGCGCCAGATGCGGATCCTTGACGCCGAGGTTCACGCCGCCGATCAGGTCGGCCGCGTTCTCGCGGTCGGCGAGCCAGCGCGCGGCCGAACTCGTCGCGCCGTTTTCCGAGAGCACGAAAACCGACGACCCGCGCGCGGTCGGCTTGATCCAGGCGTCGGCATGCACGGAGACGAACAGGTCGGCCTTCACGCGCCGTGCCTTGGCGACGCGCTGGCCGAGGGGGATGAAGTAGTCGCCGTCCCGCGTCAGGACCGCGCGCATGTTCGGCGTGGCGTCGATCTTCGCCTTGAGCCGCCGCGCGATCGCCAGCGTGACGTTCTTTTCGAGACTGCCGCCGCGCCCCACGGCGCCGGGATCCTCGCCGCCGTGGCCCGGATCGATGACGATTGTCACCAGACGGGCGATGTCGGACGCCTGCGTCTTGCGCTCCGATGTAGCAAAAGGATCGCCCTTGCCGTGCTTTTCTAGCAGCGCCAGCAGCGGGTCGGGCGGTTCGGCGGGATAGAGGTCAAGCACCAGCCGATGGCCATAGTCGCCAATCGGCTTGAGCGAGAACAATTGCGGCTTCACTTCACCCTTCAGTTCGATGACGATGCGCACCACGCCCGGCTTGAAGCGGCCGGCGCGGATCAGCTTGATCTGCGGATCGTTCTCGATGATCTTGCCCGGCAAACTCTGCAGCACCGAATTGAATTCGACGCCTTCGAGATCGAGCACGACGCGGTCCGGATCTTTCAGCTGCAGATGGCTGAATTTGAGCGGTTGATCATGCTCGAGCGTGACGCGTGTGTAGTCCGCGGCCGGCCAGACGCGCACGCCAAGCAGCGTCGGTGCCGCCGACGCAGCTGCGACCGGCGTGACCAGCAGGGTCAGGACGGCGCCGCTGCTCCTGAGGAAATCGCGTCGATTGAAGCCGGCAGCGTCGCTAGCCATTGCCGCCCCCGCTCGCTCGCAGCCTCGATGCTGGCTTGCCGGCCAGTGCCGGTATGGACGAGCCGAATCCGCAGGTCGGCGTCGGGCAGGTACGGCCGTGCCCGATCCGGCCATTCGACCAGACAGATCCCGCTATCGGAGAAGTATTCGTCCAGGCCTGCATCGAGAAATTCTTCCGGAACATTGAACCTATAGAAATCAAAGTGATATAAGTTTAATCCAGAAATTACGTAAGGTTCAACCAGGGTGTAGGTAGGGCTTTTTGCCGTCCCGCCAGCGCCGACTTTGCGCAACAGTCCGCGCACCAGCGTCGTCTTGCCCGCGCCGAGGTCGCCTTCGAGGTAAATAACGGCGGCGGGGCGCTGATCTTGCGGCAGGCACGCACCGAGCAAGGCACCGAGCGCCTGTGTCGCCGCCTCGTCGGGCAACGCAAATTCACGGCGGTTATCATCGGCAGCATGCATGACTGGATTGCTCTGAAGGAAAGGATACGCGGCTGGGGGCAGGGGCTCGGCTTCGGCATGGTCGGCTTCGCCGGCAGCGATCTGGGAGTTGCCGAACAAGGCCTGCTGGACTGGCTCGCGGCCGGCTGCCACGGTTCGATGGATTATATGGCGCGCCACGGCACGAAGCGCGCGCGGCCTGCCGAACTGGTGCCGGGCACGCAGGCGGTAATCGTCTGCCGCATGAATTACCTGACCGCCACATCGGGGTGCCGTCCCGCCAGCGCCGACTTTGCAGAGATATCCCGCTACGCTCTCGGCCGCGATTACCACAAGCTGCTGCGCAACCGTCTGCAGAAGCTCGCCGACCGGATAATGGCCGAGGTCGGCGCTTTCGGCTGCCGCGCATTCGTCGACTCGGCGCCGGTCATGGAAGTGGAACTGGCGCAGAACGCCGGCCTCGGCTGGCGCGGCAAGCACACGCTGCTGCTGTCGCAGACCGGCTCGTGGTTCTTCCTCGGCGAGCTGTTCGTCGATCTGCCGCTGCCCGCCGACGGGTCAATCGAGCCGCATTGCGGCACCTGCACCGCCTGCCTCGACATCTGCCCGACACAGGCATTCATCGCGCCCTGGCGGCTGGACGCGCGGCGCTGCATTTCCTACCTGACCATCGAGCATCCCGGCAGCATCCCGGAGGAATTGCGGCCGCTCATGGGCAACCGCATCTACGGCTGCGACGACTGCCAGATCGTCTGTCCGTGGAACCGCTTCGCGACGCCGACGCGCGAAGCGGACTTCCTGCCGCGCAACGGGTTCGATCACGCAACGCTGGCAGAACTGTTTTCCTGGACGAAAGCCGATTTCAACGACCGGCTGGCCGGCTCCCCGATCCGGCGCATCGGCCACGAACGCTGGCTGCGCAATATTGCTGTTGCGCTGGGGAACGCCGCGCCATCGGAAAAGGCCAGAGCCGCCCTGCTCTCGCGCGCCGACTGTCCGTCGGCGCTGGTGCGCGAACACGTTGGCTGGGCCTTGTCCCGCTACCCTGGCTGATCTCCGGTCGCGACAGGACGCGACGGGTCGCTGCACCACTCGCTCCACGAACCCGCATAGAGCTTCGAGCCATGCAGGCCGGCGACCTCCATCGCCAGCATGTTGTGGCAGGCCGTCACGCCGGATCCGCAAACCTGCACGACCGTACGCGGGTCGCGCCCCTCGATGATCTCCGCAAATTCGGCACGCAACTCGTCGGCCGGCTTGAAATAAATGCCGGCATCGTCGAGGTTGTCGTAGAAGAAACGGTTGATCGCACCGGGAATATGGCCGCCGACCGGGTCGAGCGTTTCCTTCCGTCCGGCGTAGCGATCCTCGTTGCGCGCATCGAGCAACAGCATGTCCGGCGCACGCAGATGCGCAAGGACGTAGGCCGCATCGACCTGGATGTCCCGGGGGCGCGGCACGAAGGCGGCTGGTGCGAAGCGGCGCACCTCGATTTCCATGAGCTGCTTGGCGCGCTTCCAGCCGGCCAGCCCGCCGTCGAGCAGCGCGGCCTTGTCGTGACCCAGCCAGCGCAGCATCCACCAGAGCCGGGAGGCGAACACGCCCCCTTCGTTGTCGTAGGCGACGACCTGGGTCTCCGGTCCCACGCCGCAGGCACTCAGGCGCGCCGCGAAGGTGGCGATGTCGGGCAGCGGATGGCGCCCGTTCCTGCCCGTCAGCGGCCCGGAGAGATCGCGGTCGCAGTGCATGAAAAGGGCGCCGGGGATGTGGCCCTTGGCATAGGCCTGCGCGCCATAATCGAGGTTGCTCAGATCGTGGCGGCAATCGAAGATGCGCCAGTTCGGGTCATCGAGATGGGCAACGAGTTCGTCGACCTTGACCAGGGTATTCGACATCATGCCTCCTCCGCCAGCCAGGCCTGCGCCTCGCCGGCATCGTCGAACACGCGCAGTTCGGCCTTGACGAAGGTCTTCTCCAGCCACGCGCTCCAGGCCACCCACTGGCTCTCGGTCACCACCGCGACGCGACGAAAGTCGCCGCCGTGGAGACGCGAGAACTTGATCTCCTCCCAGGCCATGTCCACCGTGAAGCCGGCCATTTCGCGCAGGTCGAACAGCAGGTCGTGGCTGCCGTCGAACAGTTCGTTGGCGATCAGGTATTCCTCGAACTCGGTGAAATCCTCGAGGGTGAATTCGCCCAGTACTGTAACGGCGACGAGATTGACGCGGTCTTTGCTGTGATCAACGGTAATCATTTTTGGGTCAGTGCCTCGGCCATGATGCGGCGATAGAACTCGTGGAAATGCTGCATGCCATCCTCCATCGGTGACTGGTAGGGGCCGATTTCGCTGCGTCCCTGCTTGAGCAGCGCATGGCGGCCGCGATCCATGCGCTCGCCGATGTCGTCGTCCTCGATCGCCGTCTCCATGTAGGCGGCCTGTTCGGCCTTGATGAACTCGGGCTCGAACAGCGCGATGTCTTCGGGGTAGTAGAACTCGACGACGTTGAGCGTCTTGTCGACATCCTGCGGGATCAGCGACGACACGACCAGCACGTGCGGATACCACTCGACCATGATGTTCGGGTAGTAGGTGAGCCAGACGGCGCCCTGCGGCGGCAGCTGGCCGTTGTAGTAGTCGAGCACCGCCTTGTGCCACTGCGCGTAGGTCTTCGAGCCGCTCTTCGCCAGCGAGGTGATGCCGACCTTCTGCACCGAATACCAGTCGGCGAACTGCCAAGTCAGGTCGTCGCAGGTGACGAAGTTGCCGAGGCCCGGGTGGTAGGGCACGACGTGGTAGTCCTCGAGGTAGACCTCGATGAAGGTCTTCCAGTTGTAATTGCACTCGTGCAGTTCGACGTGGTCGAGCCTGTAGCCGGAAAAATCGAACTCGCCGGCGACCTTCATGCCAGCGAGGTCGGCATTGGCCGAACGCGGGCCCTTGAACAGCAGGCCGTTCCAGTTTTCCAGCTTAGTCTTGCGCAGGTTCAGGCAGGGATTCTGCGGGAAATGCGGCGCGCCGATGAGTTCACCCTGCGTATCGTAAGTCCAGCGGTGGATCGGGCAGACGATGGTCTTGTCGGCCGTGCCGCTGCCCTGCAGCATGATCGCCTGGCGATGGCGGCAGACGTTGGACATCTGGTAGATGCCGTCCGGCTGGCGCACGAGGATGTGGGAGTGGTCGGTCCATTCGGTCGAGCGGTAGTTGTAGAGTTCCGGCACCATCAGCTCGTGGCCGACGTAGCCCGGTCCGGCATCGAAGATGAGTTGCTTCTCCAGCTCGAAAAGCTTTTCGTCGAAATACCATTCGACGGGAAACTGGGAAACACCCGGTGCCAATTGCACCTTCGATGCGATATCGGACATGTACGACCAACCTCCAGGAATAAACACCTAAAAACTGGCGCCCTGCGCGCCCTCCGCAGGCCAAAAAGCGGATGAAATACAGGCATAAGAAGTATACCGATGATTTGACCGAAAGGGGCGCCATAGGCTATTTTGCGGGGTTCGCAAACTTGCTTCAGACGATGAAATCCGCCTCACCCAAGCCCCCCGCCTCTTTCGAGGCCGCTTTGCAGGAACTCGAACGCCTCGTCCAGACGCTGGAAAGCGGCGGCATACCGCTCGAAGATTCCCTGAAATCCTACGAGCGCGGCATGGCATTGCTCAAGCATTGCCAGGAAACGCTCGCGCAAGCGGAACAGAAAATCCGCATCCTCGACGGCGGCACGCTGAACGATTTTTCCGTGCCCGCCGCCAATGCCGAAGAAGGCGGTGCGGATTGAGCGACAGCTTCGCCCACTGGATGGCGGCGATCCAGCAGCGTACCGAAAGCGCGCTTGAGCGCTGGCTGCCGGCAAGCACGACCGCCCCCGCACGCCTGCACGAGGCGATGCGCTACAGCACGCTCGGCGGCGGCAAGCGCATGCGCCCGCTGCTCTGCCACGCCGCCGGCGAGGCGCTCGGCGCCGATCCGCAGGCGCTCGATGCCGCTGCCTGCGCGGTCGAACTGATCCACGCCTATTCGCTGGTGCATGACGACCTGCCCTGCATGGACGACGACGTGCTGCGCCGCGGCCGCCCCACCTGCCACGTCGAATTCGACGAAGCTACCGCCCTGCTCGTCGGCGATGCGCTGCAGACGCTGGCTTTCCAGGTGATTGCGGATAGTGTGATGCCGTCCCGCCAGCGCCGACTTTCGATGATTGCCCTACTGGCGCAGGCCAGCGGTTCGCGTGGCATGGCCGGCGGCCAGGCCATCGACCTCGCCGCCGTCGGCACGACGCTGACGCTCGAGGAGCTCGAGTTCATGCACATCCGCAAGACCGGCGCACTGATCCGTGCCGCCCTGCTGCTCGGCGCGCATTGCGGCGATGCCGATGATGCAACGTTGTCCGCATTGGGTCATTACGCCAATCGCGCCGGCCTGCTGTTCCAAGTGGTCGACGATATCCTCGATGCCGAAGGCAGCACGGTCACGCTGGGCAAGACCGCCGGCAAGGATGCGGCGCAGGACAAGCCGACCTACGTCAGCATGCTCGGCCTCGCACGCGCCAAGGAGTTCGCCGCGCAACTGCGCACGCATTCGCACGAAGCTTTGGCCGCCTGTCCGGTGTCCACGACGCGCCTCGCCACCCTGACCGACTACATCGCCGACCGCAGCTTCTAATAATGACTCCACTGCTCGACACCATCAACGACCCGGCCGACCTGCGCGCGCTGCCGCGCGAGCAGCTGCCGACGCTGGCCGAGGAGCTGCGCGCCTACCTTCTCGATTCAGTGGCGAAGACCGGCGGCCACCTGTCGTCGAACCTCGGCACCATCGAGCTGACGATCGCGCTGCACTACATCTATGACACGCCCGAGGACAAGCTCGTCTGGGACGTCGGCCACCAGACCTACGCGCACAAGGTGCTCACCGGCCGCCGCACAGGCATGGCGCGGCTGCGCATGAAGGATGGTCTCTCCGGCTTCCCGAAGCGCGACGAAAGCCCCTACGACACCTTCGGCGTCGGCCATTCATCGACCTCGATCTCGGCTGCGCTCGGCATGGCCGTCGCAGCGCGCGACCGCGGCGAGGACCGCCGCGTCGTCGCGATCATCGGCGACGGTGCGATGTCCGCCGGCCAGGCCTTCGAGGCGCTCAACAACGCCGGGGTGATCGACGCCAACCTGCTCGTGATCCTCAACGACAACAAGATGTCAATCTCGCCGCCGGTCGGCGCGCTCAACAAGTACCTCGCGCGGCTGTTCTCGGGCCGCAGCTTCAACGCCGCGCGCAAGGCCGGCGAGAAGGTGCTGTCGGTCGCCCCGCCGCTGCTGGAGCTCGCCAAGCGCGCCGAGGAACACGTCAAGGGCATGTTCGTGCCGGGCACGCTGTTCGAGGAGTTCGGCTTCAACTACATTGGTCCGATCGACGGCCACGACCTCGAAGCACTGATCCCGACGCTGGAGAACCTGCGCAAGCTCAAGGGTCCGCAGTTCCTGCACATCATCACGAAGAAAGGCCAAGGCTACAAGCTCGCCGAGGCCGATCCGGTGCTCTATCACGGCGTCTCGAAGTTCGACGCCAGCAATGGCATCGCCTCGGGAAAAGGCGGCGGCAAGCTCACCTTCACGCAGGTCTTCGGCGACTGGCTATGCGACATGGCTGCGAGCGACGACCGTCTCGTCGGCGTCACTCCCGCGATGTGCGAAGGCTCGGGCATGACGCGCTTCGCCCAGCAGTTCCCGCAACGCTACCACGACGTCGGCATCGCCGAGCAGCATGCCGTCACCTTCGCCGCCGGCCTCGCCTGCGGGGGCATGAAGCCGGTGGTGGCGATCTACTCTACCTTCCTGCAGCGCGGCTACGACCAGTTGATCCATGACGTCGCGCTGCAGAACCTTGACGTCACCTTCGCCATCGACCGTGGCGGGCTGGTCGGTGCCGATGGCGCGACGCACCAGGGTGCCTTCGACCTCTCCTACCTCGCATGCATCCCGAACATGGTGGTCATGACGCCGGCCGACGAGGCCGAATGCCGCCGCATGCTGACCACCGCCTACCGCCATCCCGGCCCGGCCACGGTACGCTATCCGCGCGGCACGGGACCAGCCGTCCCGCCAGCGCCGACTTTGGACACCATCAAAGTCGGCAAGGGAGAAATGCGCCGACAGGGCAAGCGCGTGGCAATCCTCGCCTTCGGCACCCTGCTCACTGCCGCACTCGAGGCGGGCGAGGCGCTCGACGCCAGCGTCGCCAACATGCGCTGCGTCAAGCCACTGGATATCGACTTGATCAAGCAACTGGCGGACACACATGAATTTCTGGTCACGCTGGAAGAAAACGCGATCATCGGCGGCGCCGGATCTGAAGTCGCCCGTGCGCTGGAAGCGCTGGGTATCGTCAAGCCGCTGCTGCGACTGGGGCTGCCGGACTGCTTCATCGAACAGGGTGAGCAGGTACAGATGCTCGCCGAACTGGGTTTGAGCGCCGCGGCGATAGCCGAACGCATCAATAATTTTATCGACCCCATTACTTGAGATATTTAGTCGGGAATGTTATATAGGGTGACAAAACGACTGGCCGGCATCGATTGGCCCGCGCGCCCAACCCCCTGGAGACATTCCCGTGAACCTGAAAGACATCACCATGGCCATTCCTGACGTTCAATCCAGCGCCGATTCACGCCAGCTGCCGATCAACAAGGTCGGCATCAAGTCCATCCGCCACCCGGTCAAGGTGCTGGACAAGAGCGGCGGCGTGCAGCACACGATCGCCAACTTCAACATGTACGTCGGCTTGCCCCACAATTTCAAGGGCACCCACATGTCGCGCTTCGTCGAGATCCTCAACGCCCACGAGCGCGAGATCTCCGTCGAGAGCTTCGAGTCGATGCTGCGCGAGATGGTGCACAAGCTCGAAGCCAAGACCGGCCATCTGGAGATGGGATTTCCCTACTTCATCAACAAGTCGGCCCCGGTCTCGAAGGTCAAGAGTTTGCTCGACTACGAGGTCACTTTCCTCGGCGAGATCGTCGAGGGCGACGGCTACAGGCAGACCACGCGCGTCGTCGTGCCGGCGACCAGCCTGTGCCCCTGCTCCAAGAAAATTTCGGAGCGTGGCGCGCACAACCAGCGTTCGCACATCACCATCACCGCCACCACCAACAGCTTCGTCTGGATCGAGGAGATCGTGCGGATGGCCGAAAGCCAGGCCTCCTGCGAGCTCTACGGCCTGCTCAAGCGGCCGGACGAGAAACTGGTGACCGAGCGCGCCTACGACAACCCGAAATTTGTCGAGGACATTGTGCGCGACGTCGCCGGCGTGCTCAACGCCGATCCGCGCATCGATGCCTACAGCGTGGAATCGGAAAACTTCGAGTCGATCCACAATCACTCTGCCTACGCGCTGATCGAAAGAGACAAGCGCGCCTGATCGACTCCGTAACCCCCAACAAAAAAAGGACGCCGGAGCGTCCTTTTTTTGTTGGGGCAAGGAAGGCTTACTCCTTGGTGGCGGCCTCGGCCTTCTTGGTGAGTTTCTCCTTGATCCGCGCCGACTTGCCGGAGCGGTCACGCAGGTAGTAGAGCTTGGCACGACGCACGTCGCCCTTGCGCTTGACCTCGATGCTGGCGAGCAGCGGCGAGTAGGTCTGGAAGGTGCGCTCGACGCCTTCGCCGGAGGAGATCTTGCGGACGGTGAAGCTGGAATTGAGGCCACGGTTGCGCTTGGCGATCACCACGCCTTCGAAGGCCTGGACGCGCTTGCGTTCGCCTTCGACCACGTTCACGTTGACGATCAGGGTGTCGCCGGGGGCAAATTCGGGGATGGTCTTGCCCAGACGTTCGATTTCTTCTTTTTCCAGTTGCTGAATCAGGTTCATGTCGTTTTCCTTGTCAAATCAAACTACGTTTTCTTACGACCGCAGAGCTACTTGTTCGAATCCGCTTCGATCTCGCGCAGTAGTTGCGTTTCTTCCTTGCTCAAACCGCGAGCACTTCCTGCTCTTTGCGCCAGCCATTTGGCAAACAGCTCCGGGCGGCGCTCCCGGGTCCGCAGCAGCGACTGCTTGAGTCGCCAGCGGCGGATATTCTCATGATGCCCGGACAGCAGCACGTCCGGCACCGGCATTCCTTCATACACTTCGGGCCGCGTGTAATGCGGACAATCAAGCAAACCTTCGACGAATGAATCTTCCGCCGCCGAGGCCTCGTCGTTCAATGCCCCCGGCAGCTGCCGCACACAGGCGTCGATCAACGCCAGCGCCGCAATCTCCCCGCCGGACAACACGAAGTCGCCCAGCGACACTTCCTGATCGACGCAACGCGCGATGACGCGCTCGTCGATGCCTTCGTAGCGGCCGCAGAGCAGGATCGCTCCATCACCCGCCGCCAGCTCCGCCACCTTCGCGTGTCCGAGCGGCTGGCCTTGCGGCGAGAGGTAGATCACTCGACCTGCACCACCCCGTGCCTCCTTCGCCGCGCCGATCGCAGCTTCCAGCGGCCGCGCCTGCATCACCATGCCGGGGCCGCCGCCGAAGGGCCGGTCATCGACCGAACCGTAGGCATTCTCGGCCCACTGCCGCGGATTCCAGCACTCCAGCCGCCACAAACCGCGCTCCAGCGCGCGGCGGCTGATGCCGCATTCCGTTACCGCCGCGAACATCTCCGGGAACAGGGTGATAACGTCGAAGCGCAGCATCCCGGCGCCTACCAGTCTCTCATCACCAGTCTTTGTTCCAGGCGACGCGCATCACGCCGGCCGGCACATCCACTTCCATCACCACCTGGCTGACAAAGGGCAACAACCGTTGAGTCGCCTCTTTGCCTTCGCCTTCCTGCACGACCGCCACTGCATGGGCACCCGACTCGATCAGTTCGGTCACGCGTCCCAGCGTTTCCTGCTGTTCATTCACCACTGTCAGGCCGACCAGGTCGGCCCAGTAGAACTCATCCTGCTCCGTCGCCGGCAGCGCGTTGCGCGGTGCGCCGACGAACTGTCCGACCAGCTGCTCGGCGGCGTCGCGACCCTCGATTCCGGTCAGCTTCACCACCCAGCCGTTGCCCTGTTGTCGCATCATCTGCAAAGGCCAGGATTTCCAGCCGGAAAAATCCTGATCGTCGCGGCCCAGCCACCAGTGCCTGATGTCGCGCCAGCGCTCAGGCTCGTCGCCGAAGGGGTGCAGCCGCACCCAGCCTTTCACCCCGTATGGGGCAGTGATCCGCCCCAGGACGATCATCGGTGCTTAGGCGGCCTTCGCAACGGCAGCCTGCTTCACCAGACGCGCGGCGGTCGGCGACAGCTGGGCGCCCTTGCCCTGCCAGTAGGCCAGACGCTCGGTGTCGATCGTCAGCGCCTTTTCGTTGGCGGCGGCCTTGGGATTGTAAAAGCCGACACGCTCGACGAAACGACCGTCGCGGCGATTGCGCGAGTCGGTGACGACCATGTTGAAGAAGGGGCGCTTCTTGGCGCCGCTGCGGGCAAGACGGATGACGACCATGCAGGACCTCTGGATTCGGTGAGAGATGAAAAGGGCGCGATTTTATTGATTATTTGCGGGAAATACAATAGCTTCCGCCCCAGGCCCGCGGCCCCCCGTTGCCCGCAGGATGCCCGCCAGGTCGCGGTGCTGCTCGATCTGGCTGAAACCCGCCGCGGCGAGCAGGGCTTGCACCGCGGTGTCCTGATCGTAGCCGTGTTCAAGGAACAGCCAGCCCCCTTCCGCCAGCCAGTCGTGGGCTTGCGCCACGATCAGGCGGATCCCCATGAGACCGTCTGCGTGATCGGTCAGTGCATCGGCGGGTTCGAAGCGCAGGTCGCCTTGCGCCAGATGCGGATCGCCCGCCGCGACATAGGGCGGATTCGCCAGGATCAGTTCGAAGCGTTGCGGCGGCAGCGCGGCGAACCAGTCGCTTTCGACAAATTCGACCTGCGCACCGAACCGCTGCGCATTGCCGCGTGCGACCCCGAGCGCCGCCGGCGACACATCGACGGCCGTCACCCGCGCCTGCGGCAGTTCGAGCGCCAGCGTAACAGCCAGGCAGCCGCTGCCGGTGCCCAGATCCAGAACCCGTGCCGTCCTGCCAGCGCCGACTTTCGTCTTGGCAACATCGACCAGCAACTCGGTTTCGGGACGCGGGATCAGCACATCCGGCGACACGACAAAATCGCGTCCATAGAACTCGCGCACGCCGATCAGGTAAGCAATCGGCTCGCCAGCCTCGCGCCGTGCCACCAACGCGGTGTAATCGCTATCGGCAGCAACCTCATCGTCGCGATGCGCCTCCAGCCAGGCCGCGTTCCTGCCGAGCACATGCCCGAGCAACAGCCGCGCCTCGCTTGCAGGTATGCGCCGGCGCGCCTCGGCCAGCAGCGCCGCGATCGTGGTCATTCCTCGCCGGCCAGCGCCGCAAGTTGCTCAGCCTGATGCTCGGCGTTCAGTCCGGCGAGCAGATCGTCGAGGTCGCCGTCCATGATCGCGTCGATCTTGTAGAGCGTCAGGTTGATGCGGTGATCGGTGACGCGTCCCTGCGGGAAGTTATAGGTGCGGATGCGCTCCGAGCGGTCGCCGCTGCCGATCAGCGACTTGCGCGTGCTGGCGATCTGCAGTTGCTGCGCGCGCAACTGCATGTCCGCCAGCCGCGCGGCGAGGACGCTCAGCGCCTGAGCCTTGTTGCGGTGCTGCGAGCGGTCATCCTGGCATTCGACGACGAGCCCGCTCGGCAGGTGCGTGATGCGTACCGCCGAATCGGTCTTGTTGATGTGCTGCCCCCCCGCGCCGCTGGCGCGGAAGGTATCGATGCGCAGGTCGGCGGGATTGATGTCGATGGCGCCGAGCTGGTCGGCCTCGGGCAGCACGGCCACCGTGCAGGCCGAGGTGTGGATGCGGCCCTGCGCCTCGGTTTCCGGCACGCGCTGCACGCGATGGCCGCCCGACTCGAACTTGAGCTTCGAATAGGCGCCGCTGCCCTCGATGCGCGCGATGATCTCGCGATAGCCGCCGAGGTCGGATTCGTTCTTCGACACCACCTCGACCTTCCAGCGCTGCCGCTCGGCGTAGCGCGCGTACATGCGGAACAGGTCGCCGGCGAACAGCGCCGACTCCTCCCCGCCCGTGCCGGCGCGGATCTCGAGGAAGATGTTCTTGTCGTCGTTCGGATCGCGCGGCAGCAGCGCGCGCTGCAACTCGTCCTCGAGCCGGGCCATCGTCGCCTGCGCGGCCTGCGTTTCCTCCTGGGCAAACGCGCGCATGTCGGCGTCGCCTTCCATTGCCGCGGCGGTCGCGAGATCCGACTCGGCCCGGCGATAGGCCGCAAACAGGTCGACGACTGCGGCAATGTCGGCGCGCTCGCGATTGAGGCGACGGAAGGCCTCCATGTCGCGGATCGCCTCCTCCTGCCCCAACAGGGCATCGAGTTCGGCAAGGCGGTCAGCCAGCTGCTCGAGGCGCTGGCGGATACTGGACTTCATCAGCTACTTCTCGGGATGCAGACGCCAGATGCGCGAGATCAACTCGGCGACCTCGCCGCGTTCATGGCCTTCGGCAAGATTGAGCGCCTCGGTCGGCGGATGCAGCAGCTTGTTGGTCAAGCCTTTTGAGAGTGCTTCAAGGACCTGCGTCGGGTCGTCGCCCCGCTGCAGCAGCTTGAGCGCATGCTCGACCTCGTGGCGGCGCGCGCGCTCGCCCGCATCGCGCAGGGCGCGGATGGTCGGCACCGTCTCGCGCGCTTCCATCCAGTGGATGAAATCGTCGACGCGGTGCGTGATGATCTCCTCGGCCTCGACGATCGCCGCCTGGCGCGATTCCTGGCCGGATTCGACGATCTGGCCGAGGTCGTCGAGCGTGTAGAGGAACACGTCGTCGAGCGCGCCGACTTCGGCCTCGATGTCGCGCGGCAGGGCGAGATCCACCATCACCATCGGGCGATGCCTTCTTGCCTTCAAGGCGCGCTCGACCATGCCGAGACCGATGATCGGCAGCGTGCTCGCGGTGCAGGAGACGACGATGTCGTAATCGGCAAGCTTCTCGCTGACTTCTTCGAGGCGCAGCACGTCGCCGCTGAAACGGTCGGCGATCGGGCGGGCGCGCTCGGGGGTGCGGTTGGCGATCGACAGACGCTTCGGCTTCGCGCCGGCGAAGTGCGCCGCGCAGAGCTCGATCATCTCGCCCGCGCCGATGAACAGCACACGCTGCTCGTCGAGCCGTTCGAAGATGCGTTCCGAAAGATGCACGGCGGCGGCGGCCATCGAGACGATGTTGGCACCGATGGCCGTGGTCGAGCGCACTTCCTTCGCCACCGCGAAGGTGCGCTGGAACAGCTTGTTGAGCAGCGTGCCGAGGGTGCCGGCCTCTTCGGCGGCACGCGCCGCCTGCTTCATCTGGCCGAGGATCTGTGGCTCGCCGAGCACCATCGAGTCGAGGCCGGAAGCGACGCGGAACATGTGGCGCACCGCATCCTTCTGCGGATGGCGATAGAGGTAGGGCTCGATGCGGCGCGCCGGCAGCGCGTGATACTCGGCCAGCCAATCGATCGCCGCAGCAGGCTCCTCGGTAGCGCAATACAGTTCCATGCGGTTGCAGGTCGACAGGATCGCCGCCTCGCGCACCGGCCGGCCGCGCAGCAGATCGTGCAGCGCCTGCGTCAGCCGCTTCGGGTCGAACGCCACCTGCTCGCGAATGTCGAGCGGGGCCGTATGGTGATTGATGCCGAGAGTGAATACCTGCACGGTGCCTGTCTGCGAATGCAATATCTTGATATTAGAGACGATCCGTGCGGAAGGTTCAACCCGGCCAGATCAAGTTTTCCTCTTTTCGGCATCGGGACGCACCATGGAAAACGGGCCATCGCGCGCAGAGCCGCTGGGGATGCCTTATGGCCGGGGACGCTCCCCACGCTTCTCACCCATCAACGGGATCGACTGTTCCCGGCTAGGTCGAACTGGAGGACTTCCCGGCGTTAAGGGTAATCCTTGCCCTGCTCTGGCTCTCAGCGCGGTTGATTTCGGTGACCTTCTTGCCGAAAGCGTCACGGGTTTCCCGATTCACCTTCGTGGCTTCGATGCTCTTGATGCAGCGCCAGCGCTTGCCGGTCTTGGTGGCGATCTGGCGCATCTCCTCGATGGGATGATGTTTTCCGCAGTGGTAGCAATACGCGGTTTCGGCAGCCATGGCGGATTATTGTCCAGGCTTCCGCCCCGGCGCGGCCGGCGGTACATAACCAGAGATGCGGCACTGAATGGATTCAACCGGCTGGCCGGCGTTGTACCGGGTCACGTTGCAGCGGGAAATCTCGCCACGTACCGACAGGTCGGCGAGTGAAGCGCGCACGTTTTTCAAGGAGATCCCGGTCGCCGCGGCAATTTCGTGATCCAGAAGCTGCCCGTGCCTCTTCAGGTATTCAAGGATTGAAGCTGTATGCATGCGCCTCCCTACTCCTTCCGATAGAGACAATGCCCTCAGACCCAAGGGCAATGCCGGTTCTTCTCCAATGAGAAAGACCCCGACCGGTGAAAATCCAGACGGGGCCTTGCTGTAACTGGTGGCCAGGGGCGGAATCGAACCGTCGACACGCGGATTTTCAGTCCGCTGCTCTACCAACTGAGCTACCTGGCCAGGAAATTCGTGGCGAACTGCCTGACTGCAAAGAGCCCCCAATTATAGTGGCTGTCCTCGCCGCCGTCAAAACCAATCTGACAAACGCCCCTCCCGGGTGCGACCTGCTTCAAGGTCAGTAGCGCGCGGTAAGATGGCGTCGCCATGAAAATTCTGCTTGCCGAAGATGACCCCCTGGTAGGCGACGCAGTCGCCCAAGGTTTGCGTTTGGCAGGCTTCACGATCGACTGGGTACGCGATGGCCGAGAGGCCATGCATGCCTTGAAGGTCGGCAGCTATTCGCTATTGCTGCTTGATCTTGGTTTGCCCATGCTGGACGGGCTGTCCCTGCTCGACAAGTTGCGCCGCATGGGTTACAAGATTCCTGTCCTCGTAATTACGGCGCGCGATGCCCTGCCCGACCGCATCGACGGCCTGAATCGCGGCGCCGACGATTATCTGGTCAAACCCTTCGACCTAGAGGAACTGGTGGCTCGTGTACATGCGCTGCTGCGCCGAGGACAGGGACGCAGCCATTCCGAACTGCGTCTTGGCAAGCTCTGTGTCAGCCCGCTCAACCATACCGTGACCTACGATGGTCAGGACATCGCGCTGACATCACGTGAGTTTGCCCTGCTTGCGGCGTTGATGGAAAACCCTGGCGCGGTCATCTCGGTGCGCGATATCGAAGAGCGGCTGTATGGCTGGGAAGAAGAGGTATCGAGCAATGCCGTCGAAGTGCTGCTCCACCGTCTACGTCGTAAACTCGGGGGCAAGTGGGTGCGCAATGTGCGCGGAGTCGGTTTCAAGATCGTCGAGCCTTCTTGAACTCGATACGCATTCGCCTGTTTCTGTGGCTGACGCTTGCGCTGGCCGTCTCCAGCATCTTCGTCGGCCTGATTGCCTACCAACTCGCCTGGGACGGCTTTAACCGCTTGCGCGACTTTGCTCTCGATCAGGCCGCTTACACGATCCTTCAGCACGAAGTGGATCCCAGTCCCGTCGCCGACCAGGCGGGCCAATATCTGAGTCAGGTCTGGAATCGGGATGGCAGCCTGCGCTTCAGTACCCGGCCTGAAATCAGACTCCCCCTGCAGCCCACTGGCCACCACCTGATCGAATGGCTGGGCGAGGAGTGGCATGTGTTCACTGTCATGGAGGGCGAGCGTATCGTCCAGGTCGCCAACACCGCTGCCAATCGGAGTCTGATGTTCAAGGAAGTCCGCTTGTGGTTGTGGATTCCATTATTGTTGCTGGTGCTGTTGCTGGGTGTCCTGATGTCGGGAGCGGTCGGCGAAGCACTGGTGCCGCTCGACGCCTTGCGCCGACAGATTCTTGCCCAGGCCCCTGCCCAGTTGCAGTCCCTGCCTGTGGAAGAGTACCCGGTCGAGATTGCGCCACTGGTTGATTCGATCAATGATCTGCTCGCCCGCTTCGACCGCTTGCTCAGCAAGCAACGCAGTTTTATCGCTGATGCCGCCCATGAAATGCGCACGCCATTGACAGCCATCAAGTTGCAGGCACAAGTCATGGCCGCCAGCACGACCATGGCAGACCGACAACTGGCGCTGGCGGCGCTGCGCGCCGGCGTGGATCGTGCCACCCATCTCGTCGAGCAGTTGCTCCAGCTAGCCCGCTTCGATGCTGCCGCGATGCCTGCCCAGATACTGTACCCCTGCCAGCCCGCACAACTGGCACGCCAGTTGGTGATCGAGTTTTCGCACCTGGCGGAATCCCGTGGCATCGATTTTGGCCTGGGGCATTGCGATGACGGCGCGATCGCGGCCGACGAAGAGGGGCTGCGCATCCTGCTGGGCAATCTGATCGACAATGCCCTGCGCTATGCGGGCACGGGCAGCCGTGTCGATGTCGAAGTGAGGATGGGGCTGGATCGGGCGTCGCTGTGGGTGATCGATAACGGCCCGGGCATTCCGCCAGAGGGGCGGGAACAGGTGTTCGAGCGCTTCCGCCGTCTCGCCGGCGCAGACATTCCGGGCAGCGGGCTTGGGCTCGCTATCGTCAGGGAGATTGTCGAACTGCATCACGGCCAGATCAGCTTGCTCGATACGCCCGGCGGCGGACTGAGTGTCCGCGTCGACCTGCCGTTCGCCTGAATCCGGAACTTCTGCAGCTTTCGAGAGAATTCTTGCGCAAAACTTACAAACGCACGCCTCGGTAAGTGGACGGTAAGTCGAGCTTGCATAGAGTCCCCGCTGCGGCAATTTTGCCGTTACGCAAACTCGTTTAGAGGGGATCAGATGGCACAAGAAACCTACGAGCGGATTCGGGCCAATCCGAAGTTCCAGCAATTTGTCAGCAAGCGCAACAAGTACTCGATCGTGATGAGCATTTTGATGATCATCGCCTACTACGGCTATATCCTGCTGATCGCCTTCGACAAGCCCTTCCTGGCGACCAAGCTCAGCCAGGGCATGGTCACGTCGATCGGCATTCCCATGGGCGTCGGTGTGATCGTGTTCACCATTGTCCTCACCTGGATCTACGTGCGTCGCGCCAATAGCGAGTTTGATGCCGAGGCCGAAACCATCATCAAGGAGGCCCAGCAATGAATTCGGGACTCAAGTTCCTCTATGCTGCCGCAGCCGTGCTGCTGGCCGGCGCGGCCGGCATGGCGATTGCCGCCGGTGCCGATCTCGGCCAGACGGCCAAGCAGGCCACCAACTGGACGGCGATTGCGATGTTTGCCATCTTCGTCGGCGCCACCATGTACATCACCAAGTGGGCGGCCGGCAAGACCAAGTCCGCAGCTGACTTCTATACCGCCGGCGGCGGCATCACCGGCTTCCAGAACGGC
>JAJZSW010000086.1 GCA_021849505.1 Pseudomonadota bacterium
AAGGCGCGAACCAGAAGGCGACGATCAGCGGCGCGGCCAGCAGCAGCACCTCCATCATCCTGCCCAGCAGGGCGGCCTGCGCGGCGGCTTCGGCAGCCGTCCCGTCGGCGGGCGCGCCCTGGCCCTGGCCCTCGCCCATGTTGGGTGTCTCGGGCAGCGTCAGCGGCGCGGAGAGGGGATCGCTGCCGTCGTTGAGCAGCATGCCGAGCAGGATCACCAGCAGGGCACCGAGCAGCTGCAGGCCGCCCAGCCGGAGCATGGCCGGGAAATTGCCGGCCACCCCGTGCAGCAGGCCGGCCTTGTCGGGACGGCGATTCAGATCGACCAGCCGGCAGCCGTTGGCGACGATCAGCGTCATCACCGGCAGCAGCAGGGGCAGCAGGATCGGACCGATGCCCGGCATCACGACCGCGAAAACCTGCACGACGAGCAGATAGACGATGGTCAGTGCGGTGATCAGCGGCGGATTGCTGCGGAACAGCCGGACACCCTCGAACAGCCAGAAGGCACCGCGGGCGGCGGGCAGGCGACGCGCTTGCATGGTCGGGCTAGCGCATCAGAAGGTATGGATCACCCACATCGGCACGGAGATGCCCTTGTCGCCGACGGCCGTGTCCTCCTGCAGGAAGCTGCCGGTGCCCTTGCGATCGACCAGGTAGTACGGCGTGCCGTGCGGCGGCGTCACCTTGATCATGTAGAGGCGGCCGTTCATCCGGTACTCCTCGACCTTGTCCTCGCCCTGCTTGCGGATCGTGACCTGCGGCTCGAGCGCCTGGTCGGCCAGCCCCGGCGGCGGGGGCGGCGGCTCGGGCAGCGGCTGCAGGTCGGCGGGGCGCTGCTGCGCGGCAGCCGTCAGGGCAAAGGCGCTACAGCAGAGTATGGGTAGAAGTCGAAGCAGATGGCAGCGCATGGGAGTTTTCCGGATGGGATGGCGTGATTCTAGCTACAAATTCAGCAGCAGGTCGTGCTCCGCCGGGATGCGCTCGAAACCGCGCGTCTCGTAGTGCCTGAAGATCGCCGCGACGATGGCCTCCGGCTCCTCGATGATCTGGACCAGGTCGATGTCCTCGGGGTTGATCATGCCTTCGCTCACCAGCCGGTCGCGGAACCAGTCGACCAGGCCATTCCAGAAGCCGTTGCCGACGAGGATGACCGGCATGCGCGGGGTCTTCGCGGTCTGGATCAGCGTCAGCGCCTCGAGCAGCTCGTCGAGCGTGCCGAAGCCGCCGGGCATCACGACGTAGGCGCTGGCGAAGCGCACGAACATGTACTTGCGCGCGAAGAAATGGCGGAAGCTCTGCGAGATGTCCTGGTAGGGATTCGACTTCTGCTCCATCGGCAGCTGGATGTTGAGACCGATGCTGGGGCTCTTGCCGGCGAAGGCACCCTTGTTGGCCGCTTCCATCACGCCCGGGCCTCCGCCGGAGATCACCGAGAAACCCGCGTCCGAGAGCAGGCGCGCGATGCGCTCGGTCAGCTGGTAATAGGGCGAAGCAGGCTTGATGCGGGCGCTGCCGAAGATCGATACCGCCGGCCGCACGCCGGCCAGCCGCTCGGTCGCCTCGACGAACTCTGACATAATCCCGAACACCCGCCAGGCCTCGCGCGCCGAGTATGCGGGCGCCGCCAGCCGGGGATCGGCGATTTTCGGCAACTTGTCCTTCGCGCTCATTTCTCTGCTCTCCTCATGCTGCTTCTTGTCGACGGGTCTTCCTATTTATACCGCGCTTTTCACGCGCTGCCCGACCTGCGCAATCATGCCAACCTGCCCACCGGCGCGATCAAGGGCGTGCTGGCGATGCTGCGCCGGCTGGTCGCCGACTATCCGGCCGCGGCGCGGCGCGCGGTCGTCTTCGACGCCAAGGGCAAGACCTTCCGCGACGACTGGTACCCCGACTACAAGGCGCACCGCCCGCCGATGCCCGACGACCTCGCCGCGCAGATCGAGCCGCTGCACGCGGCGATCCGCGCGCTCGGCTGGCCGCTCTTGTGCATCGAGGGCGTCGAAGCCGACGACGTGATCGGCACACTGGCCGCGCAGGCCACGGCGCGCGGCGAGGACTGCGTGATCTCCACCGGCGACAAGGACCTCGCCCAGCTCGTGAACAAGCACGTCACGCTCGTGAACACGATGAGCGAGGAAACGCTCGATCCGGCCGGCGTGGCGGCCAAGTTCGGCGTGCCGCCGGAACGCATCGTCGACTATTTGACGCTCATCGGCGACGCGGTCGACAATGTGCCCGGCGTCGCCAAGGTCGGCCCCAAGACCGCCGTGAAGTGGCTGGACCAATACGGCTCGCTGGACGAAATCGTCGCCCACGCCGGCGAGATCGGCGGCGTGGTCGGCGAGAACCTCAGGAAACATCTCGACTTCCTGCCGCTCGGCAGGAAGCTCGTCACCGTCGCCTGCGACCTCGACCTCGGCCCCATCGAACTCGCGCCCGCCGCGCCCGACGCCGACAGGCTCAAGGCGCTCTACGCCGACCTCGACTTCAAGACCTGGCTGCGCGAACTGAATGGCGAAGCCCCGGAGAAAGCACCGGCCCGGCCGAGGAAATCGGCAGCGAGTGCCGTCCCGCCAGCGCCGACTTTCGACACCGCCGACACGGATCGTTCGGGCTATGAATGCATCCTCACGGCGGCGCAGCTCGACGACTGGCTGCAACGCCTGAACGCCGGCATACTCGTGGCCCTCGACACCGAAACCACCGCGCTCGATCCGATGCAAGCCCGGCTGGTCGGCCTGTCGTTCTGTATCGAGCCGGGCCGGGCGGCCTACCTGCCGCTCGACCACCACTATGCGGGCGTCCCCGATCAGTTGCCCTTGCACGACACGCTGGACAAGCTCAAGCCCTGGCTCGAATCCGCTTCGCACCACAAGGTCGGCCAGCATCTCAAGTACGACCGCCATGTGTTCGCCAACCACGGCATCGAACTGCGCGGCATTGTCGACGACACGCTGCTCGAATCCTATGTGCTGGAATCCGACCAGTCGCATGAACTCGGTTCGCTGGCCGAGCGCCACTGCGGCCTCGCGACGATCAGCTACGACGACGTCACCGGCAAGGGCGTCAACCGCATTTCGTTCAGCCAGGTCGACATCGAGCGCGCCGCGCAATACGCCGCCGAGGACGCCGACGTCACGCTGCGCGTGCATCAGGCGCTCGCGGCGCGCCTTTCTGCCGAAGACAAGCTCGAACGCCTCTACCGCGACATCGAACTGCCGGTTGCCGAGATCCTGTATCGCATGGAACGCGCCGGCGTGCTCATCGACACCCAGTCGCTCGCCCAGCAGAGCGACGCGCTCGGCCGCCGGCTGATGGAAATCGAAGCGGCGGCGCACGCGCTCGCCGGCCAGCCCTTCAACCTCAACTCGCCGAAGCAGCTCGCCGAAATACTCTTCACCAAACACGGGCTGCCGGTGGTGAAGAAGACCGCCTCGGGCACGCCCTCGACCGACGAGGAAGTGCTGGTCAAGCTGGCCGAGGACTACCCGCTGCCCAAGTGCCTGCTCGAACACCGCACGCTCGCCAAGCTGAAGGGCACCTACACCGACAAGCTGCCGAAGATGGTCAACCCGCACACCGGCCGCGTGCATACGAGTTTCTCGCAGGCCGTCGCCGTCACCGGGCGGCTTGCCTCCAGCGACCCGAACCTGCAGAACATTCCGATCCGCACGCCGGAAGGCCGCCGCATCCGCGCCGCCTTCGTCGCGCCAGCCGGGTGCCGTCTCGTCAGCGCCGACTATTCGCAGATCGAGCTGCGCATCATGGCGCACCTCTCCGGCGACCCGGGGCTGCTCGACGCCTTCGCGCGCGGCGATGACGTGCATCGCGCCACCGCCGCCGAGGTGTTCGGCATCACGCCGCTCGAAGTCACGAACGAACAGCGCCGCGCCGCCAAGGCGATCAACTTCGGCCTGATCTACGGCATGTCGGCATTCGGGCTGGCGAAGCAGATCGACGTCGACCGCTCCTCCGCGCAAACCTACATGGACCGCTACTTCGCCCGCTATCCCGGCGTCGCGCGCTACATGGAAGAGACGCGCGCCCAAGCGAAGGAACGCGGCTACGTCGAGACCGTCTTCGGCCGCCGCCTCTGGCTGCCCGACATCCGCTCGTCCAACGTGGGCCGCCGCCAGGGCGCCGAACGGGCCGCGATCAACGCGCCGATGCAGGGCACCGCCGCCGACCTGATCAAGCTGGCGATGATCGCCGTGCAGGGCTGGCTGGACAAGGAAAAGCTGCGCGCCCGGCTGATCCTGCAGGTGCATGACGAACTGGTGCTCGAAGTGCCCGACAGCGAACTGGAGATCGTCAAACACCATCTGCCGCCGCTGATGGCCGGCGTCGCCAGGCTCGCCGTGCCGCTGCTCGCCGAAGTCGGCGACGGCCCCAACTGGGACGAAGCACACTGACCGCCCCATATCGGCCACGGTCACCAACACTCCCTGCCAGGCGATTTACAGCCTATGATCAGTGACCCGGTTTCCGGGAAGGAGATGAGCATGGCCAAAGGTCAGTTACGCAGCAACAAGGAAACCAAAAAGCCCAAGCAGGCGAAGAAGCCCGCGCCACCGGCGGGCGGTTTTCAAATCCCGTCCCGAACCGACAAGTCGGAAAACGCCAAGTCCTGAATCTCCCGCCCCGCATGCCGACAGGCGTGGGGCGTTGCCGGGTTCCCGTGATGAATATTCAAGAGATTGCCGAACAGTTGGCAAGCACCGGCTACATCGTTCTGGATCAACCCTTGCTGGCGAATCTGGCGTCGCTGCTGTTGGCGCGTTGCCAGGACGATGGCCATGAAAGGTTTCAGGCCGCCGGAATTGGCCGGGGGCCGGCAAGGAAACACATCCAGGCGGTGCGCGGCGATGTGATCAGTTGGCTGGACGCTACGGACAGCACCGACCATGCCTATCTCGACTGGATGGAAGCGCTGCGCTTCGGGCTGAACGAGGCATTGTTCATGGGGCTGTTCGATTTCGAATGCCACTACGCCATTTACGGGGCGGGCGCGGGTTACGCCAAGCACTCGGATGTGCTGGATGGCAACAGGAACCGCATTCTGTCCACCGTGCTGTATCTGAATGAAGACTGGCAGGCCGGCGATGGCGGCGAACTGGTGTTATTCGATCCCGCCGGGGAGACCGTCATCGCGACGGTACTCCCGACCTTCGGCACGATGATCATCTTCCTGAGCGAGTCGTTTCCGCACGAAGTGCTCCTGTCCCATGCCAAACGACGCAGTATCGCGGGATGGTTTCGCATGCGCGAACTGGCAATCCACTGAACGCCGGCTTTCCTGGCCTGCCCTGGCCGGCTGCCGCTGTTGGGACGGCGTAGCGGGTCAGCCGGTGCCGTCTCGCCAGCACCGAGTTTCAGTTTGCCGGCACTGCTTTTGACTCCGCGCAAGGTCGGCGCGGGGCGAACGGGGATTAAGCGCACTTACCTGCGATGCCTGCTAGGGTCCGTCCAGCGCGTCGTTGAACATCCTGATCCAGTCGGTACAACTCTCGAGAAACTCGTTCATGACCAGTTCGTCCCCGAGACCGTAAAAGGCTGCGATCCCGTCCTGCGACGGGCGGTGAATCTCCGCGGCGAGATTGAAGCCGAGGGCGGTCGCACAGGCATCGGCCAGCGCCACCGCCGCCACGACATCCTGCTTGTCCGGCACCAGTCCCGCATCGTGATGCCGTTCGGCAACGGTGGCCAGAAAACCGGGCAGCCCCCAGGCGGCCATCAGCCGTGCACCCAGCGCACGGTGGTCGAAGCCGAGGACGGTCGCCTCCATTGCGTGCAAGGGCACGCGATCCCGCAGGGCCGGCTCGAGAATATATCCCTGGTAGCGCGTACCGAGCTGCGCGACCAGCGCGACGCGTCCGATGTCATGCAGCAGGCCGGCCATGAATGCATCATCGGCCAGCGCGCGGTTGGTCTTTTCGACGAGCAGCTGTGCTGTCACCCCGGTCGCCAGGCCATGCTGGAGCAGCGGCAGCATCAGCCTCATTTCGTCGGCACTGCGCATCTGGGCTTTCAGGGTATGGGTCCACACGGCCATGGCGAGGCTGCGAATGGTTTTGGCCCCCAGCACGACGACCGCCCTGGCGACCGAGGCGATCCGCCCGCGCTGCCCGTAGAAGGGTGAATTGGCGAGCTTGAGGAGCCGCACGGCGAGTGCCGGTTCGGTCTCGATGACTTCCGCGAGTTCCCGGGCGGTGCAGTCCGGGGATTCCAGCAGCTCGAGGAGTCGCACCGTCGCCTTCGGCATCACGGGGAGCCGGGATGCACCCTGGATGAAGCTGTCGATGGCAGTCGGGGCGTTCACCTGTCTAGCGGCCGACGGCGAGGCGGTCCGCGAGGATGGCCGGCAGGCCATGGGCGCCGATTTTCCCGGCGGTAATTTCGAACGGATAGTCCACGCGGTGATAGGCGAGCGTCGAGCCGTCGAAGGTCACGAAACAGGCGCGCGGATCGCGATCCCTGGGCTGCCCCACGGAACCGACGCTGACATACAGCGTCTCGTCCTCCGGCACCTGGAACTCATGGCAGCCTTCATGCGGATGCAGGAAACCTTCGCGCGTCGCCAGAAAGGGCTTGTGGTTGTGGCCGACGAAGCAGATGCGGAAATCGGTGAAATCCCGCTCCAGCGAGGTCAGGATCAGGTCGAAATTCGAATACCCCTGGCGATCCGACTCGAGGATGTATTCATCCAGGCTGTTGCGGGCGGAACCATGCACGAACAGCAGCGGACCCTCCCGATGGGATGACTTCAGTCCGGCCATGCTTTCCAGCAATCCTGCCCGCCGCAGGCGCTCCCGCGTCCAGTCGACCGATCCCTGTGCCAGCGCATTGAAGTCGGTCAGCGATTGATCCGCATGCAGGACGCCATACTCGTGGTTCCCCATCAGGCGGAGCCGGCAACGATCGGCAGTCAGGGCCAGGCAGGCTTCCGGGTCCGGCCCGTAGCCGACGACATCGCCGAGCGAATAAATGGCATCCACCTGCAGCGCGTCGATTCTGGCCAGCACGGCCTCGAGGGCTTCCAGGTTGCCGTGCACATCCGAGATGACCGCGATCGTTCCCATGGCGGCGAGTTTAGCGTGGAACGCCTTACATGCCGTCCTCTCGCCGCCAGCGGTCGAGCGAGCGTGGGATGTCCGAGGTCGGCAATGCGGCGTTACTCCGCGCGCAAGGCCTCGACCGGGTCCAGCATGGCGGCGCGGCGCGCCGGCAGCACGCCGGCGGCGAGGCCGATAAGGACCGCGACCGCCTCGGCGAGGATGACGAAGGAGAGCGGCGTCTGCACCGGCAGCGCGGGGAACAGCAGGTGCGCGAGCTGCGCGATGCCGATGCCGAGCGCGAGGCCGAGGACGCCGCCGAGCGCGGAGAGCGCGACCGCCTCGCCGAGGAAGATGCCGAGGATGGTGCGCTCGCGGGCGCCGAGCGCCTTCAGCAGGCCGATCTCGTTGGTGCGCTCGGTGACGGCGATGGTCATGATGGTGACGATGCCGACGCCGCCGACCAGCAGCGAGATGCCGCCGAGCGCGCCGACCGCCAGCGTCAGCACGTTGAGGATCTTCGACAGGGTGCGCAGCATGTCCTCCTGCGTCGTCAGCGTGAAATCCTCGCGGCCGTGCCGTCCCGCCAGCACCGACTTTACCGCCGCGGCGACGTCGTTGGCCTGCAGCCCTTCGCGGTAGGTCAGGTGGATGCGCATCAGTCCCTCGCGGTTGTAGAGTTCGAGCGCGCGGGCGGTGGGGATGAACACGGTGTCGTCGAGGTCCATGCCGAGGAACTGGCCCTTGGGCGCGACCACGCCGACGATGCGGAACTGCATGCCGCCGATGCGGATTCTTTGCCCCAGCGCGTTGTCGCTGCCGAACAGCTCCTGCTTGAGCTTCGGCCCGAGCACGGCAAGCGGACGCGCCTGCGCGAGGCTTTCATCCGGCAGGAAGCTGCCGCTTTGCAGCGTCATCTTCATGATGTTCAGCGTCCCCGGCCCGACGCCCTGGATCGTGGTGCGCCGCAGCCGGCCGTTGGCGGCAACCTCGGAGTTGCCCCAGACGTTGGGCGTCACCGCGACGACGCCCGGCACGCGCGCGAGGGCTTCGGCGTCTTCGAGCGTCAGCAGCCGCACGGTGGTCTGCAGGCCGCCCGGTCCGCCGCTGGCGCGCGTCTTGCCCGGCGCGATCTCGATGACGTTGGTGCCGAACTGCGTGAACTCGGCGAGCACGAAGCGGTGCACGCCCTCGCCGATGCTGGTGAGCAGGATCACCGCCGCGATGCCGACGGCGATGCCCAGCAGCGTCAGGAAGCTGCGCAGCCGGTGCGCGGTCAGCGAGCGGGTTGCCAGCGTGAAGAGGTCGGCGGTGCGCATCGCGGGATCAGTGCTTCATCAGCGCCTGCACCGGATCGAGCCGCGCGGCGCGGTTTGCCGGCATGACGCCGAACAGCAGGCCGGTGGCGAGCGCGGTGCCGAGCGCGGCGAGCACCGCCCAGTCGGGCGGATAGGCCGGCAGCACCGGCAGCGCAGCGCGCAGCGCGAAGGCGCCGCCCTGCCCGAGGAGGTAGCCGGTGACGGCCCCGGCGGCCGAGAGCAGCGCCGCCTCGGCGAGGAAGGCGTTGCGGATCGCATTCCCTTCCGCGCCCAGCGCCTTGAGCAGGCCGATCTCGCCGGTGCGCTGCGTCACGGCGACCAGCATCACGTTCATGACGAGGATGCCGGCGACAGCGAGACTGATCGCGGCGATGCCCGCCACGCCGTAGGTCAGCGTGCCGAGGATGCGGTCGAAGGTGGCCAGCACGGCGTCCTGCGTGATCACGGTGACGTCTTCCTCGCCGTCGTGGCGCGCCTTGAGGATCTCCAGCGTCTGCGTGCGGGCGGCCTCGATCAGCGCGCGGTCCTTCGCCTCGACGAGGATGCGGAACAGCGTGTTGGTGTTGAACATCGCCTGCGCCACGGCCACCGGCAGGATCACCACCTCGTCGGCGTTCATGCCGAGCCCCTGCCCGGTGCTGCCGAGCACGCCGATGATGCGTACGCGCCGGTCGCCGATTCTGAGTACCTTGCCGATCGCGGATTCCGTGCCAAACAGCTCGCTCTGGATCTTCGCGCCGATCACGGCAACGCCGGCATTGGGATCCTCGGCCGGCAGGAAGCGGCCCTGCGCCAGATCCATGCGGCGCAGCTTCAGATAGTCGGCGGTGGTGCCGACGATGGTGACGTCGCGCAACTTGCCGTTGAAGACCGCCTCCGAGGTGCCGATGGTGATCGGCGCGGTGCGCAGCACGGCCGGGGCGCGCGTGATGGCCAAGCCATCTTCGACGGTCAGGTCGCGCGGCGTGCTGGTCACCGCATTCACCGGATTGAAGCCGCCGGTCTCCGAGCGGCCGGGCAGGACGATGACGAGGCTGCTGCCGAGCGCGGAGAACTCGTTGACCACGTAGCGGCGCGCACCGTCGCCCAGCGCCGTGAGCACCACCACGGCGGCGACGCCGATGCTCATCGCCAGCACCATCAGGAAGGTGCGCAGCGGATAGCCCAGCGCGGCGCGCATGGCGAAGCGCAGGGTGTCAGGCGGCTTCATGGCG
>JAJZSW010000087.1 GCA_021849505.1 Pseudomonadota bacterium
AAGGCAATCCCGCACGAACAGTCGGTTGGAGAAATGCCTATCTGCAAGGTCAGTGGAAGCGGCAGTTCAGCGAGTCCAATGAGATCAGGCTGACGGCCAGTTACGACGAAGAGACTTTCGACGATTCTTTCGTACATGCAGTCGACCCCAGCATTCTGGTGAGTTCGAGCGGACTTGGGCGCCGGCTGAACCTTGAGTTGCAGCACACTCTTGGCTTTACGTCCGACCTGCGCGCTGTTTGGGGTTTCGGTTACAAATATGAGGATGCGCGTTCCCGGCCTTTATACGCAACGGGCGATACGGTTTCTATCCATGAGGAGCGTTTTTTCGGCAATCTGGAATGGCGCTTTCATCCGCAATGGGTACTCAATGCAGGCGGTTTTGCTGGCTTCCATAGCGACAAAGGAAATTATTTCTCCCCGCGCCTGATGGCGAATTTCCATGTTCTGCCCGATCATACTTTGCGTGCAGGTCTGACCGAGTCCTCGCGCATGCCGACCCTGTTCGAGCTGGCCAGCGATGTTCGTGTTTACCCGCAAAACTGGGCCGCGCTTTTTGCAACCAGCAGCACAAGCAACCGGATTGCAGCCATGATGGCTCGCAGCAATTTGCCTTTCAGGTTGTTTTATTCGGATGGTCGAGTTACCGAGGAGCGACTCGAAGCGCAGGAGCTTGGCTACTTTGGCAACTTCCGGCAATGGAACATGACGATTGACGTGCGCGCCTACTCGGAAAAGGTTCGCGATCTGATCGTCACCAACAATCATGGCAGCGCTCCAGGTTATGTATATCCCAATAACCCTCTTGTTGTGTTTGTCGAGGGGGTATTAGGTACTCCGTTGGTGGGTTCCAGCGTACCCGTGATTACATTCGGCAACATGAACGGATTCAAAACCCGGGGCCTGGAATATCAGCTGCGCTGGAAACCTTTCTCTGGTACAGAGCTCTGGGTCAATCAGGCTTTCGAACGTACCCATTGGGCGGCTAATGCTGACAGGCCCATGCCGCCGACGCATGCCACCACGATCGCCTGGTTCCAGAAGTTGCCCCACGATTTCGACTTCAGCCTGATCCATCAATCGCTTGGTGCGATGACGTGGAACAAGGCTGAGGATCGCTTGCCGAGCCGGCGCCAACTTGATATGCGGTTGGCGAAACAATTCCGTATCGGTAGCAGCCGTGCCGAGGCCGCGCTTGCCGTGCAGGCGGCGAATGGCAGCTTGCCGGCTTATCAGACAGGTACGGGATTCATGCTCGAGCGCCGCGCCTTCGCCACCCTCCGTTTCGAATTCTGATCGTGCCGCGACTCAGCCTCCGCCTTGCCCCCGCTTGCTTGAGCTATATGACTTTGGTATTAGAGGCGGCGGCCCTTGTCAGCCTTCCTGGTCGATCAGCCCACCGGGCAGCCTCATTGCCGAGCCGGAAAAGCGGGCGCCAGTATGCATCCTGCCTAGCGTCGTGATATGCTGAACGCGAACAAGAACATGAATGACTGCGTCAAGCGACCGTCCGCACATGCGCCAAACAATCCCCATGGAATCACCCCCTCATGATTTCGCACCATCGATGCGCCCCTGTCCGCCGTCACGGCAGTTGTTGCTGGGGGATGGCCCTGCTGGCGTTCGGCTCGCTGGCCTGGGCGGATGAAGGCGACGAGGAGATCCGGCGACTGCTCGCCGCGAGCCCCGAGGAATTGATGACCATGACGGTGACCATCGCCGCGCAGACGCCCCAGCCACTCGCGCGGGCTTCGGCGGTGGTCTCCGTCATCACGGCCGACGACATTCGCGCCACGGGCACGACCAACCTCATGGAAATCCTGCAGAGCGTGCCCGGGATCTACGTCAAGAGCAACCTGTTCGGCGCCAAGCCGCTGATCACCTTGCGGGGCGCGTCGGGCGTCAATGTCCTGCTGATGATCAACGGCGCGCCTGTCAAGGATCTGGTCTGGTCGCCCGGTATCTTCTGGAAAGGGATGCCGGCTCACCTGATCGAGCGGATCGAGATCGTCCGCGGCCCCGGTTCCGCGTTGTTCGGTTCGGATGCCTCTGCCGGTGTGATCAACGTGATCACCAAGACGGCCGCAAGACTCCGGGAGTCCGAGGCCGGCCTGCGGGCCGGCACCTTCGATACAGGTGCCGCATGGTTGCAGCATGGCGCGCAATGGAACGGATTCGACATAGCCCTGGCGGTCGATCTGTCGAGTACCGATGGCCATAATCCCTTTATCCGCAGGGCGTACGGGAACACCAGCGGGCGGGCCGATTACGGCTACGAGAGCCAGGACTGGCATATGTCGGTTGCGCGGGGAAGCTGGCGCATGCTGTTCGACCATTCCCGGCACGACAATGTTGCCATCGGCCTGACCGGTGGGGCTGTGCTGGATCCGCAAACCCGCGCGAACGACAGCCTCAGCAGTCTGGCCCTGCTCTATGAAGCTCCGGAATTTGCCGAGCACTGGGCGTTGAATGGTGAATTTCGCTACCGCGACATGGAGTACTCCTCGGGCAACGGCTATTTCGAGGGTATCCCCGCCTATGCGGACCTCAAGCAGGAAAGCTCCGCGGAGCGCCGCTTGAATTTCGAAATCAGCGCCCTCTACAAAGGCTTGCGTGACCACGCACTGCGCTTCGGGGGCGGCTACGTCGAGCACGACCTGTATGCGTTCACACAAGTGCTGGATGGCGTGCCGAAGGTCATCGACAATGGGGAAAGCTACACTTTTCTTCCTACCGCCGTGGTGCCCACCACTTCGATCGCTCCCCGCAAGCGCAAGAACAGCTACTTCTTCGTGCAGGACATCTGGAGCTTCGCTCGGGACTGGGAGCTGACCGCCGGTCTCCGGTACGATCATTACTCCGATTTCGGCGGCACCTTCAACCCGCGCCTGGCGCTGGTCTGGCAGACGACGGACCGACTCACGACAAAGCTGATGTACGGCCAGGCGTTTCGCGCGCCTTCCTATCTGGAGCGCTACGTTACGACGGCGGCCAATCCGCCCAACCCAGCACTGCTGCCAGAGCAATCGAAAACCCTGGAGTTGTCATTCGCCTGGCGGGCCTCGCGAGACCTCAAGCTGGGCGCCAGCCTGTATCGATTCGACCGGCGATACGTCATAGCGCCGAATCCGCCAGTCAGCGGACAGTTTTCCAATCATGACCGTTTCGTCACCAGCGGCATTGAACTCGATGCCGACTGGCAGGCACTTCGCAATCTGCGGCTCTCAGGCAACCTTTCGCACATGAAGAACGAGGAAGTGACGTCGCCGCTGCGCGATGTAGCCATTCCCCGGACGCAGGCCTATCTGCGTGCCGACTGGGCCTTCCGGCCGAAATGGAGCTGGAACCTGCAGATGAACTGGTTTGGGCCCCGCCCGCTGCCTGCCGGAGACTTGCGGGCCTCTCAGGGCTCCTATGCACTGATTGACACCACAGTCCGCTATTACCACGGCAGCAATTGGGAGTTCGCCGCATCGATACGCAACCTCCTTGATGAAGACGCAGCCGATTATTCGAGCACGCGGCTCTGGTACAACCTGCCCTTGCCGGGGCGACAGCTATACGCCGAGATGCGTTACAAGTTCTAGACCGCCATGCCTGCCCGCCTCTTCCTCCGTCTTTCCCTCGCCTGCCTGGTCTATATGGCTTTGGTATTAGATGCGACGGCCGGGCCGCGCATCTGGGTGGCGCTCAGCGACCAGGGCGGACCCTACGAGGAAGCGGCCGCCGCGGTGAGGGCGGGAATGGACGGCAGCGCCGACCTGCGCAGCGAGCCGTGGCAATACCTGTGGGAACGCAAGGGGGAAAAACCCGACCTGATCGTCACGGTCGGCGTCGCGGCCATGGACGGCACGCTGGAACGGCTGGCGGCAAGGGATGCCGGCTGGTCGCAGGTTCCGGTCCTGGCGATCCTGGTGCCCCAGGCGGTCTTCGAGGCGCGCCGGGCGCACCCCGCCGCGAGCGGGCGGCCCTTCGGTGCCGTCGTCCTCGACCAGCCGCTCGGTCGGCAACTGGCGCTGATCAAGCGCGCCCTGCCGGATCGGGTACGGGTCGGCGTGGTGCCCGGCGCCCAGACCCGCCCCTTGTTGTCGCAGCTCGAACGCGAAGCGCGCAGCCGTGGCCTGCAGCTGGTGAAGGGCCCCGAGGTGCGCGCGCCCGAAGACATCTACCCATCGCTGCGCGAGGTGCTGGTCGAGGCGGATGTCGTGCTGGCACTGCCCGACCCGGCCATTTACAACGCCAACACCTTGCAGAACATCCTGCTGGCCACCTACCGTGCGCGCGTACCGCTGGTGGCATTCTCCTCCGCCTATGTGAAGGCGGGCGCCCTGCTGGCGCTCTATTCGACGCCCGCCCAGGTGGCCCGCACGGCCGTCGAAGTGCTGCGCCAGTGGCAGGCGGGACAGGGTCTGGCGACGCTGCAGCGCCCGCGCGAATTCACGGCCGCCGTCAACCCGCGCGTGGCTACATCTCTGCAATTCCTGATTGATGACGAGGCTGCCCTGGTGGCCGATCTGCGCCGGCTGGAGGGTGGGCGATGAAGGCGCTGCGTCTGGGCAGCCGCTGGCGGGTGCTGCTGAGCGCCGTCGTGCCGGCGGTCCTCATGGTGCTGACACTCCAGGTGATCTTCCTCAACTACTATCAGGAAGATCTCGAGCGCAGTTTCGAGGAACGCGGCCTCGCGATCGTGCGCCAGATCGGCGCGGCGTCCGAATACGCCCTGTTCAGCGGCAGCCGCGATACCCTGAACATGCTGGCCGAGGGGACGCGCCAGGTCGATCCGGCGATCGTTTCGGTGAACGTCATGGACCGTCACGGGCACGCCATCGTGCGTGCCGGTATCGCGCCGCGGCATCCCATGCCGCTGGCCAACACCCTCCAGATCCACAGCGGCGACGAAGTGACGACGCTGCAGATGCCGATCCAGCAGGCCGCGCTGCTGCTGAACGGCGAACATGATGTCTGGGGCGCGGGCGGCAGGGAAGCCCGGCCGACCGTGACCGGCTATATCCTCGTCGAAATTTCGCGCGCCGAACTGAGCGCGCGCAAGCGGGAGATGCTGCAGATCGCGTTGGCCGTCATGGCGGGCGGCATGCTGCTGGCCGGCTGGCTGTCGCTGCGCATGGCGGGAGGCGTGCTGGCCTCGCTCGATGCCGCGCACACGGCCTTGCGCCGCCAGAAGGAATACGCCGAACTGCTGGCGCGCACCGATGCGCTGACGGGTCTCGCCAACCGTCGCGCCTTCGACGAGGCCGCCGAGCAGGAAGTGCAGCGCGCCCTGCGCTACAACACCCCGCTGGCCCTGGTGCTCACCGACATCGACCGTTTCAAGGCGATCAATGACCGGTTCGGCCACCACGTCGGCGACCAGGTGCTGCAGCACTTCGCCCGCATCCTGTCGGACTCGGTCCGCAACATCGACCTGGTCGGCCGCTGGGGCGGCGAGGAGTTCGCGATCCTGATGCCCGGCACCGACCTCGAGGAGGCGGCGCGGGCGGCCGAACGCATGCGGCTGGCGGTGCAGGATGCCGTGCCGCCGCTCGATGACCCCGAGTGCCTCTATACCGCGAGCTTCGGCGTCGCGGCATTCCGTGCCGATGCGCCGACCATCGCGTCGCTGCTGGGGCGCGCCGACGCGGCTCTGTATCGCGCCAAGGATCTGGGCCGCAACCGCGTCGAGCAGGGTTGATGCCGTCCCGTCAGACCCGACTTTAGAGCCGCGCGCGCGCGACGCCGAGACGGCGTACGATTTCCAGCGGCAGTGCCGCCTGGTTGAGCGTGTAGAAGTGCAGGCCCGGCGCGCCGAGGTCGAGCAGCCGCCGGCACAGATCGGTCACGACATCAAGGCCGAAGGCGCGGATCGACTCGGCGTCGTCGCCATAGCTTTCGAACTTGCGCCGCATCCAGCGCGGTATTTCGGCGCCGCAACCGTCGGCGAAGCGGGCCAGCTTGCTGAAGCTGCCGATCGGCATGATGCCCGGGACGATCGGAATGTCGATGCCGAGCGCGCGCGCCTCGTCCACGAAGTGGGCGTAGGCGTCGGCATTGTAGAAGAACTGCGTGATCGCCGCGTCGGCACCGGCAGCGACTTTCCTCTTGAAGTTGAGCAGGTCTTCGCGCGGGCTGCGGGCCTGCGGATGCCACTCCGGATAGGCGGCGACCTCGATGCGGAAAGTGTCGCCGGTCTCGGCGCGGATGAATTCCACCAGCTCGTTGGCATAGCGGAACTCGCCGGTGTCGGCCATGCCCGAGGGCAGGTCGCCGCGCAGCGCCACGAGGCGGCGGATGCCGTGGTCGCGATAGTCGTGCAGGATGTTGCGGATGCCCGCGCGCGTCGAGCCGATGCACGACAGGTGCGGCGCGGCGGCATGGCCCTCGGCGATCATCTCCATGATGATGTCGCGGGTGTACTCGCGCGTCGATCCGCCGGCGCCGTAGGTGACGGAAAAGAACGTCGGGCCAACCTCCGCAAGACGGGCGCGGGCGGCGCGCAGCTTGGCGACGCCTTCGGTCGTTTGCGGCGGGAAGAATTCGAAGGAGATTTCAGTTTGCATGGCGGGCATGGAGGAAGAATTCGCGGTTGCCGTCCGCGCCCGTGATCGGGCTGGCGAACCAGTCGCTGACGGCGAGATGGTGAGCGGTGCAACAGGCGGCGAGCCTGTCGCGCACGACGGGGTAGCGGGACGCGTCGGTGACGATGCCGCCCTTGCCGACGTTTTCCGGGCCGACCTCGAACTGCGGCTTGACGAGCAGCAGGAGGTCGCCTGATTTCGTCAGCAGCGGCGGCAGCTGGGGAATGATCAGCGTCAGCGAGATGAAGGAGACGTCGGCGACGATCAGGTCGAATTGCCGTCCGGGGTGCCGTGTCGCCAGCGCCGAGTTTTGCAGGTCTCTGGCGTTGATGCCTTCATGGGATTCGACGCGCGGATCGGCGGCGATGGCGGCATGCAGCTGGCCATGGCCGACGTCGATGCCGACGACCTGCGTCGCCCCATGCTGCAGCAGGCAGTCGGTGAAGCCGCCGGTCGATTGGCCGATGTCGAGGCAGACCCGGCCATGCACATCGATGCCCGTCTGCAGCAGCGCGCCGGAAAGCTTGAGGCCGCCGCGCGAGACGTATTCGGCGGTTTCCGCCGGGACGACGACCAGCCCGACGTGCGGGTCGAGCACCTGCGCAGGCTTCAGGAGTGCCGTCGCGCCGGCGCCGACTTTCACGCGGCCGGATTCGATCAGGCGCTGCGCCGCCGTGCGCGACGGTGCCAGGCCGCGCTCGACCAGCAGCGCGTCGAGGCGGACGCCGCCATGCCGCGCCGCGGCCGGCCGGGCCGCTGATCCGGGCTTCGGCCTGGCGGTACGGGCATGAAACGAGTTCATGCTCATCGGGCTGATCGGTCAGTAACGATAGTGTTCCGACTTGTACGGACCGTTCTTCGGCACGCCGATGTAGGCGGCCTGCTGGTCGGTCAGTTCGGTCAGCTGGGCGTTGAGCTTGCGCAGCTGCAACCGCGCCACTTTCTCGTCGAGGTGCTTGGGCAGCGTGTAGACGCCCACCGGATAATCGGCATTGCGCGTAAACAGCTCGATCTGCGCGATGGTCTGGTTGGCGAAGGACGAGGACATCACATAGCTTGGATGGCCGGTCGCGCAGCCGAGGTTCACCAGGCGGCCCTTGGCCAGCAGGATGATGCGGTTGCCCGAGGGCATGATCACGTGGTCGACCTGCGGCTTGATCTCCTCCCACTGGTACTTCTCGATCGAGGCGACGTCGATCTCGTTGTCGAAGTGGCCGATGTTGCAGACGATGGCCTGATCCTTCATGCGCGCCATGTGGTCGTGGTTGATCACGTGGAAGTTGCCGGTGGCGGTGACGAAGATGTCGGCCTTGTCGGCGGCGTAGTCCATGGTGACGACGCGGTAGCCTTCCATCGCGGCTTGCAGCGCGCAGATCGGGTCGATCTCGGTGACCCAGACCTGGGCCGAGAGCGCGCGCAGCGCCTGCGCCGAGCCCTTGCCCACGTCGCCGTAGCCGCACACCAGAGCGATCTTGCCGGCAACCATGACGTCGGTGGCACGCTTGATACCGTCCACCAGCGACTCGCGGCAGCCGTAGAGGTTGTCGAACTTCGACTTGGTGACCGAGTCATTGACATTGATCGCCGGGATCTTCAGGTCGCCGCGCTCGTGCATCTGGTAGAGGCGGTGCACGCCGGTGGTGGTCTCCTCGGTGACGCCCTTGATCCGGGCGAGGCGGGTCGAGTACCAGGTCTTGTCGGTTGCGAGCTTGGCCTTGATCGCGGCGAAGAGGATGGTTTCCTCTTCCGAGGTCGGCTTCGCGAGAACCCCAATGTCCTTCTCGGCCTTGGCGCCGAGGTGCAGCAGCAGCGTGGCGTCGCCGCCGTCGTCGAGGATCATGTTGGAATAACCGCCGTCCGGCCACTCGAAGATGCGGTGGGTGTAGTCCCAGTAGTCGGTCAGCGACTCGCCCTTGACGGCGAACACGGCGATGCCGTCCTTGGCGATCGCGGCGGCGGCATGGTCCTGGGTCGAGAAGATGTTGCACGAGGCCCAGCGCACCTGGGCGCCGAGCGCGGTCAGCGTCTCGATCAGCACGGCGGTCTGGATGGTCATGTGCAGCGAGCCGGTGATGCGCGCGCCCTTCAGCGGCTGGCTCTTCGCGTATTCCTCGCGGATCGCCATCAGGCCGGGCATCTCGGTCTCGGCGATGCGGATTTCCTTGCGGCCCCAGTCGGCCAGATTCAAGTCGGCCACTATGTGGTCGGCATAGTCGGTCATGGTCTTTCTCCATTCATAGTCAATGAATGGGCGCCGTTCCATGAGTCTCCGCGGCGAGCCTGACGATCCTGTTTCGATCGCTGCAGCGCCCCTCGCCGCGAATCAGAGCATTTTACAGTCCGGCGTCGGCTTTCAGGGCGAGCGCCTTGTCGGTCGCCTCCCAGGTGAATTCCGGCTCGTCGCGGCCGAAGTGGCCATAGGCGGCGGTTTTCTCGTAGATCGGGCGCAGGAGATTGAGCATGTTGACGATGCCCTTCGGGCGCAGGTCGAAGTGCTTCTTCACCAGCTCGGCGATGGTCACGTCGGAGACCTTGCCGGTGCCGAAGGTGGTGACCCAGACCGAGGTCGGATGCGCGACGCCGATCGCGTAGGAAACCTGGATCAGGCACTTGCTGGCCAGCCCGGCGGCGACGATGTTCTTCGCCACGTAGCGGCCGGCATAGGCGGCCGAGCGGTCGACCTTGGACGGATCCTTGCCCGAGAAGGCACCGCCGCCGTGCGGGCAGGCACCGCCATAGGTGTCGACGATGATCTTGCGGCCGGTCAGGCCGCAGTCGCCCTGCGGGCCGCCCACGACGAAGCGGCCGGTCGGATTGACGAGGTACTTGATCTCGCCCTTGACCAATTCCTTCGGTAGCACCGGCTTGATGATCTCCTCGACGACCGCCTCGCGGATGGCGTCCAGCGGCATCTCCGGCGCATGCTGGGTCGACAGCACGACGGTGTCGATCGCATCGGGCTTGCCGTCGGCGTAACGAATC
>JAJZSW010000088.1 GCA_021849505.1 Pseudomonadota bacterium
CCGATCTTGATGATTTTTTCGACCAGTTCGTCGAGTTCGATCGGCTTCAGGCAGTAGTTGGTCGCGCCGTGTTCGAGCCCGAGGATGCTCGACTGCAGCGAGGCATGGCCGGTCAGCATGATCACCGGCAATGTGGGCGCGATGCGCTTCATGCGCAACAGGCACTCGATGCCGTCGGCGTCGCCGAGCATGACGTCCAGCACCACGACATTGGGCCAGCCGGAGCCCGCCTCGACGAGGGCACCGGCGCAGTCGCCGGCGGTGTGCACCTCGAAGCCGCGCCGCCGCAGGCGGCGTGACATGGTTTCGAGAAATTCGGTCTCGTCATCGACCAGCAATATCTTGTTCGGCAGTCCCATCGTGTTCCGTAGCGAGCAATGTTTCGCGAATCATACGGGTATCGGCGCGTACTTTGTCGAGATAGCGCTCGATGAAGCCCTCCTCGTCCATCACCATGTCGACCTGACGCGTATGGATGATCAGGTAACCCAGGATGGTCAGGCGCTCCTTGAGGTAAGGTATCGGCCGCTTCTCGATGCGGGCGATCAGCGAGTCCGCCTTGACATCGACGCGGAAGTTCAGTTCGCGCAGCATGTCGCCCAGCAGCTGCACGCGCCGCCGGCGCCGCCGCTCGTCGGCCGCCCCGCCCTGGAACTGGAAGCTGACGTAGGACTCGGTCAGCAGCTCCGAGAAATTGGCTTCGGCCAGGGCGAAATGGTAGCCGAGCCGCACGCTCAGGTTGCAGTATTTCCGCGACAGCAGGAAGTAGTTGCGGTCGCCCATGTTCGAGCGCACCGAGGGGTCGAGCTGCGGATTCATCGCCGACTGCGCGATGATCGCGCCCAGGCCGCGCACGCTCACCGGCGGCGGGCCTTGCCAGGGCACCGCGGTCATGCCCGCCCAGATCGCCCGCATCGGCTCCGACACGATATCGTCGAGCCGGATGAACTGGGCGGTCTGATCGATGCCATCGCGATAGCCGTCCTTGAGATTGACCACCCACCACTGGGCCGGACTGTTGCCGACATACAGCTGCTTGGCCGACTTGTCGCGCGCCCCGTGCCGCCGGCCGAAATTGAACATCTCGTGGATCGCCTTCTCGTGGCAGAAACGCGTGATGTCGTGCAGAGTGCGGCAATTGGCCGCCTTGAAGAAAGGCGATGCGGGGTCGGTCAGATGCAGGGGCGTGACATGGATGAGCGCCTCCTTGAGCAGGCCATGGATCGGGCTGCCCTTCATCAGGTTGGGCGGGCGCGGCGCGCTGGCCAGCAGCGCCTCGATGCGGCCGTCGAATACCTGGCGGGCGCTGGCGCAGACGGTCACCAGCTGACCGTTTTCGAGACGCGCCATGGCGCCTTCGGCGCCGAACAGGGCGGGGATGCCGAACTCGCGCGCCACGGTGGCCAGATGGGTGGCGATCTGGCCGGTCTCGCTGACGACCGCGACCGCGCGGCTGATCAGCACCGCCCATTCTGGATAGGGCGTTTCCACTACCAGCACCGCGCCCCTGGGAAACTCCAGAATGTCCAGCGCGCAGGTCACCTTGAACACCTCGCCGGCCGCCGCGCCATGGCTGGCCGTCACGCCGCCGGAGAACAGGGGCGCGCTGCCGGATGTCTCCGCAAGCGCCGCGGGGATGGATGGCGCCTGACCGCTCTCGACCACATCGAGCGGCCGCGCCTGCAGGATATAGAGATCACCGCGTCCGTCGATCGCCCATTCGATGTCCTGCGGCACGCCGAAATGCGCCTCGATGCGCAAGGCGACGGTGGCCAATTCGAGCGCTTCGGAATCCGTCAGGCAGGATGCCTGGTCAGGCTGCGCGAGACGCTGGGCGGCAATGGCATGGGGCGCGGCGCGGTCGACCCACAGCAGATCGTAATCCGAACGGCCGTCGACGATCTGGTCACCGAGGCCGCGCGCGGCATGCACCACCAGTCGCGGCCCTTCCGGATCGCAGGGCGGACGCGTGAAGACCACGCCGCTGGCACGCGCGTCGACCATCGCCAGGCAGCCGACGCACATGAGGATGTCCTGGTGGCGATAGCCGCGCTGCTGGTGATACACGATGGCCTGGCTCTGGTACTTGCCGGCGACGATGTCGCGGTAGACCGTCGGGATTTCCGCCACCGACACACCCAGGCGCGTGCGGTACTGGCCGGCGAAGGAGCCATGGATACTGTCCTCGCCAAGTGCGCTGGAGCGCAAGGCCACCCTGAAATCGGCGCTGCCGAGGCGCTGTGCGAGCGCCTCGGCCTGCTGCGCGATCGCCCGTTCGAGGTCGCTTGGCAGGGTGGCGGCGCGGACCAGGTCCTGGATCGCTCCGCTGACCGTATAGAGCGCCTCGAGATCCTCGATGTCGAGTGTCTGCAGGCGCCGCGCGATCTCGATCTGGGTATGGCTGACCTCCATGAAGTGCTTGGCCGCCCAGGCCGTGATCGCGAAGCCTTCCGGCACCCGCAGGCCCAGCCGGTTGCGCAGTTCGCCCAGGTTGGCCATCTTGCCGCCGACACGGTCGATGTCGTCGCGGGTTATCTCGTCCAGGCCGAGCGCCAGCGGTCCGCTCACGACTTCCGGCTGGCGCGACATGATCGCCTCGATCGCCCCGGTAATGTGCGCGAAACGGTCTTGCAAATCCCCGTAGCGGCCTTCGGCCAGCGTCCCCAGGCTGTGCACCATCTTGTAGACGTTGACCGTCAGCGCCGTCAGCTCGCCGCGCACGAAGGCCATGCCGAACGGCTTGCCGGATTGCACCATGTCCTCGGCCCGGGACATCAGTTCCAGCGCGTTGTTGTTGGCGGTCAGGAGCGCCCGGAAATTCCGGAACTGCTCCTGAAACGCCGACTGCAGGGCCTCGCCTTGCAGCCTGTCGCGGCGCCCGAACAGGCGCGCGAAGAACTCAAGCATCAATGCTCCAGTTTGAGTCCCCAGCCCTCGAACAGAAAAAGGATGGCATAGCCGTACCAGACCGTATAAACGACGTAACCTACCAGCGCCGCCAGGACCACCCAAAGCAGATCCTTCATGGGCACGGCCTTGACGCCGAAGTAATTGTAGGCCGGTTCGACGGCCTTGGTCATCACATCGCGCACCGTCTTGCTCTCGGCGAACAGTTGCTGCCCGTCGAGCTCCTTGGCGGCGACGCCCAGCATGCGGTGCCAGTCATGCCCGGTGCGCCGTGCCTCGACAGCGTATTTGCCTTGCAGGGCCGTCCCGTCGTTCTTGAACAGCAGATCGGCATCGGCGAGCGTCACGCCGAGCAGCTTGCCCAGATCGACGCTGAACGCCAGCTGGGTCCCCGCGCGCTCGACGCTCGCCCCGGCCTGCGCCAGCAGTTTCTCCATGCGCTCCGCCTGCCCCTCGTCGCTCGCGTTGATCTTCAAGCTGACCTGCTTGTCGACGTGGACGGCGGCCTTCTTGCCCAGCTCCGGAATATAGTAAGCCGAATTTTTCGAGATCGAGTTGAAGACGTTGTCGAGATAGTCGATGGTATTTTTGCCGCCCTCGAACAGCGGCATGAAGATCACCACGAGGACCACGAAAAACCCCGCCATCAGGGCGAGACCGAGACCGAATTCCTTTTTGTCGTGAATCATGTTCAATCCTCCTGCTTGAGCGTCTTGAGGTTGGCGAAGAAGGTCCAGAACACCCAGACCGTGAAGGCGCCGAGCGTGACGAAGAAGATGGCGATGCCGATGCGCTCGACCAACACACCGGTTTCCGCCGTCATCGGGATGTAGCCCATGCTGGCCAGCTTGCCGGGCAGGGCGAACACGCGGTTGACGAAGGCGGACATCACCGCGAGCGCGAAGAAGCCGCGGATCGTTACGCCTGACACCACCTTGGTCACCAGCGTGCCGATCTGGATGCCGAACAGCGAACCGAGCAGCATGCCCATCGCCAGCGTGTAGAAAATGAAACCGTAGATCGCGTACTGGCCGATGCCGGCATACCCCGCGGTGAACACGATCTGCAGGATGTCCGTACCCACCGTGGTCGAGGCCGACACCCCGAGCACATACACGAAGATCGGGAAGGTCAGGAAACCGCCGCCGACGCCCATGATCGCCGCCGCAATGCCGACGATGAAGCCGGAGAGGATCAGGAACCAGGCCGAGACCTTGCGGCCGCCGGGCACCACGCCCTCGTCGAAATGGATCATCGGCGGCAGGCTGACCGACTGGATCTTGCGCGACAGCGTCGTCATGTCGTCGGCCGCGGCAGGACGCTGCGGCGCCTCGCCCGCGATCGCCGTCTTGGGCTTGGCCACCTGCTTTGCCGCCTTGCGCATGCGGAAATAATCGGCCATGCCGTAGAAGCCGAGAAAGCCCAGCAGCAGCACGTAGATCGAGGTGATGAAGGCGTCCGACATCACCGGGTTGGCTTCATAAAGGGTGCGGTTGATGTAGCCGCCGAGCGTCGCGCCGCCGATCGAGCCGACCAGGAAGGTGACGGCCAGCATCACCGAGATATTGCCCAGCTTGCGGTGCAGTACGCTGCCCATGATCGCCTTGGCGAAGATGTGGAACAGGTCGGTGCCGACCGCGAGGATGCCCTTGACGCCCGCGCTCATCAGGGCCGGCGCGATGATGAAGCCGCCGCCGGCGCCGATGCAGCCGGTGATCAGGCCGGCGACCACCCCCACCGCGATCGAGGCAATGAAGATCGTCGTGGTGTAGTAGGCCGGGCTGAAGGCCTGCTTGCTGCCCAGCATCGCCGGCAGCGCCTCGTTCACCTGGTCCGCATAGGCAACCCCGATCAGGGCGATCGGCAGCAACATCATGCCGAGCAGCGCCAGGCGCCACCGGTCGTGCAGGATGCGTTGCGAGGTTTCGATCTCCCACTGCGCGAAGCCGCGCGCACCCTGCATCATCAATGAATAAAAATCACGAAAAAATTGCATTGCGTTACTCCCCCTCTAAAAAATACTGCTTCAAATCGGTACGTCGTGCTTCATGCCTCGCCGCCCGCGGGCGGCGGACCGGTGAGCGGCAAGCGCACCGTGAACACCGCGCCGCCCTCCGGACGGTTGGCGGCAGACAGCCGTCCGCCGGAGCGCGCCATGATGTCGCGGGAAACGAACAGGCCGAGACCGGTGCCCTTGCCCTTCGGTTTGGTGGTGAAGAACGGATCGTAAAGATGCTCGATGACCTCCGGGGTCAGCCCCGGACCGCTGTCGGCGAATGCGACGACCACCTGGTCGCCCTCCAGGCGACTCGTCACCAGGATCCTGCCGCCGCGGCCGATGGCGTCCAGCGCGTTATGCAGGATATTGAGCACGACTTGCTGAAACTGGGAGGCATCGACGGGAATCGCCGGCAGCTGCGCCTGGTAATGCCGCTCGACAGTGATGTGCTGGCGGCTGGCCTCGTGTTCGAGCAGGGCGACGGTTTCCTCGACCGCCTGGTTGATGTCCGTCGGGACGACCTGGTTGTCGAGCGGATGGGAGAAGCCAAGCAGGCGGCGCGTGATGGTCGCGGTACGCCGCACCTGGTTGCGGATCTTTTTCACCGTCTGGCGCAATTCGTCGCGCAGGGCAGGGGAATCCCCGGAATCGCCCTCGTCGAGCAGGTCGTCCATCAGGCCGGCCTGATCGGAAATGATCTGCAAGGGATTATTCACTTCGTGCGCGACGCTCGCCGAGAGCCTTCCGATCAGTGCGAGTTTCTCGACTTCCCGCACCTGGTGGGTCAGCAGGTTGTGTTCGCGCTCGGCGCGTTCCAGATTGCCGACCAGCGTGCGCGTCACCAGCACCGCGACGAGGACGATCAGCACCGCGGCGGCGGCCACCAGCGCGGTGTCGCGGGCCCGGGCCTGCTGCCAGGAAGCCAGGGAAGAGGCCACGTTGGTTTCGAGCACCAGCAGCCACTGTCCGCTGTTGAGGGTGACGGCACCGTGAATGCGCTCGTCCTGCCAGACGGCGATGCCGTCCGCCTCGGCGAGCGCCCCGAAACGCGCGAGTTCGTCGGCCGACAGGGCGGTGCGTCCAAGCCGGCCCGGCGTCTGGAATTCGCCGTGCCGATTGACGATGAAGGCGTCGCCGTCAGGGCCGACGTTCGCGCTGGCGACCAGATTGTTGAAAAAGGTGGAGTCGATCGTGGCGCGCAGGATGCCTTCCCCGGAAGGATCGGCCACCGCGACGATCATGTGCGGCACGTTGCGATAGCCGAGAAACACGTCGCTGGCATAGCGGCCGTTCTTCAGCGTGGCGGCAAACCACTCCGCATCGGCGTAGTTCTTGCCGGCCAGCTCCTTTTCGAACGGTCCGCGGTAGGCCAGATGGTTGCCGTGCCGGTCGATGACCCCGATATCGGCGATCACGCCGCCACGGCTCAGGGAGGCATACAAGGCATCGATGCGCCGGGGGGCGGCAAGGGCGCGCGCCGGATCCAGCGCCAGGTATCCCGCCAGCCGTTCCTCCTGCTCGGCGAGGAAGCGATCGATCAGCAGCTTGCGGTCGCTTGCCAGCGTGGCAATCTCGAGCTTGGTCTTTTCGATCCAGGAAGCCCGGTAAAAACGCGCCGTGTTGTAGTTGAGCACCAGCAGCGGAATCACCGACACGACGACGAACACCGCCGCGAACAGATATTTCTGTCGCGCATAGTAGTGTTCGCGTGGCTTGGTGTTCATCCGGGCGGCGGCTGGTTAGATGGAAGCAGGCCCTCAGCACGCGATCCGGTGCGTCAGCTCCGAACATAAAACCATTCGGATATGCTTGTTTTTCTATGTAGGGCTCTCCCGGGAAATGATTATCCCCCTGCCGCACGCAGGAGTAGAGAAAATTCCTTATGCCGGCAGTAGAAAATGCTAATGCACGCAGCTCACCGGCTGCGGCAAGGTACGTCGGCGGCAGGGTTTCAGCGCTTGACGATCAGCACCGAGGCCTGCGGCGAACGGGTCGCGATGTTGGTCGACAGGCGGCCGAGCCAGATGCCGAAAGGCGTCTTCATAAAACCTTCCTTCAGCACGATCAGGTCGAAATCGCCTTCGACGGACTCCTTGATGATCTCTTCCTCGACGATGCCCTCGCGCAGCCTGATCGTCGCCTGTGCCACGCCGGCGGCGGACAGGCTGCCTTGGATGGCTTGCAGCCGGGCCAGTTTCTCGGCCTGGACCCCGAGACGCAGCGCATCCTGCATGATGTCCGTCACTTCAGGAGGCGTTTCCGGCGTGTACATGGTCGGCACCGGAACGATGTAGAGAACCTCGACGCTGGCGCCCGTGGCCAGGGCCACATCCTGCGCCATCCTCACCGTCGCCTGGCTCGGTGGCAGGTCGACGCTGAGCAGGATCTTGCGCACCTGCTGCCGCCCACGCACCACCAGCGTGGACGTGGTCATGTGGCGCACGATTTTTGTTGCGTTGTCCCCCAGGTGCCACTTCGGATCGAAACCGGTGAGCGGGCGTGAACCGATCACCAGCAGACGCTCGCCGGCGGAACGCCGCAGGATTTCCTCATAGGGCTTGCCGGTAGCGAACACCACCCTGGGCGGCAAGCCCAGACGCTCGAGGGTCTGACGGCCTTCCTGCAGCGTCGGTTCGCACACGCCGGCGTCTTCGCAGACCAGCAGCGTCGCGGGCTGCTTCAGACCCGCCGCGATCTGTGCGCCCATGCGCACGGCGGGCAGGTCGTTCGGCGTGCAGCTGGCGGCGATCATCAGTCCGCCGCTCGCCTGCTCGGCCGCCACCACGCCGGCCTGCGCTCCCGCGGCTTCGGCCAGCGCTCCCGCAGCTTCGGCGCGCTCGCGCATGACGCCGCGCACCAGCCAGAAGATGATCACCGCGCTCAGGCCGCTGGCCGAGCCGAGCATCAGGAAGCCGGAGTACGCCGCCCACATCTTTTCCGCGGCATAGGCCTGCTGGAGGAGATCCGGCTGTTCGAGCAGCCAGGACTGCACGGCCGCCTTGTTGTTGTGCAGCCAGGTACCCAGTTCGATGCGGTCGGAGATGCCCGAGGTGGCGCGCGCCCACTCGTTGAGGGCGGCACGGTAGATGTCCTTGTTGCCTTCGGAGAGGTGTTTGAAGACCACCGAAATGCCGCCGCAGATCATGGTGATGGCGAAATACAGGCGGATGATGGTGCCGCGCGCATAGAGCGTCGCGGTCGCGCCGAACTGCGCGCCCACCGCCGCGCCGATCAGCATGATCAGCGCGGCCAGCAGTTCGACGCGCCCCTTGTACGCGTAGGTGAATGCCCCGTAGGCACCGGAAATCATCACTTCGAACAAGTCGGTGCCCACCGCCACCTTGGTCGGCGCACCGATGACGTACATCAGCGCCGGCATGCGGATGAAGCCGCCGCCCACGCCGAGGAAACCCGCCAGGAAGCCGGTGAGCACCCCTACCCCAATGATCACCCAGACCGAGATATGGAAGCCCGACACCTTGAGATGCACCATCGGCCGCAGCTTGATGCCCTGCATCCAGAGCGCGAGCTTCGATTTGCCCGCATCGGCATGGGTATCCGTGGCCCCATGCTTGACCGCTCGGCGGGTGCCGACGACATACTCGTACCACATGAAGAAGCCGAGCCCGAACAGCAGGCACATGTAGGTCACCCGCACGATCGGCCCGATGCGGCCGATCCTCTCCAGATACATGATGAGGGTGGCGCCGAGTTCGATGCCGATCACGGTGCCGATGATCATCAGCAGGCCGAGCCGCAGATCGACATTGCCAAACTTGCGGTGCTTGAAGGTGGCAACGATCGACTTGCCGGCGATGTGGGCCATGTCGGTGCCGATCGCATAGGCCATCGGGAAGCCGAAGACGTTGAGCGCCGGCGTAACCATGAAGGCGCCGCCGACGCCGAAGAAGCCGCCGATGACGCCGACGGTGAAGCCGAGCAGGATCAGCGCGTAACCATTGACCTCGGTACCCGAGATCGGCAGATGGACCACCCATTCGAACATGTTATGCCCCCCGCGACCGGATCAGTGATGGTGCTCGGGGGCGCCGGACTTGGCCGCGCCGAAACGTTTGAGGACTAGCTCGGCCAGCACGGCAATGCCGATGCCGACGATGGCCATCGTCAGGACCGTGACGATGGCGAAGCCCAGAGGATTGGTCTGGTTGAGTTGTGTCGTCCACTCGAGGAACCAGGCGAACATGTCATGCCTCCGCTTACGGGTCTAGTGGCATTCTAGTAAAGCGCCGTGTCCCGTCTATGGGCACTTTGAGGTAGGACGCTACGTAGAACTACGCGGTCTGATAGAAGACAGAGAAAGGCGGGAAGTCAGCTTGCCGTCCCGCCAGCGCCGACTTTCAGCGGATGCGCAGGCGCTGGTTGTCCAAACACTTCATCAGTTCGCCGCTCACCGCGCGCAGGCGCTGGTTGAGCAGCATCAGCAGTTCCATGAGGATCTTGACGCCGATCTTGGGCTGCTCCGCCACCAGACGGGTGAGGGCGTCGCGGTCGAGCACCGCGAACAAGGTCGGCGCGAGGGTGACACAGCTGGCGAAGCGCGGCTCACCGTCGATCAGCGACATCTCGCCGAGCGTCTTGCCGGGACCATCGACGGCCAGCCGCTGCGGC
>JAJZSW010000089.1 GCA_021849505.1 Pseudomonadota bacterium
GTCATACAGCTCTTCCCGGCTTGGCCAGCGTCGGCCATCCTCGCGGACAGGTGGATCGAGATAGGGTCCGCGCGCAAAAAAGTCCTTCATCGCGCGCTCGTACTCGTCCTCCTGCGCGAACTTTTCCTTCAGCAACTCGCCCAGAAAACGCGAAAGGCTCTGGTTGCGTCGTGCCGCCTCGACGCGCGCACGCTGCAGGATTTCCTCTTCTGCGGTAATGGTGACATTGGCCATGGCGCAAACTCCGTGATTTCGTGAAACACGAAATCAGTGTAGCACTGGAAGTCGGCGCTGGCGAGACGGCAGGAGAGGCGATTCCGATGGTTGATATCGGCGCAGCCGGTCGCATCTACGCATCAGGCTGCCGAAGGAGAAACGCCATGGATATCCTGTTCAACAACCCGCAGCTCTACGTGATCGATTACCCGGGTCATGACGCCCTGGAAATCCTCGACAAGCGCAATGGCCGGGTCGGACTGCTGCGCGGTGCGACGGCAGACCGCCTGCGCGAAGAATTCAGGGAGTTCCTGACCAAGACCCACGATGACGAGGAATACGCGGACTTCCTCGACTCCCACGACGCCATCCTCGAACATCCGGTATCGCTGCACTAGCCGGGTAACGGCAGCGGCGCCAAAGCAAGCCGTCAACTGCCAGACGGGGTGCGGCGCTTGGTGACGGGGCGACGCGGTTGCTGGATAGCCTGCGGTTCGGCCAGCCGGCCCGTAACGTACTTGTGAAGCACGCTGGCGATGAGCGTTTGGTACGGCACACCTTCTTCAAGTGCCCGCACTTGAATATCGTTCAGATCGCCAGAGGACAGGCGGATGTTGACGCGGCGATCCTTGATAGCCGTAGCACGCGCCGCTGCCTTGAACTTCGCAAGCTCGGCTTTCGTGGCAACGGACTTCAATTGGCCTTTCTCAAAGGCGGTGAGGATTTCAAGTTCGTAGGCGTCAATTTTCGGCATCTGTTTCACCCTGGTTCAAATAGTCCCGCGTTGCCTTGCGGCTCGGGATGATGGTCTTGAGGAAGTAATAGTCCTCCTCTTCGACAAACGGCACCAAATATGCGTAGTTGTCGCACGCGACAACGAGAACGCGCTGCCTGGGATATTTCGCCTGGTTCGGATGGGCCAGGATGTCCAGCAACCCACCCGCCTCGACGGCGACAACGATGTTCTCAAACGAAACACCCCGCTCGGCCTTGACGGTCTCGTTCTTAACCGGACTCCAGCGCAATGGTTTCATGGGTGCAGTTTACGCCGCCGTGTGCCTTTTGTCACCACTTCACACAGGTTCCGTATTTGACGCCCGCCCTTCAAGCACAGACTTCCTCGATTTCCACAATGCCACCCTCGAACATCCGGTATCGCTGCACTGATTCCAGAAGGAAGACTGAGATCAAGTCAATCCACGGGCTTTTGCTTCGTCATCCCATACTGCTCTCGTCTCACTGGAAAGAACGAATTTCATCACGCGGTATAAACGAAGGTAGTCTTGGTTGTCATAAGTTCTGGCCAGAATAATCAACCAATTCATAGATGCGACCAAGCTAAACACAGAAAGCATTTCTATCCATATAAGGATGGCGAGGGCAATGAGAAGTTTCATACCCACATCCGGATTAAATTCAATTCTTAATATCGCCAAGAACTCGTTTCTCATACCAACAAAAAGCATTCCCCACAGCGCAATCAGGAAGAATGTAGTTAACGCTACGAGTTTGATTGTTCGTTGACGAAACATATTTACTTCCCGCGCATGAACAGGCGGTCGAGATCGGCGAGCCAGAACTGGATCCAGGTCGGCCGGCCGTGGTTGCACTGGTCGGCGCGCTCGGTGGCTTCCATCTCGCGCAGCAGCGCGTTCATTTCCGGCAGGGTGAGTTGCCGGTTCGCGCGCACCGCGCCGTGGCAGGCCATGGTCGCGAGGATTTCGTTGCGACGCTGTTCGAGCACGCGGCTGGCCGGTTGTTCGGCGAGTTCGTCGAGCAGGGCGCGCACCAGCGCCGGGATGTCGCCTCCCGCCAGCAGGGCAGGCACTGAGCGTACCGCGAGCTGTTCCGGCCCGACCAGCGCGATCGTGAAGCCCAGTTGCGCCAGCGTGGCGGCATGGTCTTCCGCGCAGGCGCGTTCGCCCGCGCTGGCCGTCATCAGGACAGGAACGAGCAGGGTCTGCGTCGCGGGGCGGGCGTCGGTGCTGGTCTTGAGCTTTTCGTAAAGGATGCGCTCGTGGGCGGCATGCATGTCGACGAGCACGAGTCCCCTGGCGTTCTGCGCGAGGATGTAGATGCCGTGGAGCTGGGCGAGCGCGTAGCCGAGCGGGTGCTCGGCGGCGTCGAACGTCGGCGCTGGCTGGACGGCATCGGTGAAGGCTTGTTGCGCGAAATCGAGATAGGCGGCGGCCTCGGGTTCGCGGATCGACAGCGTGGCTTGCTGCGGGCTGAAAGTCGGCGCTGGCTGGACGGCACGCGGCTCGATTTTCGCGGCCGCCAGCGGCTCCGCCAGCGCGCGCTGCAGGGCGTGGAAGACGAACTGGTGCACGCCTTGGCCGTCGCGGAAGCGCACCTCGGTCTTGGCCGGATGGACGTTGACGTCGACCGTCGCCGGATCGAGTTCGAGGAACAGCACCCAGGCCGGGTGATGCGCGCCATGCAGCACGTCGGCGTAGGCTGCGCGCGCCGCATGGGCGAGCAGCTTGTCCCGCACGAAACGGCCATTGACGAAGAAAACCTGCTCGGCGCGCGTGCTCTTGGCGTAGGCGGGCAGGGCGGCGAAGCCGGTCAGTTTGATCGGCCCGGCGACCGCCTCGACCGGGCGGGCATGGGCGATGAAGGCGTCGCCCATCAACTCGCGCGTGCGGTGCGCGAAGTCGGCGCCGGCGAGACGGCGCCTGACCTGGTCGTTGTGGGCGAGCGTGAAGGCGACGTCGGGCCGCGCCTGCGCCATGCGTGTCAGCACGTCGTCGCAATGCGCGAATTCGGTGGCGACCGACTTGAGGAACTTGCGCCGCGCCGGGGTGTTGAAATAGAGGTCGGCGACCATGACCACCGTGCCGGCGGACAAGGCCGCCGGTTTCGCCTCGCGGCCACCGGCTTCCAGTTTCCAGGCGTGATCGGCAGCGGCGGTGCGGCTGGTGATGCTGACCTTCGCGACGGAGGCGATCGAGGCGAGCGCCTCGCCGCGGAAGCCGTAGCTGGCGACGCGTTCGAGGTCGGCCAGGCTGGCGATCTTGCTCGTCGCATGGCGCGCGAAGGCGAGCGGCAGGTCGTCCATGTCGATGCCGCCGCCGTCGTCGGCGACGCGGATCAGCTTGACGCCGCCTTCCTCGAGCTGCACGTCGATCCTGGTCGCGCCGGCGTCGAGGCTGTTCTCGATCAGTTCCTTGAGCACCGAAGCCGGCCGCTCGACGACCTCGCCGGCGGCGATCTGGCTGATCAGGAGGTCGGGAAGGGCGTGTATTCGCGGCATGGGGGCATTATAGGGGTGGGGTAGACTACGGCTATGAACCGACGCGCCTGCATCGCAGCGCTTTTATTGCTCCCGCTGGCCGGCTGCCTCAGAGGCCCCGGCCAGCTCGCCAAGACCGACATCGACCGCATCGCCGACCTGCATCGCCGGGAAGCCTTCGCCAGCCTGAAGCGGCTGGCGGACAAGCTCTACCGGCGCAATCCGCGCGAGTGGAAGAAGGGCGGCCATGCCGGTTTCGAGGATGCGCTGGCGCGGCTGACCGATCCGGCCCGCGCCGGCCTCTCACCCGAGCCCGTGATGACGGGCGGTCGGCGCGGCACGACCCTGATCCTCGCCGGACTGCGCGACGATTACCCGCACGACCGCGTCGCCGCCTTCGTCGGCGGCCTGAGCGGCATGCTGTTCGACGCCTTCGACGGCAAGACCGAGTTCTTCGTGCTCGACGACCTCGACGCCCAGAAGCTCTACAATGCCGCCCGCAACGTCGAGATCGCCGCCTGGAAGCTCGCCAACGCCCGGCGCGGGCAGCCCGAGGCCGATCAGCCGGCCGGTGCGCCGCTCCTCCTCTCCAACGAAATGACGCCCGTGCAGAACCTCAGTTTCGAACGCGAATTCGGCCGCCTGATCGGCAGTCTCGAACTGCTGTCCCAGATCGCCGCCGACAAGGACAACCGCACCGTCGTCAAGGTGGTGCACAACCTCGCCACCGCCGTTTTCCTGCCCATCAAATGAAGTCCTACGTCATCCTCATTTCCGGCCGCGGCAGCAACATGCAGGCCCTGCTCGACGCGCAACTGCCTGGCGCGTGCGTTGCCGTGATCAGCAACCGGCCGGAAGCCGCCGGCCTCGCCTGGGCTGCCGCGCGCGGCCTGCCGACCGCCGTGGTCGATCACAAGCGCTACGCCTCGCGTGAAAGCTTCGACGCGGCGCTGGCGGAGGAGATCGAACGCCAGGCCGGCGGACGCGCCGACTTCGTCTTCCTCGCCGGCTTCATGCGCATCCTGACCGCAGGCTTTGTGGAGCGCTTCGCCGGCCGCCTCGTAAACATCCATCCTTCGCTGCTGCCGGCCTTTCCCGGCCTGCACACGCATGAGACCGCGCTGCGGACCGGCGTGCGCGTGCATGGCTGCACCGTGCACTTCGTCACCGCCACGCTCGACTGCGGGCCGATCATCGTGCAGGCCGTCGTGCCGGTGCTGCCCGGCGACACGGTGCAGGAGCTGGCGGCGCGCGTGCTCGAACAGGAACATCTCGCCTACCCGCAGGCGGCGCGCGGCCTGCTCGCGGGCCGTTGCCGGCTGGAGGATGGGCGCGTGCTCTGGCGCGACGACACGACATCTCCCGCGGCAGCCCTGCGCGTGCCAGCCGGGTAGTCATGTTGCCGTTCTGGCTGGCCGTGTCGGCCTCGCTGGCGCTGCACCTCGGCGTGCTGCTGGCGCCCGGTTGGGGATTGCCCCTGGACGACGGGCACGCAGCAGGCAGTCTCGATGCCACGATCGCGGTGGCACCCTCGCCCGCGCCGCGACCGGCCGTCCCGCCGCCGGCAAAAAAACCTCCCCAGCCCAGGTCAGCGCCACCTCCCACGCCCGCAACGCCCGTGGCAACCGTCCCGGTGGAAAGCGTCCCGGCGAGCGCGGCTGCCGGCCCTGTCGCCGCGGAGGTCGTTGCGGAAACCGCGCCTGTGGCAATCCCAGTACCGATCGCCGATGCCGTCCTGCCAGCGCCGACTTTTGCGCACCGCTGGCCGCGCTCGGGGCGCATCGTCTATCAGGTGTCATGGGGCGAGCAGGGACTGATCGTCGGCCAGTGCGAGCAGCGTTGGGAACACGACGGCCAGCGCTACAGCCTGCATGCGGAAATCGGGACTACCGGGCTGGCGGCGCTGTTCCGGCCGGCGAAAGTGGTGCAGGACAGTCGCGGCATTTTCGATGCCGCCGGCCTGCGCCCGCTGGAGTTTGCGGTGATGCGCGAAGGCAAGTCGAAGGAAAGCGTGCGCTTCGATCCGGAGGAGGGCAGGATCATTCTCGCCCGCGGCGACAGTGTTCCGTTCGTCCCGGCCGCGCAGGACATGCTCTCCCTCTTCTATCAACTGGCGGCGCTGCCCTTCGATGTGCCGGGCTATCCCCTGGCGGTCGTCACGGGACGCAAGCTCACCACCTTCGCGATCAGCGTGGGCGGGGAGTCGGCGCTCGAAACGCCGCAAGGGCTCCGGCGCGTACGGCACCTCAAGGTCAGTGCCGGCAAGCAGGAAGACAGTACCGAAATCTGGCTCGACGTGGAAACACGGCTGCCTCTCAAGATACGTCACCGCGACCGCAAGGGCGAAGTCTTCGACCAGGTCGCCATCGCCATCGAAACGGAACCCAGCCAATGAATACCCTGTCACGCGGCCTGCTCGAGCAGGCGATCAATGCGACCCAGCAACTGCTGCAGTTCCGCCAGCCGGCGGATGCGGTGCTGTCCGCCCTCTTTCGCGCCCAGCGCTGCGGCCCGCGCGAGCGTGCCTTCATCGCCGAAGCGGGCTATGCGGTACTGCGCCGCAGGCGTTCGCTAGCCGCGTGGATCGGTCCGGATGCCAACACCAAGCAACTGGTGCTGGCCGCGCTGGTGCGCCATTGCGGCGTCAGCCAGCGCATGCTCGAAGCCGCCCTGTCGAAACGCGACGCGGACTGGCTGGCCGAACTCAAGGCCAGGCCGGAACCCGTCCTGACGCTCGCCGAGCAGACCGACCTGCCCGACTGGTTGCTCGACCGACTGGGCGCGCTGATGCCGGAAGCGGAACTGCTGGCGCTGGCGCGCGCGCTCAACCAGCCGGCGCCGCTCGACCTGCGCGTGAATGCGCAGAAGACGAACCGTGACACCGTGCTGGCGCAACTCGAAACGGAGCGCATCGCCGCCACGGCCTGCCCGTTCGCGCCGGAAGCCATTCGCCTCGCGGGCAAGCCGTCGCTCGCGAAGCATCCGTTGTTCCTCGACGGCAGCATCGAAGTGCAGGACGAGGGCAGCCAGCTGCTCGGCCATCTGCTCGCGCCGAAACGCGGCGAGATGGTTGTCGACTTCTGCGCCGGCGCGGGCGGCAAGACCCTGCTGCTCGGCGCGCTGATGCGCTCGACCGGCCGGCTCTACGCCTTCGACGTGTCGGAAAAGCGTCTCGCCAAGCTCAAGCCGCGCCTGGCGCGTTCCGGCCTCTCGAACGTGCATCCGGCGGTGATCGCCCACGAGAACGACACGCACGTCAAGCGCCTTGCCGGCAAGTGCGACCGCGTGCTGGTCGACGCGCCCTGTTCCGGGCTCGGCACCCTGCGCCGCAATCCCGATCTCAAGTGGCGGCAGACGCCGCAAAGCGTTGCCGAACTGACCGCGAAGCAGGCGGCGATTCTCGCGGCCGCCGCGAAGCTGCTGAAGCCGGGCGGCCGGCTGGTCTATGCGACCTGCAGCCTGCTGCCCGAGGAGAACCAGCGGATCGTCGATGCCTTCCTCGCCGCACACCCCGGCTTCGCGCGCCGGTCGGCGGCTGAAATACTGGCGGCGCAGGGCATCCGGCTCGACATGACGGGCGAGGACCTGCAGCTGCTGCCGCACATTCATGGCACCGACGGCTTCTACGCTGCCGTACTGGAACGCACGGCATGAGATGGCTGCTGGGGGTGCTGGTCCTGTTGGTCCTGCCGGCGCAAGCCGTGGAGGTGCCGGCCACCGGCCGGATCGAGGTGCTGTTTACCCCGTGGGACGACGCCGAGGGTGCGCTGCTGCGCGAGATCGGGCAGGCCCGGCAGAGCATCCGCGTGCAGGCCTTCCTGATCACCAGCCGCAGCATCACGCGCGCCCTGATCGCCGCGCACGAGCGCGGTGTCGCCGTGCGCGTGCTGGCGGACCGCGAGATGGTGGCCAGAGGCGACAACTCGCGGGTGCCCGATCTCCACTCGACGGGCATCGAGGTGCGCCTCGAAACCCGTTACGCCTCGGCGCACAATAAAATCCTGCTCATCGACGTCGAGGGCAACGATCCCGTGATCATCACCGGCAGCTACAACTTCACTTATTCGGCGCAGGCGCGCAATGCGGAGAACGTGCTGATCCTGCGCGACAACCCGGCGCTGGCGCGCGCCTATCTCGCCAACTGGCAGCGCCACCGCGACGAGGCGCAGCCCTTCGCCGCGGCCCTTTTGCCATGACTCCAGGCAGATTCCTGCACGAACTCTGGCTGGACCTGCAACAGCCCGAGGTGATCTGGCAGGTCGGCGTGCTGCTTGCCTGTTTCGCGCTGGCCTGGCTGTTCGACCGCTGGCTGGGCGGCCGTTATGCCGCCGCCAAGGCCGCGGCGGGGGGCGAACTGAATTTCGGCCGACGCGGACTGGCGCGCATCGCGCTGCCGCTTGCCATGCTGCTGCTGGTGCTGGCGGCGCGGCCGCTGCTCGCCCAGTGGCACCACGTCAACCTGCTGAAGCTGGCGATTCCCCTGCTGACCTCGCTGGTGCTGATCCGCGCCGTGATGTTCGTCGTGCGGCAGAGTTTCCGCAGCAGCGCGCCCTGGCTGGCGAGCTTCGAGCGCACGCTCGCGCTGCTCGTCTGGGGCGTCGTCGCGCTACACATTCTCGGCCTGCTGCCCGACTTCATCACGCTGCTGGAGAGCGTGAGCTTCCAGCTCGGCAAGGAGCAGCTGAATCTCTGGCTGGTCCTGCAGGGCCTTGGCGCGGTGCTGGCGACGCTGTTCGTCGCGCTGTGGATCGGCGGCCTGCTCGAGGCGCGCCTGATGAGCGCGCAGGGCATCGACGGCAACCTGCGCATCGTCTTCTCGCGCCTGCTGCGCGCGCTGCTGATCCTGATCGCGGTGCTGATCGGCCTGCCGCTGGTCGGCATCGACCTGACCACGCTTTCCGTCTTTGGCGGCGCGCTCGGCGTCGGTCTCGGCTTCGGCCTGCAGAAAATCGCGGCGAACTATGTCTCGGGCTTCATCATCCTGCTCGACCGCTCGATCCGCATCGGCAACCTGATCGACGTCGCCAACATGCGCGGCGTGGTGACGCGCATCACCACGCGCTATACGGTGCTGCGCGGCATGACCGGCGTCGAGATGATCGTCCCCAACGAGTTGCTGGTCAGCTCGGTGATCACCAACGAGACCTTCACCGACCCGAAGGTACGCCTGGCGACGCAGGTGCAGGTCGCCTACGGCAGCGACCTCGAGCGCGCGATGGGGATCCTCGTCGCGGCGGCGCGTGCCCAGCCGCGCGTGCTGGCCGATCCGCCGCCGAAGGCGTTTCTCGTCGCCTTCGCCGACTCGGGCATCAACCTCGAACTCGGCTTCTGGATCGCCGATCCCGAGGAAGGTTCGCTGCAAATCCGGTCCGACATCCACCTGGCGATCTGGCGCGACTTCAAGGCGGCCGACATCGAGATTCCCTTCCCGCAGCGCGAGGTGCACCTGCTGAACCGCTGAAAGTCGGCAGGTGTGGAGCGCCGCCTGAAAGTCAGCGCTGGCGGGACGGCACCGCTTCCCCGATTACAGGAGCTTGAGCAGGGTTTCCCGGTCCGGCCCGCGCGGATCGAGGTGCCGCACCTCGATCCCGACGGTGGTTTCCGCGAGGGCGGTAGCGTCCTTCAGGGCAGCGCCATCGATCGCCAGCGGATGGGACGACAGCAGCACGAAGTCGTCGCCCATGATGCGGAACACGAGGGCTTCCGGAAACAGGGCGATCAAAGCGTGCGAAAAACTGGCCAGCGTTTCGTTGCCCGCCGCCCAGCCGAGCTCTTCGTTGAGGCGCGAAAAGTTGCGCAGCATGACCAGGTAGGCGTGGGTCAGGTGCTCGGGCAGCCCGTTGCGCAGCATGATCTGCAGGTAGTTGGCGTTGTGCGTGCCGGTCAGCTGGTCGTCGAAGAAATAGGCGAAACGCTGATGCTCGATGGCGGTCTTCGGCATCTGGTCGACGAAGGTCGGCGGCACGACGTCGCGCAAGGCTTCGCAGGCTGCCGCCACGACATCC
>JAJZSW010000015.1 GCA_021849505.1 Pseudomonadota bacterium
GCAGCGTTACGGGTATGCGCGGCGAGCGCCTGGATGTAGTCGAACAACGCCGGGGCGACGTGCAGGGCGGCGGCGCGCTGCTGTGCGGCGATCAGCGTCTCCGGCGCGAGGATCGGTGCGGTTTCGGCAAGGATGCTGCGGCGGTCGCGGCCTTCGAGAAGCGCGCGCTCGGCGGCGCGGTCGGGATAGCCGATCTCGATGCGCATCAGGAAGCGGTCGAGCTGCGATTCCGGCAGCGGGAAGGTGCCGAGCTGATGCGCCGGATTCTGCGTCGCGATGACGAAAAAGGGCTGCGGCAACGGCCGGGTTGCGCCCTCGACGGTGACTTGGCGCTCCTCCATCGCCTCGAGCAGTGCGCTCTGGGCCTTGGGCGTGGCGCGGTTGATCTCGTCGGCCAGCACGACCTGGGTAAAGATCGGCCCGGGATGGAAGCGGAAATCGCCGCGTTCGCGGTCGAACACCGAGATGCCGAGGATGTCGGCCGGCAGCATGTCGCTGGTGAACTGGATGCGCTGGAAGTCGAGGCCGAGCAGGCGCGCCAGCGTGTGCGCCAGGGTGGTCTTGCCGACGCCGGGCAGGTCCTCGATCAGCAGGTGGCCACGCGCCAGCAGGCAGGCGAGGGCGAGGCGGATCTGGCGCTCCTTGCCGAGGATGATGCCGTTGGCGGCGGTCAGAACGGCGGTGAGCGTGGCGGAGTCGGGGGTGGGGGCCATGCGATACAATCCTGCGAACAGGTCATAATGTAATTTTGCCGATTGTAAGCTAAGCCCTTGGCCGGAAAATCCGTGACACCATGACGATTGCCTTCATCTCCCACCGCGACTGCCTGCTGCACGACATGGGCGCGCACCACCCCGAGTGTCCCGACCGCATCGGTGCGATCCAGGACCGGCTGATTGCCGCGGGCCTCGATCTCTATCTGTCCTACCATGACGCGCCGGTTGCCGAAACGCAGCATCTGCTGCGCGCGCATCCGCAGAGCTACATCGACATGATTTTCGCCAGCGTGCCTGAGCATGGCATCCACCACCTCGACCCGGACACGGCGATGAGCCCGGGGACGCTCAAGGCGGCCTTGCGCGCGGCGGGCGCCGGCGTGCTGGCGACCGACCTGGTGATGAAGAAGGAAGTGCCGGCGGCGTTCTGCGCAGTGCGGCCGCCCGGCCACCATGCCGAACGCGCGAAGTCGATGGGCTTCTGCTTCTTCAACAATATCGCTATTGCCGCCCGCCATGCACTGGATGCCTGGGGCCTGCAGCGCGTCGCGGTGATCGACTTCGACGTGCACCACGGCAACGGCACCGAGGACATTCTCGCCAACGACATGCGCGCGCTGATGGTCAGCATGTTCCAGCATCCGTTCTATCCCTACTGCGGTACCGACGATCCGGCGCCGAACATGTGCAACGTGCCGATGAAGGCTGGGCTGCGCGGCGACAGCTTCCGCGAGATGGTCGCAGAGAAATGGCTGCCGCGCCTGCGCGAGTTTGCGCCCGAGATGATCTTCATCTCCGCCGGTTTCGACGCCCACTACGAGGACGACATGGCCTCGATGGGCCTGGTCGAGGCCGACTATGCCTGGGTGACCGAACAGCTGCTGCAGGTCGCCAAGGAAAGCGCCCAGGGCCGCATCGTCTCGATGCTCGAAGGCGGCTATGCGCTTTCCGCGCTGGCGCGCAGCGTATCGGCGCACATCAAGGCCCTGGCTGAAATCTGATTTCCCGCATACCCACTTTCCGATCCGGACAAACATCATGATTCGAGGTTCCATTCCCGCCATCGTCACTCCCATGCAGGAGGACGGTTCGCTCGACCTGGCTGCTCTGCGGCGCCTGCTCGACTGGCACATCGCCGAGGGCTCCGATGCCGTCGTCGTCGTCGGCACCACCGGCGAGTCGCCGACCGTCGACATGGACGAGCACTGCCTGCTGATCCGCGAAACCGTCGCGCATGTCGCCGGCCGCATCCCGGTCATCGCCGGCACCGGCGCCAATTCGACCAGCGAGGCGATCGAACTCGCGCAGTGCGCCAAGGCCGCCGGCGCGAGCGCCCACCTGTCCGTCGTGCCCTACTACAACAAGCCCACTCAGGAAGGCCTGTACCAGCATTTCAAGGCGATCGCCGAGGACGTCGATCTGCCGCTGATCCTCTACAACGTGCCCGGCCGCACGGTCGCCGACCTGAGCAATGACACGACGCTGCGGCTCGCGCAGGTGCCCGGCATCGTCGGCATCAAGGATGCGACCGGCAATCTCGAGCGCGGCATCGAGCTGATCAGGCGCGCGCCGCCCGGTTTCGCCATCTACAGCGGCGACGACGCGACCGGCCTGCTGCTGGTGCTGATGGGCGGCCACGGCGTGATCACCGTGACCGGCAACGTCGCGGCGAAGCTGATGCACGAGATGGTCGCCGCCGGCCTCGCCGGCGATGTGAAGGCCGCGCGCGAGATCAACAATCGCCTGCTCGGCCTGCACAAGCAGCTGTTCTGCGAGGCCAATCCGATACCCGTCAAATGGGCCTGCGCGCGCATGGGCCTGATCAAGGACACCCTGCGCCTGCCGCTGACGACCCTTTCGGCCGATTGCCACGAGCGCGTGCTCGTCGCGATGCGCGCAGCCGGCATCAACCTCTAATTTATGAGCATGAACGAAAACCTGTTCCGCATCACCGCCGCCCTGACCTGTGCCGCCCTGCTGTCCGCCTGTACGGGCAATATCCTGCCCGAGTCGAAGAAGATCGACTACAAATCGGCGGGCAAACTGCCTTCGCTGGAGGTGCCGCCCGACCTGACCCAGCCGACCCGTGACGACCGCTACGCGGTGCCTGACATCAGCCCCAAGGGCAGCGCGACCTATTCCGAATACGCCGGCGAGCGCAAGGCCGGCACGACGGCGTCCACCGCGCCGGCCGTCCTGCCGAGCGTCGACAAGGTGCGCATCGAGCGCGCCGGCACGCAGCGCTGGCTGGTCGCCGGCGGCACCCCGGAACAGCTCTGGCCGCAGATCAAGGAGTTCTGGCAGGAAACCGGCTTCATCGTCGATCTCGAAGTGCCCGAAGCCGGCGTGATGGAGACCGACTGGGCGGAAAACCGCGCCAAGCTGCCGCAGGACATCATTCGCGGCACGCTCGGCAAGGTGTTCGACAGCCTTTACTCGACTGCCGAGCGCGACAAGTTCCGCACCCGCATCGAAAAGGGCGCCGAGCCGGGCACCACCGAGATCTACATCAGCCATCGCGGCATGTACGAGGTGTACGTCACCGAGGGCAAGGACCAGACGCGCTGGCAGCCGCGCCCCGCCGAACCTGAGCTCGAGGCCGAGATGCTGCGCCGTCTGATGGTGCGCCTCGGCGTCGAGGAGCAGCGCGCCAAGACGCTGCTCGCCGCCGACAAGCAGCCGGACCGCGCCAGCCTGGCGCGCGCCACGGACGGCGCCGGCACGCTGACGATTCAGGAGACCTTCGACCGTGCCTGGCGGCGCGTCGGACTGGCGCTCGACCGTGTCGGCTTCACCGTCGAGGACCGCGACCGCTCGCAGGGCATGTACTACGTGCGTTACATCGATCCCGAAGCCAGCGTCAGGAAGAAGGATGAAGGTGAGGGCTGGCTCTCCAAGCTCAACCCCATGAAGATCTTCAAGGGCAAGCCGGATGTCGATCCCAAGCAGCAGTACCGCATCCATGTGCAGGGCGACGGTCCCGACAGCAAGGTGCGCGTGCTGACCCGGGAGGGCGGCGTCGACAACTCGGAAACCGCGCGCAAGATCCTCGGCCTGCTGCACGAGCAGCTCAAGTAAGCGCGGCGCGATGCGCTTCGCTTCCCTGGGCAGCGGCAGCAAGGGCAACGCCTTGCTGGTCGAGTCGGGCCGCACGCGCGTGCTGCTCGACTGCGGCTTCGGGCCGCGCGAGCTGGCGCGGCGGCTCGCGCGACTGGAAGTCGCAGCGGAAAGCATCGCCGCCGTGCTGGTCACCCATGAGCATGCCGACCATGTCGGCGGAGCGGCACGCTGCGCCGCGCGTTACGGCTGGACGGTGCATGCGAGCCACGGCACCGCGGCGGCGGCGGGGCTGGACGCGATCGGCGCGCGCCGTTTCGACAGCCATGCGCGCTTTGCGATCGATGATCTGGAAATTCATCCCTATCCCGTGCCGCACGATGCGCGCGAACCGACCCAGTTCGTTTTTTCCGACGGGGCGGCACGGCTCGGCGTGCTGACCGATGCGGGCACGATCACGCCGCACATCGTCGCGATGCTCAAGGATTGCGCGGCGCTGGTGCTCGAGTGCAATCATGATGCCGGCATGCTTGCCGAGGGCCGCTATCCGCCCCCGCTCAAACGGCGCATCGCCGGCGAGTTCGGCCATCTCGACAACGCGGCCGCGGCCGACTTGCTGAGAACCATCGACGGCCGGCAACTGCGGCACGTCATCGCGGCGCATCTCTCTGAAGAGAACAACACGCCGGAACTCGCGTGCGCCGCGCTGGCGCAGGCGCTCGGCTGTTCCGCCGACTGGATCGGCGTGGCGACCCAGTCGGACGGTTTCGCGTGGCGGGCAATATGAATATCGCGCTGATCGAATCGCTGGACCACGAAGGACGCGGCGTCGCGCACGTGGAGGGCAAGGCCATTTTCATCGAGGGCGCGCTGCCGGGCGAGCGCGTGAGCTACACGAGCTTCCGCCGCAAGCCGACCTTCGAGAACGCGCGTGTCGATGAGATTCTCAAGACTTCCAGCCAGCGCGTGACGCCAGTCTGTCCGCATTTCGGCATCTGCGGCGGCTGCAGCATGCAGCATCTCGAGCCGCTGGCGCAGGCCGCCGTGAAGCAGCGCGTGCTGGAGGATGCCTTCTGGCACATCGCGCGCCTGCGGCCGGAGTCGATCCTCCCGCCGATCATCGGTCCTGCCTGGGGCTACCGCCGCCGTGCGCGGCTGACCGTGCGCAAGGTGGTGAAGAAGGGCGGCGTGCTGGTCGGCTTCCACGAGAAGCGCAGCAGCTACGTGGCCGACATGACATCCTGTGCCGTCCTGCCGGCGCCGATTTCCGCCCTGCTGCCCAAGCTGCGCGTACTCGTCGGCGCGCTGTCGATTGCCGAACGCCTGCCGCAGATCGAGGTCGCGGCGGGCGACGGCCCGACCGTGTTGGTGCTGCGCATCCTCGAACCGCTGACCGCGGACGACGCAACGAAGTTGCGCGCCTTTGCCGCTGCGGAGGGGGTGGTGCTCTGGCTGCAGCCCGGCGGGCCGGATACCGCGGCACCCTTCCATCCGCCGGAAGCGAAGCAGCCGTTCTATCGGCTGCCCGATTACGACGTGACGCTGCATTTCCGGCCGACCGACTTCACGCAGGTAAACCACGACGTCAACCGCGTGCTGGTGCGCCGTGCGCTTGGGCTGCTGGAGGTCCAGGCCGGCGAAAGCGTTGCCGACATGTTCTGCGGGCTGGGCAATTTCACGCTGCCGCTCGCGCGCCTTGGGGCGCGCGTCGTCGGCGTCGAGGGGAGTGCCGCCCTCGTGGCGCGGGCGCGCGAGAACGCGGTCTTCAATGGCCTCGACGAGCGCATCGATTACCATGTCGCCAACCTCTTCGCGGTGACGCCGGAACAGCTTGCGGGATGGGGGCGTTTCGCCAGGATGCTGATCGATCCGCCGCGCGAAGGTGCCGTGGAGCTCGTCAAGGCGCTCGATGAACAGGCGCCGACGCGCATCGTTTATGTCTCATGCAATCCGGCGACGCTGGCGCGCGATGCGGCCGTGCTGGTGCATGAAAAGGGCTATCGGCTGGTCTCGGCGGGCATCGCGAACATGTTCCCGCACACTTCGCACGTCGAGTCGATCGCGCTGTTCGAACGTTAACTGCCGTGTAGTGCCGCTTCCACGGTCTGCTTCAACACGCTGAAGCCGAATCCCGGCAGCGGCTTGCCATTGACGTAGAAGGTCGGCGTCGTATCGACTTTCAGCTGCGCCGCGTCGTCCTCGTCCTGCTTGATGCGCGCGGCGATTTCCGGATCGGCCATGTCCCGGCGCAACCGCTCCAGATCCAGTCCCAGCCCGGCGAGGTGTTTCCATGCGAGGTCCAGCTCGGCTGCGTGCTGCGGTTTCCAGTCGTCCTGTGTTTCCATCAGGACGTCGAGAACCGGCCAAAGCTTGTCCTGCCGGCGCGCGGCTTCGAGCAGCGCCACGATCTGTTCCGACCCGACCTGGAATGGCGCCCAGCGCAACACGAGTTTGAGCTTGCCGGGATGTTTCTGGATAAGATGTTGCAGCGGGACGTGGAAGGCCTGGCAGGTGCCGCAGGCTGGATCGAAGAACTCGACGATCAGCACCGTGGCATCCTCCGCGCCGAGTGTCGGCGAGTGGGAACGGACGAGATGCGTGCTGTGCTGGGCGGCCAGCTGGACGGCGGCGGCAGCCTGGCTGCGCTTGTAGATCAGGGTGGCGCTGGCGAAGATCAGCAGCAACAGCGCCGCCGTGGCGAGCAGCACGGTCTTCTGTTTCATTCATCCCTCCGGAAATGCGCCAGCAGCAACAGGCCGATGATGGCCGAGAAGGCGGCGATCGACAGCCAGGGAATGGTCAGGAAGCCGAACAGTTCGATGACCGTCTTCGAGCAGGGCACGCCGCGCGCGCAAGGCTCGAAGTCCCTCGGAACCCAGCCGTCGACCAGCAGCTGGTGGAAGACGGCGATCCCCCAGCCGATCACCGCCAGCGGCAGGGCATAGCGGATGATTTTCCGGTCGTAGGGCGCGAGGCCGAGCGGCAGGAGCAGCGCCAGCGGGAACATGAAGATGCGCTGATACCAACAGAGCAGGCAGGGCGGCAGCTGCATCACCTCGCCGAAAAACAGCGCGCCCAGCGTGGCGCTGGCGGCGACGACCCAGGCCGCATAGACGAGCCACCAAGCGGAGGTGCAGCGGCAGTTCATGCAAACGAAAACGGCGACCTTGCGGTCGCCGTCCGTGCTTTCGGGCTAGATGCCGTCCCGTCAGCGCCGACTTTCATCAGTCGCGCTGTCCGGTGAAGGCCAGCAGCAGATGCACGAGGCTGACGAAGATGTTGTAGATGCTCAGATACACCGACAGCGTCGCCGTGACGTAATTGTCTTCGCCGCCCTGCACGATGCGGTTGATGTCGTAGAGGATGTAGGCGGAGAAGATCGCGACGGCCAGCGCCGAGATCGCCAGCGACACGGCGGGAACCTGGAAGAAGGCGTTGGCGAGTGCCGCGACCAGGATCAGGATCACGCCGGCGAACAGGAACTTGCCGAGGCCCGAGAAATCGCGCTTGGTCGTCGAGGCGATGCCGGCCAGCACGAAGAAGATCGCGCCCGTGCCGCCGGCGGCCATGGCGATGATGCTGCCGCCGTTGGAAAAGCCCAGCGCCACCTGCAGGATGCGCGACAGCATCAGGCCCATGAAGAAGGTGAAGGCGAGCAGCAGGACGACGCCCATGCCGCTGTTCTTGGTCCTCTCGATGCCCCACATGAAGCCCCAGGCGACACCGAGGAACAGCAGGAAGGCCATCACCGGGCTGCCGGCGAAGAAGGAGAACTGCATCTGGATGCCGAGCAGGGCGCCGAGTACGGTCGGGACCATCGACAGCGCCAGCAGGGCATAGGTATTACGCAGCACGCGGTTCTGGCGGACTGCGTATTCGGCGGTACTCTGTTGGGCAATTTGGAACGGTTGCATGGACGATTCCCTTTCTGTTGTGGAACAAGCAGAACTAAGACTATCGGAAGCCCGTGAAAGTTTCAAGCTCTCAGTGCCTTGAAAATACGGGTGAATTCGCTGAATTCAAGCCTGGCTATCCCGGGGCGGCCAGTCAGGCAGCTGACTCGTCACGTCCGGCGCGTTTCCGGTCGAGCGCCTTGAGGAGGCGCTTGCGCAGGCGGATCGACTTCGGCGTGATTTCGACCAGTTCGTCGTCGGCGATGAACTCCACCGCGGATTCGAGGGTCAGCTGGATCGGCGGGATCAGGCGCACGGCCTCGTCGGTGCCCGAGGCGCGCACGTTGGTGAGCTGCTTGCCCTTGATCGGATTGACCACCAGATCGTTTTCACGGCTGTGGATGCCGATGATGATGCCTTCGTAGAGCGGGTCGCCGGGGCTGACGAACATGCGGCCGCGGTCCTGCAGTTTCCACAGCGCGTAGGCCACGGCGGCGCCGTCCTCGGCCGAGACCAGCACGCCGTTGCGGCGGTCGCTCATCGTGCCGGCCCACGGGCCGTATTCGTCGAAGACGTGGCTGGCGAGGCCGGTGCCGCGTGTCAGCGTGAGGAACTCGCCCTGGAAGCCGATCAGGCCGCGCGCCGGGATGCGGTACTCGAGACGAACACGGCCCTTGCCATCCGGCTGCATGTCCTGCAGCTCGCCCTTGCGGCGACCGAGCTCCTCCATGACGCCGCCCTGGTGGCCTTCCTCGACATCCACCGTGAGCATTTCGTAGGGTTCCTGCTTTTCCCCATCCACTTCGCGCAGCACGACGCGCGGCCGCGAAACGGCGAGTTCGTAGCCTTCGCGACGCATGTTTTCGAGCAGGATGGTCAGGTGCAGTTCGCCGCGGCCGGAAACCTCGAACACGTCGGCGTTCGGCGTGTCCAGCACGCGCAGCGCGACGTTGGAGAGCAGTTCCCGCGCCAGGCGCTCGCGAATCTGGCGGCTGGTGACGAACTTGCCTTCCTTGCCGGCGAGCGGCGAGGTGTTGACCTGGAAGTTCATGGTCAGCGTCGGTTCGTCGACCATGATCGGCGGCAGGCCGACCGGGTTGTCGACGGCGCAGAGCGTGACGCCGATGCCGACCTGCTCGATGCCGGTGACAAGCACGATGTCGCCGGCTTCGGCATCCGTGGCGGATTGGCGCTCGAGGCCCTGGAAAGTCAGCACCTGGCCAACCTTGGCGGTGCCACGCGCTGCATCGCCGTACATCACGGCGACCTGCTGGCCGGGCTTGATATGGCCGTGCTTGATGCGGCCGATGCCGATGCGGCCGACGTAGGAGTTGTAGTCGAGCGAGCAGATCTGCAGCTGGAGCGGGGCTTCGGAGTCGACGTCGGGCGGCGGTACGTGGCGCAGGATCGCCTCATAGAGCGGGCGCATGTCGGTGCCCGGCGTGTGTGAGGCCATCATCGCGTAGCCGTTGAGCGCCGAGGCGTAGACGACCGGGAAGTCGAGCTGCTCCTCGGTGGCGCCGAGCTTGTCGAAAAGGTCGAAGGTGTGGTCGATCACCCAGTCGGGGCGCGCGCCCGGACGGTCGATCTTGTTGATGACGACAATGGGTTTCAACCCAAGTGCCAGCGCCTTCTTGGTCACGAAGCGCGTCTGCGGCATCGGTCCTTCGACGGCATCGACCAGCAGCAGGACGCCGTCGACCATCGACAGCACGCGCTCGACCTCGCCGCCGAAGTCGGCGTGGCCCGGGGTGTCAACGATATTGATGTGGGTGCCTTCCCAATCCACCGCGCAGTTTTTGGCGAGGATGGTGATGCCGCGTTCCTTTTCAAGATCGTTCGAGTCCATCACGCGCTCGGCGACCTGCTGGTTTTCGCGGAAGGTGCCGGATTGACGCAGCAGTTGGTCGACGAGGGTGGTCTTGCCATGGTCGACGTGGGCGATAATGGCGATATTGCGCAGGGAACGGGACATCGTGGGTGGCGCGGAAAGCGCGGTCAAGAGAAGGGCGCGCATTCTAGCAGAGCACCATGCCCGAATTCATGAAGGAGATCAGAATGTTGGCAATCATTGGCGGGAGCGGGCTGACACAGTTGGCGAGCCTGGAAGTGGCGCGGCGCGAGGTCGTCCGCACGCCCTACGGCGAACCTTCCGGGACGCTGGCGTTCGGGCGCATCGGCGCGCAGGAGGTGGTCTTCCTCGCCCGCCACGGCCATGGCCACACGATTCCGCCGCATCGCGTCAATTACCGTGCGAACCTCTGGGCGCTGGTGAAGGCGGCCGGTGCCGAGGGCATCATCTCGGTCGCCTCGGTCGGCGGCATCCGGGATGATCTCGGGCCAGGCGCGCTGGTGGTGCCGCACCAGATCATCGACTACACCTGGGGCCGGATGCACAGTTTTTTCGACGGCGGCGATGCGCCGGTGGTGCATGTCGACTTCACCGAACCCTACGACCGCGCCTTGCGCGAACGCCTGCTCTGTGCCGCCGCTGCAGCGGGCCTCAAGACCTCCGGCGCTGCCGTGTATGCCGCGACGCAGGGGCCGCGACTGGAGTCGGCGGCCGAGATCGAGCGGCTGGCGCGCGACGGCGCCGACATCGTCGGCATGACTGGCATGCCCGAAGCGGCGCTGGCGCGCGAGCTGGAAATACCCTATGCGGCGATCTGCGCGGTGGCCAACTGGGCGGCCGGGCGGGGCGATTCGGCGAGTACGATACATTTCGACCGTCTCGAGGCCGTGTTGCAGGAAACGCTCGGCCAGGTGCGCCGCGTGATCGAGCAACTGTGCGCAACCAGAGTTGCCGCGCCATGAGTGCCGTCTTGCCAGCGCCGCTTTTCACTGAATCCGCAAGGTATCCAGTAGTTCCTGTTCGAGTTGCACCAGCGTGGCAGTCTTGCCCAGCTCCGCGCCGGTGATGAGAAAGGTGTCTTCGACCCGTTCGCCCAGCGTCATGATCTTCGCGCTGGAGAGGGAAATGCCATGCCTGGCCAGCACCAGTGCAATGGCATAGAGCAGGCCGGCGCGGTCGGCAGCGGTGAGCGACAGCAGGAAGTTCTTGCCGCCCTCGTCAACACGGACGGAGACTTCCGGGGTGAGCGGCACGTGCTTCACTTGGCGCGATAGCCGGCCTTTCGGGGGCGGCGCGAGCGGCGGCAGCCGCTTCAGGTTGTCGGCCAGTTCGTGCTCGATCAGACTGATCATGTCGCGGTAGGGGAGTTGGTTCTCCGGGTCGAGCAGGACAAAGCTGTCGAGTGCGTAACCGTGCCGGCAAGTGTGGATGCGGGCGTCAACGATGGAGTAGCCGAGGCGGGCGAAGAAGCCGCAGATGCGCGCGAACAGCGCCGGCTGATCCTTGACGTAGATCATCACCTGCAGGCCGGCGCCGACCGGGTTCAGGCGGGCGCGCACGACCGGTTCGGGGCTGTCCGGGCGGTAGTAGAGCGTCTGCGTGTGCCAGGCGATTTCCTCGCTGTCGTGGCGCATGAAATAGGCGGTGTCGAGCTGATCCCATAAATCGGTTTCGACGCCCGGCCGCAGGCCGCGCAGGCGCAGCTTGCCGCGTGCTTCCTCCTGGCGCTCCTCGATGCCGCCCAAAACACTGGTGGGGCTGGTGGTTTCCCCCGTCAGCAGGCGGCGCGTCATGCGATAGAGGTCCTCGAGCAGCTTGGCCTTCCAGAGGTTCCAGACCTTCGGGCTGGTGCCGCGGATGTCGCACATCGTCAGCAGGTAGAGTCCGGTCAGGCGTTCCTCGGTGCGCACGATGTCCGCAAAACGGCGGATCACCTCGGGGTCGGTCAGGTCGCGCTTCTGCGCGTAGGTCGACATCGTCAGGTGATGTTCGACCAGGAAGACGATCAGGTCGGTGTCGTGCCTGTCGATGCCGTGGGCGCGGCAGAAACGGCGCGCGTCGCTCATGCCCAGTTGCGAGTGGTCGCCGCCGCGCCCCTTGGCAATGTCGTGGAACAGCGCGGCGACATAGAGCCGCCAGCGCTCGGGGAAGGCCGCCATCAGGCGCGAGCAGTACGGGTATTCGTGGGCGAATTCGGAAAGCGACAGCCGGCGCAGGTTGCGCACCACCTGCAGGATGTGCTGGTCCACGGTGTAGACATGGAACAGGTCGTGCTGCATGCGCCCGACGATGCGGCCGAAGGCGGGCAGGTAGGCGCCGAGGATGTCGAACTGGTTCATGCGCCGCAGTTGGTGCGTGAGGCCGCGCTTCGCCTTGAACAGGGCGAGGAAGTTGGCACGGTTGGCCGGATCGCGCCGGAAGCCGGCGTCGATGCGGTCGCGCGCGTGCCAGAGCGCGCGCAGGTTGCGCGGGGTCAGGCCCTTCAGATCCGGCCGCTGGGAGAGCAGCAGGAAGCTTTCGAGGATGGCTGCCGGTTTGCGCTCGTAGAGGTCGTCGTCACGAATGTCGATCAACTCGTGGACCAGCTGGAAGTTGTCGTCGATGACGATTGGCGCAGCGGCAGGATGGCGTTCGATGCGCGCTGCGAGCTCGATCAGGATCAGGGTGTTCAGCTGCGTGACCTGCTTGGCGTTGCGGTAGTAGCGCTGCATCAGCACTTCAGAGGTGCGGCGATGGGCGGTCGCGGCGATGCCAAGCTCCTTGGCCAGTGCTTCCTGGTGATCGAACAGCAGGCGGTCTTCGCGCCGGTTCGTCAGGTAGTGCAGGGCGATACGCACGCGGCGGACGAAATTTTCGGTGCGTGTCAGCTGCTGCGCTTCCGTGGGCGAGATGAAACCGAACTCGGCAAGTTTGCGCCAGCCATCGGCCAGCGTCGCGGCGCGCCCGACCCAGAGAATGATCTGCAGGTCGCGCAGGCCGCCGGGATTTTCCTTGCAGTTCGGTTCTAGGTTGTAGGGCGTGTCGTTGTACTTCGCGTAGCGCTCTTCCTGCTCGAGCCGCTTGGCCTTGAGGAAGGCCGCCGGATCGAGCGCTTGCTGGAACTCGGCATGGAAGCGCGCGAACAGTGCACGGCTGCCGCAAAGAAAGCGCGCTTCCAGGAGGGCGGTCTGGATCGTGATGTCGCCGGCGGCCTCGGTCAGGCATTGTTCGACGGTGCGCACGCTGTGGCCGATATCGAGGCCGATGTCCCAGAGCATGCCGACCAGTTTTTCCAGGGCGTCCGCGTAAGTTTCATTCCCGGCATCCGGCAGCAGGATCAACAGATCGACATCCGAAGCCGGGTAGAGTTCGCCGCGGCCATAGCCGCCCACGGCGACCAGGGCCAGTTGCCGGTCCATCGCCGCGGTCTGCCACAGATGGGACAGGACCCGGTCGACCAGACTGGCGGTGCCGCGCAACAGGGCGGCCGGATTGCCGCTGGCGAGATATTTTTCCTTGAGCGCCTGGCGCCCGGTCAGCAGGGTTTCACGGCAGTGCGGAATCAGGTCGGGGCCGGGCGGCGGGCAGGCGGCATCCACGCTGGCGGGCTTCAGGCTACTTGAACGGATTGGGCGGCGCTCCGGCGGAGAGAGTCAAAACCTCGACGCCGGATGCGGTGACGCAGACCGTATGCTCCCACTGCGCGGACAGGCTGCGATCCTTGGTGACGATGGTCCAGCCGTCCGGGAGTTCGGAAACGGCGGCCTTGCCCGCGTTGATCATCGGCTCGATGGTGAAGACCATGCCCGGCTCGAGCCGGATGCCGTCGCCGCGGCGGCCATAGTGCAGCACCTGGGGTTCCTCGTGGAATTTTCTGCCGATGCCGTGGCCGCAGAATTCGCGCACGACGGAAAAGCCGTTCGTCTCGGCATGGCGCTGGATCGCGGCACCGATGTCGCCCAGGCTGGCTCCCGGCCGCACGGCATTGATGCCCAGCCAGAGGCACTCATGCGTGATCCGGATCAGCCGGTTGGCGAGGATGGAACCTGCCGTCGTGCCGCCGGTGACGAACATGCGGCTGGTGTCACCGTGCCAGCCATCCTTGATGGTGGTGATGTCGAGATTGACGATGTCGCCCTTTTTCAGCGGGCGGTCGTTGGGTACGCCATGGCAGACCTGATGGTTGACCGAGGCGCAGATCGACTTCGGATAGGGGGCATAACCCGGCGGGGCGTAATTGAGCGGGGCGGGAATGCAGCCCTGCACCTTGACCATGTAATCGTGGCAGAGCCGGTCAAGTTCCTCGGTCGTGATCCCGGGCTTGACGAAAGGTTCGATATAGTCGAGCACCTCTCCCGCCAAGCGGCCGGCGATGCGCATGTTTTCTACTTCTTCCGGGGTCTTGATCGTGACGCTCATGCTCTATGGGGCTTGAATTGGGGCCTTCGATTGTAACCCGCCATGGCCGAGGAGCAGGACAGGACAGGAGAGCCTTGCGGTTGGGCGCAAAATTCATTTATAATCCGCTGCTTGCCTTGTGATGCAGGGCAAAATTCACACACCCGGCGCCGAGTGGGTGCCCTGTAGCGGGGAACCGGCCGGGTGGCGGACCAACCCATATCGGAGATATCGATGAGCACAACCATGCGCCAGATGCTGGAGGCCGGCATTCATTTCGGCCACCAGACCCGTTTCTGGAACCCCAAGATGGCCCCGTACATTTTCGGCCATCGCAACAAGATCCACATCATCAACCTCGAGAAGACCCTCGCCAAGTACAACGAGGCGATGGGTTTCGTCAAGAAGATGTCCGCCAAGAAGGGCACCGTCCTGTTCGTCGGTACCAAGCGCCAGGCGCGCGAGATCGTCGCCGAGGAAGCGCAGCGCGCGGGCATGCCCTATGTCGATGAGCGCTGGCTGGGCGGCATGCTGACCAACTTCAAGACCGTCAAGCAGTCCCTCAAGCGCCTCAAGGACATGGAGCAGATGGTCGAGGATGGCTCCATCGAGAAGCTGAACAAGAAGGAAGCGCTGATGATGCAGCGCGAACTGGCCAAGCTGCAGCAGAGCCTGGGCGGCATCAAGGACATGACGGCCCTGCCGGACGCGATCTTCGTCATCGACGTCGGCTATCACAAGATCGCCATTACCGAGGCCAACAAGCTGGGCATCCCGATCGTCGGCGTGGTGGATACCAACCATTCCCCGATCGGCATCGATTACCTGATCCCGGGCAACGACGACTCGTCGCACGCCATTCGCCTCTACGCGCGTGGCGTCGCCGACGCGGTGCTGGAAGGCAGGAGCCAGGCGATCAACGAAGTCGTGCAGCAGATGGCCGGCGACGACGAGTTCGTCGAGGTCGAGGAAGAAGCTAAAGAGTAACCAGGGAGTAAATGAGGATGGCTGAAATTACTGCAGGCATGGTCAAGGAACTGCGCGAAAAGACCGATGCGCCGATGATGGAATGCAAGAAGGCGCTGACGGAGGCGGGCGGCGACCTGGCCAAGGCGGAGGAAATCCTGCGCGTCAAGCTGGGCAACAAGGCGACCAAGGCGGCGACCCGTATCGCCGCCGAGGGCGTCGTCGGCATGTACCTGTCCGCCGACGGCAAGCTGGGCGCCGTCGCCGAAGTCAACTCCGAGACCGACTTCGTCGCCAAGAACGACGAGTTCATCGCGCTGGCCAAGGGCTGCGCGGAACTCGTCGCCACCAGGAACCCCGCGGATGTTGCCGCGCTGTCGGCCCTGCCGATGGGCGCAGGCACGGTCGAATCGACCCGTGCCGCGCTGGTCGGCAAGATCGGCGAGAACATGACGATCCGCCGCTTCGTGCGCATCGAGGCGAAGGGCCGGCTGTCCTCCTATGTTCACGGCGGTTCCAAGATCGGCGTGCTGGTCGACGTGACCGGCGGCGACGAGACGCTCGGCAAGGACATTGCGATGCACATCGCCGCGTCCAAGCCGAAGGCGCTGGATTCCTCCGGCGTGCCTGCCGAACTGCTCGACACCGAGCGCCGCATCGCCATCGAGAAGGCGCGCGAGTCCGGCAAGCCGGAAGCGATGCTCGAGAAGATCGCCGAAGGCACGGTCCAGAAGTACCTGAAGGACGTGACCCTGCTTGGCCAGGTCTTCGTCAAGGCCGAGGACGGCAAGCAGACCATCGAGCAGCTGCTCAAGGCCAAGGGCGCGACGGTCAACGGCTTCACGCTCTACATCGTCGGCGAAGGGCTCGAGAAGAAGGTCAACGACTTCGCCGCCGAAGTGGCCGCCCAGGCAGCGGCCGCCAAGAAGTAACGGGCGGGAGGAGCATCATGACCGCCGCCACGCCAGCCTACAAGCGCATCCTGCTCAAGCTTTCGGGCGAAGCCCTGATGGGCGACGATGCCTACGGCATCAACCGCGAGACCTTGTGGCGCATCGTCAATGAAGTCAAGACGGTGAGCGACCTCGGCGTCGAGGTCGGCGTGGTGATCGGCGGCGGCAACATCTTTCGCGGCATGGCTGGGGCATCCTCCGGGATGGACCGCGCCACGGCCGACTACATGGGCATGTTGGCGACCGTGATGAACGCCATGGCCCTGTCCGACGCGATGCGCCAGGCGGGCATGAATGCCCGCGTGCAGTCGGCGCTGACCATCGAACAGGTCGTTGAGCCCTACATCCGCGGCAAGGCGATCCGTTATCTCGAAGAGGGCAAGGTCGTCATCTTCGGCGGCGGCACGGGCAATCCCTTCTTCACGACCGATACCGCGGCCGCGCTGCGCGGCTCGGAAATCGGCGCCGAGATGGTGCTCAAGGCCACCAAGGTCGATGGCGTGTATAGCGCCGACCCGATGAAGGATCCGACCGCGACGCGCTATGCGCGGATCAGCTTCGACGAGGCGATCGGCCGTGGGCTGGGCGTCATGGATGCCACGGCCTTCGCGCTCTGCCGCGACCAGAAACTGCCGATCAACGTGTTTTCCATCTTCAAGACCGGCGCATTGAAGCGCGTGGTCATGGGAGAAGATGAGGGCACGCTGGTCCATTGTTAGGAGTTTTCCATGATCATTGTGGAACTGAAGAAAACCACCGAACACAAGATGCAGAAGAGCGTCGAGGCGCTCAGGCACGATCTCGCCAAGGTGCGTACCGGCCGGGCGCATACCGGCCTGCTCGATCACGTGATGGTCGATTATTACGGCAGCCCGATGCCGATCAACCAGGTGGCCAATGTCACCCTGCTGGATGCGCGCACCATCGGCGTCCAGCCGTGGGAGAAGGGCATGAGCGCCAAGATCGAGAAGGCGATCCGCGATTCCGATCTGGGCCTCAATCCCGCCGCGCAGGGTGATGTGCTGCGCGTGCCGATGCCGATGCTGACCGAGGAGCGGCGTCGCGACCTCACCAAGGTGGTCAGGCATGAAGGTGAGACCGCCAAGGTGGCGGTGCGCAACCTGCGCCGCGATGCGATCGCCCACCTCAAGGACGCGCTCAAGAAGCACGAAATTCCCGAGGACGAGGAACGCAGGGCGCAGGATGACGTGCAGAAGTTGACCGACAAGTATGTCGCCGAAATCGATAAGCTGTTGGCCGAAAAGGAAAAGGATCTGATGGCCGTCTAGGTCGTCGGCATAGCGGCGTTAGCCGGAGGGTTCCCGATGTTCGCCAGCGCCACCCACAGCATTCCCGAGCAGCGCAGTGTGCCGCGCCATCTCGCCATCATCATGGATGGCAACGGGCGCTGGGCGAAGCAGCGCTTCCTGCCGCGCGTGGCGGGCCACAAGCAGGGCGTCGAAACGGTCCGCCAGGTCGTCAAGGCCTGCATCGAGCGTGGCATCGAGTACCTGACGCTGTTCGCCTTCAGCTCAGAGAACTGGCGCCGGCCGCCGGAAGAGGTCAGTTTCCTGATGAACCTCTTCGTCACCGCACTCGAGCGCGAGGTCGGCCGCCTGCACAGCAACGGCGTGCGCCTGCGCGTCGTCGGCGATCTGGCCGCCTTCGAGCCGCGCCTGATCGACCTTATTCGCCGCGGCGAAAACCTCACGGCGGAAAACAAGAAGCTCACCCTGACCGTGGCCGCCAACTACGGCGGCCGCTGGGATCTGATGCAGGCCTTCAACGGACTCGCGCTGGCCTATCCCGAAAAGGCGGGTAACTACACCGAGGCCGACCTCGAGCCCTTCCTGTCGATGAGTTACGCGCCCGAGCCCGACCTGTTCATCCGCACCGGCGGCGAACAGCGCATCAGCAACTTCCTGCTCTGGCAGCTGGCCTACTGCGAGCTGTACTTCACGCAAAAGTTCTGGCCCGATTTCGACGAAGCCATGCTGGAGGAGGCGATCGACAGTTTCCGCATGCGCGAGCGCCGCTTCGGGCGCACCAGCGAGCAACTGACGGCCGGTCCGGGTGCCGTCCGGCCAGCGCCGACTTTTGCGGGTTCGAGCGGCAATGCTTAAAGCGCGGGTCGTCACCGCGCTGTTCCTCGTTGCCGGTTTTCTTGCGGTTCTCTTCCTGTTGCCGCGGCAGGCTGCAGGGATCGTGTTTGCAATGGTGGCCGCACTGGCGGGCTGGGAGTGGGCCGGACTGATGCAGGCGCCGGGACGCGGGCGCATCGTCTTCGCGCTGCTGGTTTTCGGCCTCTGCCTGCTGTTCTGGACCAGCCCAGCCGAAGGTTTCCCCTTGCTGTGGGGACTGTCCGTGTTGTTCTGGATGGCTTTCGCACCTCTCTGGATGGGGCGGCAATGGTCCACCGCCTGCGCAACCCTGGGGTTGGTCATTCTCGTTCCGACCTGGGCGGCACTCGTCGCGCTGCACGAACGCAGCCCGCTGTTGCTGCTCGCGGTGATGGCGCTCGTCTGGGTCGCCGACATTGCCGCCTATTTCACCGGCCGCGCCTTCGGCAAGCACAAGCTCGCTCCGGCGATCAGTCCAGGCAAGACCTGGGAGGGAGTGGCGGGCGCCGTCGTTGCTGTACTGGTTTATGGCATGGTGGTCGCGCCCTTCCTGCCAGTGGTGCAAAATCTCGACCGCTTCGTTCTGGCCGGCTGCCTGCTGCTGCTCACGGCGCTATCCATCGTCGGTGACCTGTTCGAGTCGCTGGCCAAGCGCCAGGCCGACATGAAGGACAGCAGCCAGCTGCTGCCCGGCCATGGCGGCATCCTCGACCGCATCGACAGCCTGACCTCGACGCTGCCCGTCGTCGCCCTGGGCCTATACTTGATCGCGTGATGAAGAGGCTGACTGTCCTTGGCGCGACCGGATCGATTGGCGTCAGCACGCTCGACGTGGTGGCGCGCCATCCCGACCGTTTCGAGGTCGTGGCCCTGACCGGCAACAGCCGCGTCGATGCGCTCTATGAGCAATGCCTGCGCCATCGTCCGCGCTATGCCGTGGTTGGTCGGGAACAGGATGTCGCCGGGCTGGCCGAGCGCCTGTGCGCCGCAGGCCTGCAAACCGAGGTCATGGCCGGGCCGCAAGCCCTGGCATTCGTCGCCGCGCTGCCCGAGGTCGATGCCGTGATGGCGGCGATCGTCGGCGCGGCGGGCCTGCAGCCGACGCTCGCCGCCGTGCGTGCGGGCAAGCAGATCCTGCTGGCCAACAAGGAAGTGCTGGTGATGGCCGGCGCGCTGTTCATGGCCGAGCTGCAGGCGCACGACGCGACGCTGCTGCCGATCGACAGCGAGCACAACGCGGTGTTCCAGTCGCTGCCCGCCGATTACGCGGGCGCGCCGGCGCGCGCGGGTGTCAGTCGTATCCTGCTGACTGCCTCCGGCGGGCCGTTCCGTGCAGTGCCTCTGGAACAGCTGAAAACCGTCACGCCGGACGAAGCCTGCGCGCATCCGAACTGGTCGATGGGCCGCAAGATCTCGGTCGATTCGGCGACCATGATGAACAAGGGTCTCGAAGTCATCGAGGCCCACTGGCTGTTCAACGTCGCGCCCGACCAGATCGAGGTGGTCGTGCATCCCCAGAGCGTGATCCATTCGCTGGTGCAATACGTCGATGGCTCGGTCGTCGCCGAGCTGGGCAATCCGGACATGCGCACGCCAATCGCCCATGCGCTGGCCTGGCCGGAGCGCATCGCGGCGGGCGTCGCGCCGCTCGACCTGCCGGCGCTTGCCCGGCTGGATTTCGAGAAGCCCGATTTCGAGCGCTTCCCTTGCCTCGCGCTGGCCTACCGTGCGCTGCGCGCCGGCGGCAACGCGGCCGCCGTGCTGAATGCCGCCAACGAGGTGGCCGTGGCGGCATTCCTCGCCGGCCGCCTGCCCTTCCTCGGCATCGCCGGCCTGATCGCCGCGACGCTGGATGCCGTGCCGGTCTCGGCGGTGCCCGACCTGGAAGCGATCCTGGCCGCGGATGAGGAGTCGCGCGCGGTGGCGACTGAACTTCTGGGGCGTTGGCAGCCTCAAGAAACACGCAGGGCCGCCCCAAGTGTTTCTTGGCCCCTTGAGGGGAGATCGCCGCGCAGCGGCGATTTCGGGGTGGGCTCGTGAATTTCGAGGGAGCCTTCTGGGTGGTCGGTGCGTTCGTGCTGGCCCTCGGCGTGTTGATAACGGTGCACGAACTCGGTCACTACCTGGCCGCGCGCCTCTGCAACGTCAAGATCCTGCGCTTCTCGGTCGGCTTCGGCAAGCCGCTCTGGCTCAGGCGTTACGGGCCGGACCAGACCGAATGGGCGCTGGCGGCCTTCCCGCTCGGCGGCTACGTCAAGATGCTCGACGAGCATGAGGGGGCGGTTGCGGAGCATGAACTGCAGCGCGCTTTCAACCGGCAGAGCCTCGGCAAGCGCAGTTTCATCGTGGTGGCCGGGCCGCTGGCGAATCTGCTGCTGGCAGTCGTGCTCTACTGGTTCCTGTTCCTGTCGGGCGTCGAGGAGCCGCGCCCGATCATCGGTGCCCCGCCGGCCGGCACGCTGGCGGCGGAAGCCAAAGTCGGCGCCGGCGTGACGGCACGCAGCGTGTCCGGCACCCCGGTGGCGACCTGGACGGAGCTGCGTTGGGAAATCCTCCGTCATATGCTGGACCGGGACGCGGTCGTTCTCGAAACCATCGATACGCGGGGCAACATCGAATTCCATCGCATCGACCTTGCGCGGCTCGATAGCGCGGTGCTGGATGGCGATGTGATGCAGGCGCTCGGCCTGCGCCTGCACCGTCCCGATTTGCCGGGGGTGATCGGCAGGGTCCAGGCCGACTCGCCGGCGGCGCGCGCCGGCGTGCTGGCGGGCGACAAGGTCGTCGCCATCGACGATCGGCCGGTGGCCAACTGGCATGACGTGGCCACGGCAATCCGCGCCGCCGGGACACGCGAGCTGCTGCTCGAAGTCGAGCGCGGCACTGAAATCCTTCAGATTCCGGTCATGCCGGAACTGGTCGATGAGGGCGGCAAGCCGGTCGCGCGTATCGGCATCGCCGTGCGTGATGACCCGGATTGGCGGCGCGACATCATGACGACGGTGAGCTATGGCCCAGGGGAATCCTTGCAAAAGGCGCTGGCCCAGACCTGGGATACCTCGATACTCAGCCTGCGCATGATCGGCCGGATGATCGTCGGCGAACTGTCGGTGAAGAACATCTCCGGGCCGGTCACGATCGCCGACTACGCCGGCCAGTCGGCCCGCATGGGCGGCGATCATTACCTGCGTTTCCTCGCCCTCATCAGCATCAGTCTCGGCGTGCTGAATCTGCTGCCCATCCCGGTTCTGGATGGCGGGCACCTGATGTATCATCTCGCCGAACTGATCAAGGGTGGACCGCTCTCGGAACGCGCGATGGAAATTGGCCAGCAAATCGGCCTGACCTTGCTTGCATTGCTGATGGGACTGGCACTCTACAATGACATCCTCCGCTTGGTTTCCAACTGAGTTTCCAACCGAGTTTCCGGCTGACGCATGAAATATTCTGTTCTGGCAGGCCTGGCAGCGGCGCTGATAGCATCGGGCGCGGCCGCCTTCGATCCCTTCGTGGTGCGCGACATCCGTGTCGAGGGCATCCAACGCACTGAGGCGGGTACCGTGTTCAGCTATCTGCCCGTCAAGGTGGGCGACACGCTTACCGATGACAAGGCCAGCCAGGCGATCAAGTCGCTGTTCGGCACCGGCTTCTTCAAGGACGTGCGCCTCGAGGTCGAAGGCAACGTACTCGTCGTGCTGATCGAGGAGCGGCCCGCCATCGCTTCGCTCGAATTCGTCGGCACCAAGGCCTTCGACAAGGAAAACCTGCGCAAGGGCCTGCGCGAGGTGGGCCTCGCCGAATCGCGCATCTTCGACCGCGCCCTGGTCGAACGCGCCGAACAGGAACTCAAGCGCCAGTATCTGTCCCAAGGCTATTACGCGGCGCAGGTCACGACGACGGTGACGCCGCTCGAGCGCAACCGCGTCGGCATCACCTTCGCGGTCGATGAGGGCGAGATCGCCAAGATCCGCCAGATAAACATCGTCGGTGCCAGGAACTTCAAGGAGAAAGATCTCCTCAATCTGTTCAACCTGCGCACACCGGGCTGGCTGACCTGGTACACCAAGAACGACCAGTATTCGAAGCAAAAACTCTCGGCCGACCTGGAGACCCTGCGCTCCTACTACCTCGACCGCGGCTTTGTCGAATTCAACATCGAGTCGACGCAGGTGTCGATCTCGACGGACAAGCAGGACATCTACATCACGATCAACATCAGCGAGGGCGATCAATACACCGTTTCCGGCGTGAAGCTGGCCGGCGAACTGCTGTTGGCGGAGGAGGAACTGCTGAAGCTGGTGACGATCAAGCCCGGCAGCCTGTTCTCGCGCGAGCAGGTCACCGCGACGACCAAGGCGATTGCTGACCGGCTCGGCAATGAGGGCTATGCCTTCGCCAACGTCAATGCCGCACCCGAACTGGACAAGGAAAAGAAACAGGTCGCCTTCACGCTGTTCGTCGATCCGGGCCGGCGTGTTTACGTGCGCCGCATCCAGGTGCAGGGCAATACGCGCTCGCGCGACGAAGTAATCCGCCGCGAAATGCGCCAGATGGAAGCGGCCTGGTACGACGGCGAAAAGATCAACAAGTCGCGCACGCGCGTCGACCGCCTGGGCTACTTCGACGAGGTGACGGTCGAAACGCCGGCGGTGCCCGGCACGACGGATCAGGTCGACCTCAACGTCAATGTCAAGGAAAAGCCGACCGGCAACCTGATGATCGGCGCGGGCCTGTCAAGTTCGGAAGGCCTGGTCTTCTCCGGGTCGGTCAACCAGCAGAACCTGTTCGGCAGCGGCAAGCATGTCGGCGTCGGCTTCAACACCAGCAAGATCAACAAGCTGTACTCGTTCTCGTATACCGACCCGTATCACACGGTGGATGGCATAAGTCGCGGTTTCGACCTCTACATGCGGGATACGGACACGTCGCAGCTGAACACCATCGCTACCTATGCGACGAAGTCGCTCGGCGGCGGCGTGCGCTACGGCATTCCGATCGGCGAGGACGATACGGTCAATTTCGGCCTGGCCTACGACAACACCCAGATCAAGACCACCACATATACGCCACAGCGATTCAAGGATTTCCTGACCCAATACGGCGACAAGTTCTCCGGCCTGATCGGCACGCTTGGCTGGTCAAAGGAAACGCTGGATAGCCGCATCTACCCGATGAAGGGTTATGTCGCGAAAGTCGGCGGGGAAGTCGGGCTTGGCGGAACATTGCGCTATTACCGGACCAACCTGCAATACCAGCGTTATTTCCCTGTCGGTCGCGACACCACGCTGATGCTCAACGGCGAATTCGGCCTGGCGGATGGTCTGGGCGGCCGCCCCCTGCCTTTCTACAAGTACTACTATGCCGGCGGTGTCGGCTCGGTGCGGGGCTACAAGGCTGGCTCCCTGGGGCCGATCGCGGACGATGCGACCAATACCGAAGAGCGCCTGGGTGGCGATCGGCGCCTGATCGCCAACGCCGAATTCCTGTTCCCCATGCCGGGCGGCGGGCTGGACAAATCCTTCCGGCTGGGCGCATTCGTCGATGCCGGCTGGGTCTGGGGCGTCGGCCAAAAGATGAATGTCGGCGACATGCGTTATAGCGCGGGTCTCTCGCTGGCCTGGACCTCCCCGCTCGGCCCGCTGAAGTTCAGCCTGGCCCAGCCGCTCAACAAGAAGGACACCGACAAGACTCAGCGTCTGCAGTTCCAGATGGGAACGATATTCTGATTCAGGAGAGAGAATGAAAACTTTAGCGAAAACCCTTTTGCCCGTTCTGCTCATGGCCTTCGTTACCCCGGCCCTGGCGGAATTCAAGATCGGCTTCGTCAACGGCCAGCGCGTGGTGAATGACTCCCCGCAGGCCAAGCGCGCGAAGCAGAAGCTTGAGAAGGAATTCGAGAAGCGCGACCAGGAACTGCAGCAGCTTTCCAAGCGCTTGCAGTCGATGCAGGAAAACCTCGAAAAGAATGGCGTGACGATGGCGGAGAGCGAGCGGCGCAACAAGGAGCGCGAGTTCAACGAACTCAACCGCGACTTCCAACGCAAGCAGCGGGAGTTCCGCGAAGACCTGAACCTGCGCCAGAACGAGGAAATGGCTGGCATCTTCGAGCGCGCCAACAAGGTCATCAAGCAGATCGCCGAAGCCGAGAAGTTCGACCTGATCGTTCAGGAAGCGGTCTATTTCAGCCCGCGCATCGACGTCACCGACAAGGTGATCAAGGCCCTGAGCAGCGAAGCGCCTGGCAAATAACCCGTTCCCTGAGTCGTGGCCCGCACCCTGGCTGACATCGTCGCGCACTTCGGCGGCGAGTTGAAGGGTGACGGGGCGCGCGTCGTCACGGGCCTGGCCACGCTGGAAGCGGCGACCCCCGGCCAATTGAGCTTCCTGGCGAATCCGAAGTACCGCAGCCAGCTGGCCGCCACACGGGCTGGCGCGGTCATCCTGGCGGCCGAGACCCTGGCGGCCTGTCCCGGCGACGCGATCGTCACGCCCCAGCCCTATCTGTATTTCGCGCGCGTATCCCAGTGGCTGGCGGCAGGGCAGGCGCCCGCGCCGGGCATCCATCCGTCCGCCGTCGTCGAAGCGCCGCTGCCGCCGTCGGTCAGCGTCGGCGCGCATTGCTGGATCGGCGCCGACGTCGACATCGGGGAAAACAGCGTGCTCTATCCAGGCGTCAGGATTTATCCCGGCTGCCGCATCGGCCGGCGGGCAATCGTCCATTCCGGCGCCGTGATCGGCGCCGACGGCTTCGGCTTCGCGCGCGAAGCGACGGGCGAGTGGGTCAAGATCGCCCAGACCGGCCGCGTCGTCATCGGCGATGACGTCGAGATCGGCGCCAACACCACGATCGATCGCGGCGCGCTCGAGGACACGGTGATCGAGGACGGCGTCAAGCTGGACAACCAGATCCAGGTCGGCCATAACGTACGCATCGGTGCGCATACCGCGATCGCCGGCTGCGTGGGCATCGCCGGCAGCGCCCGGATCGGCGCGCGCTGCACCATCGGCGGTGCCGCGGTCATTCTCGGCCACCTGGAGCTTGCCGATGACGTCAATGTCTCGGCCGGGACGCTGGTGGGAAAGTCGATCGCCCGGCCCGGCAACTACACCGGCACCGTGCCCTTCATGGCGCATGACGAGTGGCAAAAGAACTTCGCCCGCCTGCGCCATCTCGATGCGCAGGCCGATAAAATACGCGCCCTCGAAAAGCGCCTGGCTCATTTGGAACAATTGCTGGAGAAAAAGTCATGACCGTCCCGACGCCCGCACCTGCCGTTACCTCGATGGATATCCACCAGATCCTCGAATACCTGCCGCATCGCTACCCGATCCTGCTGGTGGATCGCGTGCTCGACGTCGTGCCGGGCGAGCGCATCACCGCGCTCAAGAACGTCAGCATGAACGAACCTTTCTTCCCGGGCCACTATCCCCACCACCCGGTGATGCCGGGCGTGCTGATCGTCGAGGCGATGGCGCAGACGGCGGCGATCCTGTCCTTCAAGACCATGGGCGGCAAGCCGGACGACAAGTCCGTTTACTACTTCGTCGGCATCGACGGCGCGCGCTTCAAGCGGCCCGTCAGTCCCGGCGACCAGTTGATCATGGAAGTCTCGATCACGGCCAGCAAGCGCGGCATGTGGAAGTTCGCCGGGCAGGCGAAGGTCGATGGCCAGGTCGCCTGCGAAGCCGAGCTGATCTGCACCGTGCGCAAACTGGAAGACTGAGATGTCTTCCAATATTCACCCGACCGCGCTGATCGACCCGGGCGCGCGGCTCGGCGCGAACGTCAGCGTCGGCGCCTATTCGATCATCGGCCCCGATGTCGAGATCGGCGACAATACTTGGGTCGGCCCGCATGTCGTGATCAACGGCCCGACCCGCATCGGCAACGACAACCGCATCTTCCAGTTCTCCTCGCTCGGCGAGATGCCGCAGGACAAGAAGTATGCCGGCGAACCGACCCGCCTCGAGATCGGCGACCGCAACACGATTCGCGAGTTCTGTACCTTCAACCGCGGCACGGCCCAGGACGCCGGCGTGACCCGCCTCGGCAACGACAACTGGATCATGGCCTATGTGCATCTCGCGCACGACTGCCAGATTGGCGACCACACCATCTTCGCCAACAATGCGCAGCTCGCGGGTCACGTGCATGTCGGCGACTGGGCGATATTGGGTGGGTTTACGGTGGTGCACCAGTTCGTGCGCATCGGCGCGCACTGCATCACCGGCATGGGCTCGATCCTGTTCCAGGACGTGCCGCCCTTCGTCACTGCCGCCGGCAATCCGGTCGCGCCGCACGGCATCAACAGCGAAGGCCTGAAGCGCCGCGGTTATGCCCCGGAAACCATCGCCGGCCTGCGGCGTGCCTACAAGACGCTCTACCGCAGCGGGCTGAAGCTCGAGGAAGCGGCCGTGGCGATCGCCGCCGAGGCGCAGACCCAGGGAGACCTGGCGCCGCTGACTGTGCTGGCGGACTTTCTCACAGCGCCCGGGCGCGGCATCATTCGATAAATGACGCGCATTGCCTTGGTGGCGGGCGAGGCCTCGGGCGACCTGCTGGCAGCGCACCTGATCGAGGCGCTCAAGCGCCGCTTGCCGGACGCCGAGTTCTTCGGCATCGGCGGCCCGAAGATGCAGCGCACCGGTTTCGATGCCTGGTGGCCCGCCGAACGGCTGGCGGTGTGCGGCTATGCCGAAGTGCTGCGCCATTACCGCGAAATCACGGGCATCCGGCGTGCCCTGCTGGCGCGGCTGCGCGACGAGAAGCCCGATGTGTTCATCGGCGTCGATGCGCCCGATTTCAACCTCTGGCTCGAAAGACGTCTCAAGCGGGCCGGCATCCCCACGGTACATTACGTCAGCCCGTCGGTCTGGGCCTGGCGCGGCGGTCGGATCAACAAGATCGCCCGCGCCTGCGACCGCCTGCTGGCGCTGTTTCCCTTCGAGCCGCCGCTCTACGAGAAAGCCGGCCTGCCGGTCGATTACGTCGGCCATCCGCTTGCCGACGTGCTGCCGCTCGAGTCCGGGCGCGAGGCGGCACGCGAACGCCTGGAACTCAACGGACGCGGCCCGGTGATCGCGCTCTTGCCCGGCAGCCGCCAGTCGGAGGTCGGCATGATGGCCGAGCTGTTCATCCAGACGGCCCGGCTGTTGCGCGAACGCTTTCCGCAGGCGGTGTTCCTCGTGCCGCTGGTGTCGCGCGAAACGCGTACCCTCTTCGAGGAAGCGCTCTGGAAGCTCGGCCACCAGGACTGGCTGATGATGGATGCTCCCGTGCGGTCCGGTTTCGAGATCACCCATGTCGAGCTCGATGCCGCAGTGAATCCTTCCGCGGGTTGTCTGAAGCTGCTGTTCGGTCATGCACAGGATGCGCTGGCGGCCTGCGACGGGGCGCTCGTCGCCAGCGGTACCGCGACGCTCGAAGCGGCTCTGCTCAAGGCCCCGCACGTGATCACCTACCGCATGTCGCCCTGGTCGTGGCGGCTCATGAAGCGCATGCGCTACCAGCCCTGGGTCGGCCTGCCGAACGTCCTGGCCGGCCGCTTCGTCGTGCCGGAATTCCTGCAGGACGAGGCGACGCCGGCGAACCTCGCGCAGGCGCTCGGCAACCTCGTCCTCGACGGCGAGGTGCGCCAGCGCCTGACCGGCTGCTTCACCGACATGCACCGGCAGCTGCGGCAGAACACCGCGGAAAAGGCGGCGGCGGCGATCCTGCCGCTGCTGCAGTCGGCATGATCTGCGGCGTCGATGAAGCCGGCCGCGGCCCGCTCGCCGGGCCGGTCGTCGCGGCGGCGGTGATCCTCGACCCGGCGCGGCCGATCGTCGGGTTGGCCGATTCGAAAAAGCTCTCGGCACGGCGGCGCGAAATTCTGACCTTCGAGATTCGGCAAAAAGCGCTAGCCTGGAGCGTTGCAGAAGCCACCGTCGAGGAAATCGATGCGCTCAACATCCTGCAGGCGACCCTGCTGGCGATGCAACGCGCCGTGGCCGGCCTGGCGGTGATGCCTGTGGAAATTCTCATTGACGGCAATCGTTGCCCGCAGCTGGCTCTCCCGGCACGCGCCATCATCGGCGGCGACGCGACGGTGGCGGAAATCTCGGCCGCCTCGATCCTCGCCAAGACCGTGCGCGATGCCGGGATGCGGGTCATGGACGAGCGGTTTCCGCAGTACGGCTTCGCACGCCACATGGGCTACGGCACGGCGGCGCATCTCGCCGCGCTGCGCGTCCACGGGCCGTGCCCGGAGCATCGCCGCAGCTTCGCGCCGGTGCGCATTCTGCTGCCATGAAGACGATTACATCACGCGACAATCCGACACTGAAATCCCTGCGTGCCTTGCTGACTGATACGCGCAAGCAGCGTGCGAGTGGACAAGCAGTGCTCGAAGGGCCGCATCTGCTGGCGGCTGCGCTTGACCATCAAGTACGGCCCGACCTCATCGTGGTCTGCGAGGGGGCGTGCACCAACCCCGAGGTGACGGGGCTGCTCGCACGTGCGGGCAAGGTCGAAACGCTCTGCCTGCCCGATCCGCTGTTCCGCAGCCTGAGCGAATTGGCTGCCCCGGTCGGTATCCTCGCCCGCATTGCCGTCCCCATCAACGCGGCGGTTCCGGCGGGTGCCGTCCCGCCAGCGCCGACTTTCATGCCAGATGGCGACTGCCTGCTGCTCGACGCGGTGCAGGATGCCGGCAACGTCGGCACCCTGCTGCGCACCGCCGCCGCCGCCGGCGTGCGGGACGTGCTGCTCGGCCCGGGTTGCGCGGGCGCCTGGTCGCCGCGTGTGCTGCGCGCCGCGCAGGGCGCACACTTCGGCCTGTGCATCCGCGAGCAGGCCGATCTGGCCGGCTTCCTGAAGCACTATTCCGGCAACCCGGTCGCCACCGTGGCGCGCGACGGCGCTTCCCTGTATGCGCTTGACCTGCGCCAGCCGGTCGCCTGGCTGTTCGGCAACGAAGGGGCCGGGCTCGCTCCCGAACTGGTCGCGCTGGCGAAACGGCGCTCGACGATTCCGCTCGCAGCGGGCAGCGAGTCGCTCAATGTCGCGGCCGCGGCGGCGGTCTGTCTGTTCGAAATGCGCCGGCAGCGTGAATTCCGGTAAAGTCGGCGCTGGCGGGACGGCACTGCAAGGAGAAAAACATGGAACTCGCATGGTGGCACTGGGCAGTCGGCGGCATCGTCCTGATCGTCGCGGAACTGGTTGTTCCCTCGTTCGTGCTGATCTGGTTCGGGCTGGGCGCGCTCGTCGTTGCGCTCGCGGTGGCCATGGCGGCGATCGGCTTCACGGCGCAGCTGGGCCTCTGGCTGATTGTTTCGCTGGTGCTCGTGGCCGGCTGGTTCAAGCTGTTCAAGCCGAGCATGCACAAGACGAAGGTCGGCATGGCGGATGCGAACGTGATCGGCGAGATCGGCATGCTGGTGCGCGACGTGGCGCCCTTCGAGAAGGGCGCGGTGCGCTTCCAGAAGCCGCTGCTCGGCGACGATGTCTGGGAGTGCATCGCCGATGAGGCGATCAAGAGCGGCGAGCGCGTGCGCGTCGTCGCGGTCGAGGGCAGTTTCCTGAAAGTCGGGAGGGTTTGACATGGACATGATGATTTTCGTCATTGCGCTGCTGGCCTTCGCCGGCATCACGCTCGCCAAGGGCATCCGCATCGTGCCCCAGGGCGAGGAGTGGATCGTCGAGCGGCTCGGCAAGTACCACGGCACGCTGCACCCGGGCCTCAACATCATCATTCCCTATCTCGACAACATCGCCTACAAGCTGGTCACCAAGGACATCATCCTCGACGTGCAGGAGCAGGAGGTGATCACCAGGGACAATGCCGTGATCGTCACCAACGCGATCGCCTTCATCAAGGTCACCGATCCGATCAAGGCGGTGTACGGCGTGACCGATTTCGCCGAGGCGATCCGCAACATGATCATGACCACCTTGCGTTCGATCGTCGGCGAGATGCAGCTCGACGAGGCGCTGTCGAATCGCGACCGTATCAAGGCGCGATTGCGCGAATCGATCGCCGACGAGGCGATCGACTGGGGGCTGACGGTCAAGTCGGTGGAGATTCAGGACATCAAGCCCTCGCCCTCGATGCAGAAGGCGATGGAGATGCAGGCCGCCGCCGAGCGGGAGCGCAAGGCGATGGTGACCAGGGCCGAAGGCGAGAAGCAGGCGACCATTTTGCAGGCCGAGGCGCGCCTGGAGGCGGCACATCGGGACGCCACCGCACAGGTGACGCTCGCCGAGGCGAGCGCCGAGGCCATCAAGCGCGTGACAGCGGCGATCGGCGACCAGGAAGGCCCGATGCGCTACATGCTCGGCGAAAAATACATCATGGCCATGACCAACCTGGCCGAGTCGCCCAATGCCAAGACCATCCTGATTCCGGGCGACCTGCAGGAAACGATTCGTTCGGTGCTGGGCAGGAAAGCCTAAACAACGGCGGCGGCGCGCTGCCGCCGTAGCGCCCAGGTGCTGCCGAACAACAGCAGGCCGAGCGTTGCCGAGGTGAGTGCCAGCGGCACGAGCGTGCCGTCGTGGCTCATGCCGACCCAGGTGCCGGTGACGAGCGCGGCCACCATCGTGAAGAAGCCCAACAGGCCGGCCGCCGCGCCCGCCTCGCGCGGGAAGGGCGCGATCGCCCCCGACTGCGCGCAGGGAAAGTTGATGCCGTGCGCGCCCATCGTCAGGAACTGGCAGAGCAGCACCACCGCCCAATGCTGCACGCCGCCGAGTACGAGCGTTGCGAACAACAAGCCGGAAAACAGCGAAAGGCTCGCGCCGAGCATCAGCGAACGCGGCAATCCCCATTTGGAAAGCAGACGCCGGCAGACGATGGTGCCGAGCAGGTAGCCGGTCACGCCGAAGGCGAAGCAGTAGCCGTAGTAGTGCGTCGGCACGCCGAGCACGTCGATCAGCACGAAGGACGAGCCGGAGATGAAGCTGAAGATCGCCGCATAGGACAGCGCGCCCGGCAGCATCCATGCCCAGAAAAAATCGGTGCTGGCGATCCGGCGATAAGTCGCGAACAGGCCGCCGATGCGCGTCGCTTCCGGATTCAAATGCAGGTTGGTCTCGCGGAACAAGCGCGCCGTGGTGATCATCAGGGCGATACCGAACAGCGTGTGGAAGACGAAGGCCGCCCGCCAGCCGAACCACACCTGCAGATAGCCGCCAAGCACCGGACCGAACAGCGGTGCGAGGGCGAGCAGCGTGCTGGCCTTCGCGAGCATGCGCGCGCCATCGGCGGGGGCGAAGGCGTCACGCACCATCGCGCGCGCGATGACTGCCGCCGTGCAGCAGCCGATCGCCTGCACGAAGCGGGCGGCGATCAGCCATACGAGGGTCGGCGCCAGTGCGCAGGCCAGGCTTGCCGCGATGTAGATGGCGAGGCCCCAGAGCAGCACCGGCCGGCGGCCGAAGCGGTCGGACAACGGCCCGCTGATGAGTTGCGCGACGCCGAAGCCGATCACGAATAGCGAGAGCGTCTGCTGGACGGCGGCGGGCGTGACACCGAAGTCCGTGGCGAGATGCGGCAGCGAGGCGAGGTAAAGGTCGGTCGACAGCGGCTGCAGCATCAGGCTGCCGGCGATCAGCCAGAGCAGAAGGGTGGGTGGCATCGTGGGCAGAAGGAAAAGTTGCTGCGGCAAAATGTTTCTGCTGCCATGATAAACCGTCTCAATAGCGCTATCATTAATCGGCACGCAAGAGGCTCGTCTCATCCCCGTGCCATCCCGTCATTTATCTCAATAAGGAGTGAAGTTATGCTGAAACGGATTTTTGCCATGTTTATGCTGTCTTTCCTGGCCGTCACCGGCGTCATGGCTGCGGAAACGCCCAGCACCGTGCCCGGCGTCGAGATCATCGACGTCGCCAAAGCCAAGGACCTGATCGCCAAGGGCATCAAGTACTACGATGTGCGGGTGCCTTCCGATTTTGCCGAGGGTACCATCAAGGGAGCGGTCAGCCTGCCCTACACCAATGTCAGCGCCAATGCTCCTGATTTCGACGCCAGCAAGGATAAATGGGCGGTCGAGAAACTGCCCGCCAACAAGGCCGAGCCGATCCTGATCTTCGGTAACGGTCCCTCCGGCTGGCGGCATTACAAGGCGGCCGTGCTGGCGGCCAAGGCGGGTCACGCGAAGGTGTATTGGCTGCGCCCTGGCGTCGATGGCTGGAAGGCCGCCGGCAACAAGCTCGATTGAGGTTAGATAGAAGGCACCCACGACCGGGTGGCGGGTGTTCCCGTCGCCCGGCGGCTGATTCATAACAAGAGCAAGAGGTGGTCGGAAATGAAAATGTCTCTGCGCATGCTGATGGTGCTGGGAATGGGCACCGGCTTGATATTGGCTGTTGTTCTTGGCGGCGCCGCGGTATGGAGTGGGCGCCAGGGCGTTGCCCAGCTCGAGGAACTGCAGTCGAAGGTGCTGGCTCCCGTCATGTTGCTGAACAGCATCGACCAGCGTTACAAGGATATTCGGTTTCGGCTGGTGGCCACGACTTTCGGCGTTGTGCCCGTCGCCAGTTCGAATAGCCGCCTGAAGGAAATGCGCGCGGCCCTGCCCGACGAATGGCGGCGCCTGCAGGAAATAATAAAAGCGAAAACCCTTTCGCCGGAAGAGCAGGGCCTGTTCGATGCTCTGCAGACGGGCGTCCAGACACTCGCCCCCTTGCTGGAGCGTATCGCCCAAGTGTATGCGAAGGACGACCGGGGCGCCATGAAGGAGATTCTGGAAAACGAATGGCCGCTGGCGTACCGGGCGGTCAGCAAGCCGCTCGATGAAATTATTCCGGCTTACCAGTCGCGAGCGGATATGATGCAGGAACAGGCGCGGGCCAGCGCCAACCAGCGGGTGATCTGGCTGGCCGGGATCGCGCTGGCGATGGCGGTGGTTATGCTCGTGGTCGGCGTATTCATGGTGCGTAGATTGCAGGCTCGCGTCGCGATGGCGACGTCCCTGGTGGACGCGATCGGTAAACTGGATTTCTCGAAAAACGTCGTCGTCGCGGGCGACGACGAACTGGCCGCACTGGTACGCGACCTGCTGGGCATGCAGGAACAAATCCGTGCGGTCGTGGCGCAATTGAAATCGCACGCCGTATCCCTGTCCGGCATGTCCTCCCAGCTGTCGGGGGTCAGCGACGAAGCCGCACAGGCCTCCCAGACAGAGTCCGATTCGGTCTCGAGCATGGCGGCGTCGATGGAGGAGCTTTCCGTTTCCATCGACCAGGTGGAAGGCTATGCGCTGGAGGCGGGCAAAGTGGTGCAGGACTCCGGCGAGCAATCGGAAAAGAGCGGACAGGTCATTCACGAGGCGGCCAGCGAGATGTCGCGCATTGCCGAGGCCGTCATGGCCACGGCGGGCAGCATCCGCGAACTGGAAAGCTATACCGGGCAAGTCTCCGGCATCGTCAATATCATCAAGGACATTGCCGATCAGACCAACCTGCTCGCCCTGAATGCCGCGATCGAAGCCGCACGCGCCGGGGAACAGGGCCGTGGTTTTGCGGTGGTGGCGGACGAGGTGCGCAAGCTCGCGGAGCGTACCGCGCAATCGACCGTGGAAATCACCGGCGTGATCATGAAAATCCAGGAGGGCGCGAAAACCGCGGCGCATGACATGGAAATGGGGGTGGCGCGCGTCGGCGAAGGCGTGCAGCTGGCCCATAAGGCAGGGGATAGCGTGAAGGACATCCGCGCCAATTCCGAGCGCATTTTGCACTCGGTGAACGAAATCCATTCAGCCCTGAAAGAGCAGTCGCTGGCCGCGCGGGAAGTGGCTGCCGCAGTCGAGCGGATTGCCCAGGGGGCGGAAACGAACAGCGGCGCGGTGAAGCAGGTGGCCTCCTCGGCAGGCGGCTTGAAGGAGGTGGCGACGCAGATCGACCGCTTGGCCGCAAAATTCCGCACTGACTGAGGCGCGGCTTGCCGGCGCAGGCAGATCGCGTGATCGACCTGCGCCGGATCAGCCGGTTCATCTGAGCTTCGCCTTCATGAGCTGGCTCTTCTCGCGTTCCCAGTCCTTCTGCTTTTCGCTTTCGCGCTTGTCGTACTGCTTCTTGCCCTTGGCCAGGCCGATCTCGAGTTTCACCCGGCCCTTGGCGAAATGCATGTTCAGCGGCACCAGCGCATAACCCGCGCGTTCCACCTTACCGATCAGTCGGGCGATCTCGCGCTCGTGCAGCAGCAGTTTCCGGGTCCTGACCGGGTCGGGCTTGACGTGGGTCGATGCCGTCGTCAGCGGGCTGATGTGGCAGCCGAGCAGCCAGACTTCGCCGTCCTTGAGGATGACGTAGGCTTCCTTGAGCTGCACGCGGCCGGCGCGGATCGACTTTACTTCCCAGCCTTCGAGGACGAGGCCGGCCTCGAGTTTTTCCTCGATGAAATAGTCGTGGAAGGCCTTCTTGTTTTCGGCGATGCTCATGGTGGCAGGGCGTGGAGGCTGCAGCGCGGAGCGCTAGAATGGCCGCATTCTAAAGCAGTGCTCCACCATGGCCCTTGTCGAAAAGTCGGTACTGATCATGCGCACGCCCGAGCAGATGTTCGCGCTCGTCGATCACGTCGAGGATTACCCGAAATTCCTGCCCTGGTGCGGCGGCGTCGAGGTGCTGGATCGCACGGTCGACAAGACAGCCGCGCGCATCCACATCCACTATCACGGCATTCGAGCCCATTTCGCGACCGAGAACAGCAAGGAAGCTCCGCACCTGATGAAGCTGGCGTTTCGCGAGGGTCCGTTCCGCCGCCTCGACGGCAGCTGGCGCTTCACGAAACTAGGGGACCACGGCTGCAAGGTCGAATTCCAGCTGCACTACGAGTTTTCCAACCGCCTCCTCGAGAAGGCGCTGGGGCCGGTATTCGGTCACATCGTCGGCACCTTCGTCGATTCCTTCGTCAAGCGCGCCCATCAAATCCATGGCTGACAGCATTCACATCGAAGTCGTCTACGCCCTCGCCGAGCGGCAGGACGTGATTCCTCTGACCGTCGCGGACGGGACGACGCTCAGGCAGGCCGTCGAGGCTTCCGGCCTGCCGGCGAAATACCCGGACATCGACCTTGCCAAGGGCAAATTCGGCATCTACAGCAAGCTGGCAAAGCCTGACACGGTGTTGCGCGACCGGGACCGCGTCGAGGTCTACCGGCCGCTGATCGCCGACCCGAAGGAAGTACGCAAGCAGCGCGCCGCCGAAGGCAAGGTCATGAAGAAGGGCGGCGGGGCGGCGGAAACCGCCGAGGAGTAATTACTTCGTCACCGGAGGTTTGCACCAGTCGTCGACCGATTTTCTCGCCCGCGCAAGCTCAGCCTCGCGGACGCTCCCGTCAAGAGCGACACGTTCGCCTTTGTCGTTGGTGCTGAAACGGATCTGGCCCGATTCCAGAGCCGCCAGATTGGCTTTCGCCTGCCGGCAATTTGCTTCGCGCTGCTTCGCCTGGGCCGGGTCTTCAGCCGGTTTTTTGGCCCCTTCTTCCCCCTTGGCCTGCTTTTCGCGTTCGTCGAACTGACGCTCGGCAGCGGACTTGCGCGCATTCGCGACATCGCTCGTTTCGCTCGGTGCGCCCTGCACCTTGCGTGCCTGCGACTGCTTCTCGGCCGGCGGCCGGTCGCCGTAATGCACCTTGCCGCTGGCGTCCTTCCATGAGTACATCTGGGCCTGGCTGGCCAGCGGCAGACCGAGCGCGAACAGGCTGGACAAGGAGAGGATGAGGGCTCGGCGCATGGGAATTCCTCGCAACGGTAAGTGATTTGCCGGGGTCTGGCGACCTCCGTATAATACGTTTTTGGATACAAGGATAACAGCATGCGACTCCTCAAGAAGGCCCTGACCTTCGACGACGTTCTCCTGGTTCCCGCCCATTCGGCGATCCTTCCCCGCGACGTTTCCCTGGCCACGCGCCTGACCCGCAAGATCCGGCTGAACCTGCCGCTGGTTTCCGCGGCGATGGACACGGTGACCGAAGCACGCCTCGCGATCGCCTTGGCCCAGGAAGGCGGTATCGGCATCATCCACAAGAACCTCGAGCCCGCGGCGCAAGCCGCCGAGGTGGCAAAGGTGAAACGCTACGAATCCGGAGTATTGAAGGATCCGATCACCATCCCCCCGACGATGACCGTGCGCGATGTGCTGGCGCTGACGCGCACGCACAAGATCTCCGGCCTGCCGGTCGTCGAGAATGGCAAGGTCGTCGGCATCGTGACCAACCGCGACCTGCGCTTCGAAACGCGCCTCGATGAAGTGGTTGGCACCATCATGACCCCGCGCGAGCGCCTTGTCACCGTGAAGGAAGGTGCCACGCTCGACGAGGGCAAGGCGCTGATGCACAAGCATCGCCTCGAGCGCGTGCTGGTCATCAACGATGCGTGGGAGTTGCGCGGCCTGATGACCGTCAAGGACATCCAGAAATCCACCGATCATCCGCTCGCCGCCAAGGACGAGTTCGGTCGCCTGCTGGTCGGTGCCGCGGTCGGCGTCGGCGAGGGCACCGAGGAGCGTGTCGCTGCGCTGGCGGAAGCCGGCGTCGACGTGATCGTCGTCGATACCGCGCATGGCCATTCGCAAGGCGTGCTGAAGCGTGTCGAATGGGTGAAGAAGAACTATTCGAACATTGAAGTGATCGGCGGCAACATCGCCACGGGCGCTGCCGCACGCGCGCTCGCCGACCATGGAGCCGATGCCGTCAAGGTCGGCATCGGTCCCGGCTCGATCTGCACCACGCGCATCGTCGCCGGAGTCGGCGTGCCGCAGATCAGCGCGGTGGACAGCGTTGCCACGGCGCTCGCCAACACAGGCATCCCGCTGATCGCCGATGGCGGCATCCGCTTCTCCGGCGACATCGCCAAGGCCATTGCCGCCGGCGCGCATGCGGTGATGATGGGCGGCCTGTTCGCCGGCACCGAGGAAGCCCCCGGCGAGACGGTGCTATACCAGGGCCGCTCCTACAAGTCTTATCGCGGCATGGGTTCCCTCGGTGCGATGCAGAAGGGTTCCTCGGACCGCTACTTCCAGGAAAACGAATCCAACGTCGAGAAGCTCGTCCCCGAGGGCATCGAGGGTCGCGTGCCCTACAAGGGCCCGGTGACGGCGGTGATCCATCAGTTGATGGGCGGCCTCCGTTCGAGCATGGGTTATCTCGGCTGCCCGACCATTGCCGAGATGCACGACAAGGCCGAGTTCGTCGAGATCACCTCGGCAGGCATCCGCGAATCGCATGTGCATGACGTGCAGATCACCAAGGAAGCGCCGAACTATCACGTCGAATAAGGCAACGACCACACCAGCGGGCGGCTCACCAGGCCGCCCGTTTTACATTTGAGGCTCGTCCATGTCCCACCAGAAAATTCTCATCCTCGATTTCGGTTCCCAGGTCACGCAGCTCATCGCGCGCCGCGTGCGCGAGCAGCAGGTGTATTGCGAGCTGCATCCGTTCGACGTTTCCGAGCAGTTCGTCCGCGACTTTGCGCCGACCGGCATCATCCTATCGGGCGGGCCCAATTCGGTCTATGTGGCCGAGGAGTGGCGGGCTCCGCAGGTCGTCTTCGAGCTTGGCGTACCGGTGCTGGGCATCTGCTACGGCATGCAGACCATGGCGGCCCAGCTCGGCGGCAAGGTCGAAAGCGCGGCGAAGCGAGAATTCGGCTTCGCCGAGATGCGCGCCCGCGGCCACTCCAAGCTGTTCGAGGGCATCCAGGACCGCAGCAACGCGGAAGGACACGGCCTGCTCGAGGTCTGGATGTCGCACGGCGACAAGGTGACCGAACTGCCGCCCGGCTTCCAGGTCATCGGCAGCAACGAGTCGACGCCGATCGCGGCGATGGCCGACGAGGCGCGCCGTTTTTACGCCGTACAGTTCCACCCGGAGGTGACGCATACGCTGAAAGGGCGCGAGATCATCGGCCGTTTCGTGCGCGACATCTGCGGCTGCCGCGGCGACTGGAACATGCCGGGCTATGTCGAAGAGGCGATTGCCCAGGTACGCGCCCAGGTCGGCAAGGAGGAGGTGATCCTCGGCCTGTCGGGCGGCGTCGATTCCTCCGTGGTCGCGGCGCTGCTGCACAAGGCGATCGGTGACCAGCTCACCTGCGTCTTTGTCGACAACGGCCTGTTGCGCCTCAACGAGGGCGAGCAGGTGATGCAGACCTTTGCGCGCAACCTCGGTGTCAAGGTCATCCACGTCGATGCCACCGCGCAGTTCATGGGCCACCTGAAAGGGATCAATGATCCCGAGCAGAAGCGCAAGATCATCGGCCGCGAGTTCGTCGAAGTCTTCCAGGCCGAGGCGCAGAAGCTGCCGCAGGCCAAGTGGCTGGCGCAGGGCACCATCTATCCGGACGTCATCGAGTCGGCTGGCGGCAAGACCAAGAAGGCACACACCATCAAGAGCCACCACAACGTCGGCGGCCTGCCCGAGACGTTGCATCTCAAGCTGCTCGAGCCGCTGCGCGAGCTGTTCAAGGACGAGGTGCGCGAACTGGGCATCGCGCTCGGGCTCCCGCACGAGATGGTCTATCGCCATCCCTTCCCCGGTCCCGGCCTCGGCGTGCGCATCCTCGGCGAGGTGAAGAAGGAATTCGCCGACCTGCTGCGCCGCGCCGACGCAATCTTCATCGACGAGTTGCGCGCCGCCGACTGGTACGACAAGACCTCGCAGGCCTTCGCCGTCTTCCTGCCGGTGAAGAGCGTCGGCGTGATGGGCGATGGCCGCGTCTACGACTACGTCGTCGCGCTGCGCGCCGTGCAGACCTCCGACTTCATGACCGCCAAGTGGGCCGAGCTGCCGCACGAGTTGCTGGCGCGCGTTTCCAATCGCATCGTCAATGAAATCCGCGGCATCAGCCGTGTCGTCTATGACGTGACCGGCAAGCCGCCCGGCACGATCGAGTGGGAATGATTTAGCGTCTGGCAGCAACTGGCAGAGTCAGGCAAGATAAACACAGAAGCCCGTGATTTCACGGGCTTTTTTGTTTTATTGTCGTATGGTGGTCTGGCATTGTCTGGCAACAACAGGCAAGGGCAAGCACGTTTTACAGAGGGTATTCTCATGGGTATCATTCCTTTGGTCGGCTACGAAATGACCCAATACCCAGCTTTAATGATGCGATTGGGCAGGGTATACGGGAGTTAATAAATTATAAAAAACAGATAGATGTATGCCTTTTTCTCAGTATTCTGGTGCAGGGTATTAGGTGGCTACTGTCGGTTGGATGATACCCTGGTGCCTAGGCTAAAAATAATTTAAGTGTTTGGAAGAAAAGGAAAATGTAATGCTTACTGATACCCGGCTACGCAACCTGAAACCTGGTGATAAGCTTTACAAAGTCCGTGACCGGGAGGGGCTTTATGTCGCTGTCACCCCCGCAGGAACCATTTCGTTCCGGTATGACTATGCGATCAATGGTCGGTACGAGACGATCACGTTTGGACGCTACGGCGCTGGTGGTATGACTCTCGCTGAGGCGCGTGTGGCGTTGCACGAGGCGAAGAGGCTGATTGCTGCTGGCAAGTCTCCAGCTCAAGCGAAGGCAAGGGCGAAGAAGAAGGACAGCTCCTCGAAATCATTCGACGATTGGGCGCAGGCATGGCTGCGTGGGTATGAGATGGCCGAGTCCACACGCGATATGCGTAGAGCCATCTACGAGCGCGAATTGAAACGACCGTTCGGCAACAAGCGCCTGACGGAGATCACGGACGATGACCTTCGGCAACTAACCGATATGATCGTCGACCGGGGGGCCCCGGCGACCGCTGTCCACGCACGGGAGGTGGTGTTGCAGGTTTATCGCTGGGCCAATGAGCGCGGACAGAAGGTCAAGAATCCGGCTGAGGAGGTTCGTCCATCGACCATCGCGAAGTTCCAGCCTCGTGATCGTGCCTTATCGCCAGAAGAGATAGGCTTAATGTATGAGTACATGGATCGTATCGGTACATCGCCGCAATTTCGCGCTGGAGCCAAACTGCTGTTGCTGACGATGGTCCGTAAGTCGGAGTTGTCCAATGCGAAATGGTCGGAGGTGAATTTTAGTGAGGCTGTCTGGACGATCCCAAAAGAAAGGATGAAGCGCCGGATGCCCCACAACGTTTATCTATCGCGCCAAGCGCTCGATATCCTAGTCGCGCTTAAAACGTTTGCGGGTGGTTCAGAATACGTCCTTCCATCGCGCTACGACTCGGATTTGCCGATGAGCAGCGCAACCTTCAATCAGGTGCTGACGCTGACATACAAGGCAGCGCAGAAGGATGGAAAGCCTCTCGGAAAATTTGGTCCCCATGACCTGCGTCGAACGGCTAGCACATTGCTGCATGAAGCTGGTTACAACACCGACTGGATCGAGAAGTGTCTTGCTCACGAGCAAAAAGGGGTCCGGGCGGTCTACAACAAGGCGGAATACGCTGAGCAGCGCCGAGCGATGATGCAGGATTGGGCCGACATGATCAACCATTGGGCGCAACAAGCTACTAGGCCGGTTGAAGCCCAGGAGCCAGCGGTTGTACTGCAGCTTCCTTCCTTGCGTCAATCCAAGCCTCGACTTCCCGCAGATCCCATGCAACCAGGCGTGGAGTGATCGCGAAACGCCTAGGGAATTCGCCACGCTTTTCCATCTCGAGGATGGTTCGTTCGGATAAAGGGACGATCTTCAGAAGTTGCTTCCGGTTGATAAGAACTCTACCTACTGAAAGGAATTCGTCATCTGAAATGGTACGCATCGCATTTCCGGTAGTTGCTGGTAGTTGCCAAAAATCTACCGACTGACAGCGCCATTTCGACGGGTCAAAAGCGCACAAACCCGACGCATTTCACTCTAGTCCGGCTTCCTCCAGAAACCGCGACTCCAACCCTTCCTCCATGGCGCTGCTCAGGATCAGTCGGTGCCGAGCCCGCGTCATGCCGACATAGAGGAGGCGTCTTTCATCCTCCTCCGTCGAATCCGTGTGCGGCAGGTTGCCATCCTCGCAACCCATGATCCAGACGTTGTCGAATTCGAGGCCTTTCGAAGCGTGCAGCGTCATGATCTGCACGGCGGGCTTCTGGCGATTCGGACTGGATCGTCCTAGGATCGAAAGCCGCTGGGCAAGCGAACCGGGCATCCTGGCAATGGATGCCTCCAGCTTTCTCAATAGATTCGCCTGGTTTGGCTTGCAGTAATCGAACAGGAAAGCGGCGACGCCATGGACGACGAGCGTCGGCCGCCCCTTCGCCGCCTGGTCGCGCCACGAGGCAAGCCCCATACGGAGGCGCAGAAGCGCCTTCCGGGTGCCATCCTCTTCCGGGGCCTGTTCGATGGCGGATTCCAGACGGGCAGCGCAGCCTCCGAACGAACGCCGCGAATGCCCATTGACCCACTCAGCCTGGATGCCGCAGAAAGAGAGGGCGTTCGCCAGTCCGGTCCAGGAATCATCCACGACTGAACGTAACAGGCCGGAAAATACGCTGCCAATCGAGTGTTCCCAAACGCTCTTGCCACCGGAGCGGACGCATGGCCTGTCGATGTCGGACAAGGCCAGCTCGACTGCATCGAGGATCAGATTGGTTCGGGCGAGGATTGCCCATTCATCGTCCTGAGACCCATTCCTGATGGTCCTGACGATCTGATCGACCTCGGCCCAGCGGTCAGGGGCGCGGATTACCCGGATCTCGCCAGCATCTTCACGGTGAGCGGTGATCTTTTTGGCGGCCCGGTTGCGGTTGTGGGCGATCAGCTTGGCGGCATGGCCAAGGATGTTTGGTGCGCACCGGTAATTGACCGGCAGGGTAGTCTCGGTCGCTGACAGCGCGAATGTGATTTTCTGCAACCCGGCGTATCCCAAAGCGTGGCGGAAAGCGTACAGGCTTTGGTCGTCGTCACCAACCAAAGTGATCTCGGCGCCGGCGCGGCCGTGGAGCAGAATCCACTCCATCTGCACTTCGTCCATGTCCTGCGCCTCGTCCACCAGCAGCCAGCGGATCGGAAGTGGTGGCATGTCCCCACGTGCCATTCG
>JAJZSW010000016.1 GCA_021849505.1 Pseudomonadota bacterium
GTTTTACTGAATGCCGGCGGATCGGGCGAAATCTGATCCAAGTGCCAATGCGTGAGCTGTACAAGCCGAAGCCGGATCGCGAGATCGTGCTTGCGCGATCATTCGCCGTTGATCCGGCCGACTTGGAGCATGTGGACTTGAATGAAGAGCATGTGGTCGCCAAAGTGCAGCGGCTGCTCGATGTTCTTCTTCGATTGGGTGATGGCCTTTCTACACTCGGCACAACCGTGGGGCTGAACAAAGCGGCAGTGGAACTGACCGGTTTTGATCGTGCAGAGGTGGCGGCCAATGGTTGGTTGGCTTATCCGACTCTCAGTCGGTTGGCTCAAGTCGCACCGTTGAACATGACACAACAGATGTTTCTGGCACGCTGCAAGAGCTTGCACGAGGTGTGGCAGCGCGTTCCCAACGGATACCTCAAGTCATTGTTGGTGCGTGCTGGGTGTCCGAGAGGGGCTGTCAAGGATATCGGAAGCCTCAAGCTGCTACAGGCGCTTCTGAACGTCATTGAAAGACTGAATGCTCATGAAGAGGCAAGCGATGCCTTTGCCTCAGGCAGTGAACCCGAGGGCTGGAACGATCGCAATGAAGCCGTGGCGCCTCTGTTCTTGAACAATGATCTCAGAATCGCCGATGCCCATGAGACCGTCGAGCAGTGCTTGACGACCCTGCAATTGCTTGGTTTCGACACGGCGAACGTCAACGCAGGCTATGGACGTGCACTTGATTTCGTCATGGACGGTGTCATCACGGCCTTGGGGACGGTGGCGACCGCCATCGAGAAGCTCTTAAGGCCAAAGTAGGGGAACTGATTGATGGTTGGGGAAAGAGGACAAGGTGCGCTACCTCCTGTATCCTTTGAGGTGATTGACGATGGTGTTGCCAGAGTTGCCGCCCCGCAAATCGCTCCATCTCCCGCGCCAGCAAAAGATGCGCGCTTCTTACGGTAAAAGTGACGGTAATGCCCTATGTTGATCACAGCTAATCCCTTTAACCACGCGGGTTTAGGCGATCTGTTGATGATCGAGTGGGAGTGACGTCTCAGAAGCCGAGGCCCTTTCCTGCTCCTAGCAGGGTCGCGATGCCGAGGATCGCGAAGATGCCGGCTGCAATGGCATGGACGAGACGAACCGGCATCTTGTGGGCAATGCGGTCGCCCAGCAGGACAGCCGGCACGTTGGCGATCATCATCCCCAGGGTGGTGCCGGCTACGACCCAGAAGAAGGCGTGATACTGGGCGGCCAGGGCGACCGTGGCGATCTGGGTCTTGTCGCCCATCTCGGCCAGAAAGAATGCGATCAGGGTCGTTCCGAAGACGCCATACTTGGCCAGCTTGGCCTCGTCCTCGTCAAACTTGTCGGGGATCAGCGTCCAGACCGCCATGCCGATGAACGACAGGCCGAGGATCCAGCGCATGGCTTCAGGGGCCAGCAGTGAAGTAATCCAGGTACCGAGTGCCCCGGCGAATGCGTGATTGGCGATCGTCGCTGCCAGGATGCCGACAATGATGGGCGTCGGCTTGCGGAACTTGGCGGCGAGGATGAAGGCGAGCAATTGGGTCTTGTCGCCGATTTCGGCCAGCGCAACGATGCCCGTGGAGACGAGGAAAGCTTCCATGATGTTTTCCTGGCCGGATGGAGACGGATGACCGCGCCCTCTCTCCGGCCAATCGGGAGAGGGCATGGTCAAAGGTCTTGCCAGGTTCGGGAACTGCCTGCGCCATGACCGGATGGCCAAGTATGTTGACGCAAGCCCCTTGCAGCGAAGGGCGGCTACTCCCCAGTGACGGAGTGGATTTTAACCTGGACTTGGACGGGAGTCCCGTGTTCCGATCGAAATTGCGCGGGGAGGAAGCGTTGCCCGCAAGGCCGTGATTTCCTCGCGGAGCCGGCGCATCTCATCGTGCAGGTCGGCTTCGATGTGGTCGCGCGCGGCATCCACGGCCTGACGCGCATCCTGCTGTTCTGCTTCGCTGACGCTTTGCATCGCATTCACGATGATGGCGATGAACAGGTTCAGCATGGTGAAGGTCGCGATCAGTATGAACAGGATGAAGAACATCCAGGCAAAGGGAAACGTTTCCATGACCGGCCGGACGATACCCATCGACCAGCTTTCCAGCGTCATGATCTGGAACAGGGTGTAGAGCGAGCGACCGAGGGTGCCGAACCACTCGGGATGGGCGGCGGCGAAGAGGTTGGTGGCGATCACGGCGAAGACGTAATAGATGATCGACAGCACCAGTGCGATCGAGCCCAGGCCCGGAATGGCGGCGAGCAGGGCGCCGACGACCCGGCGCATCGACGGTACCATGGTCAGCAGCCGCAATACCCGCAGCACGCGCAGCGCGCGCAGCACGGAGAAGGGTCCGCTCGCCGGTACCAGGGCGATGGCGACGACGAGGAAATCGAACACGCTCCACGGGTCGCGCCAGAATGCGGCGCGATGGACATAGAGCCGTGCCAGCAACTCGACCACGAACACCCCGAGGATCGCGCGGTCGGCGGCGACGATGAGCTGGCCGGCGGCGGCCATCACGGTCGGCGAGGTTTCCAGGCCGAGCAGTATGGCGTTCAGGACGATCAGTCCGATGACGAGATTCTGGGTGCGGGGGTTCTCGATCCAGCGCTGCAGGCGCTGGCGCGCCCCGCCGATTGGTGCAGTTTGGGTCTGCGGGTTTTCCATTGCTTGTTTCCGTTTAGTGATGATCAAGATTCCGTCTCGATTGCCGCAACATCGATCAGTGCAGGCGGATGCGACGGTGCATCGTTATTCCCCGTGCCGGGTTGTCGTCCGCCGCCTGAACAGGCGCAGCAGCAGCTTGCGCGCCTCTTCGAGGAACAGCACCGAAGAGGCGGTGAACGTCGCAAGCGCCCACTCGGCAGCAGAGAGGTCGACGGTGTCGAACACGGCCTGCGCGGGAGCCCAATGCACGACGACCGCCTGCAGGACGACCACCGCACCGATGGCCAGCCAGAGCTTGCCGTTGCCAAAGAACTGGCGGTTGAAGGCGCTGCCGTGTTCGGCGCGCGCGTTGAAGATGTTGAAGAACTGGAACAACACGAAAGTGGTGAAGGCCAGGGTCATGGCCTTCGCCTGATTGTCTGTCGCGGGGCCGGACTGCATCGCCCAAGCATAGACCGCCAGCGTGCCCACCGCCATGGTTGCGCCGTAGAGCGCAATGCGCCACAGCCGTTGCGTCGACAGGATGGCCGCCTCCTTGCTGCGCGGCAGGTCATGCATGATGCCCGGCCGTGCCGGCTCGACGCCGAGGGTCATCGCCGGCGGGCCGTCCATGATGATGTTCACCCAGAGGATCTGGATCGCCGTGAAGGGCGTGGCGAGGCCGAGGAAGGGCGCGCCGAGCACGGTGAGGATGGCGCCGATGTTGGTGGACAGCTGGAAGCGCACGAACTTGACGATGTTGTCGTAGATGGTGCGCCCTTCCTTCACGGCGCGCACGATGGAGGCGAAATTGTCGTCGGTCAGCACCAGCGTGGCCGCCTCCTTGGTCACCTCGGTGCCGGTGATGCCCATCGCCACGCCGATGTCGGCGGTCTTGAGCGCCGGCGCGTCGTTCACACCGTCGCCGGTCATCGCCACGACATGCCCCTTGGCCTGCAATGCCTCGACGATGCGCATCTTGTGCTCGGGTGCGACGCGGGCGAACACTGCACTTTTCTCGACCAGCGCGGCGATTTCGTCCGGACCCAGGCCGTCGAGTTCGCGCCCCTCGTGCGCCTCGCCATGCAGGCCGAGTTCGCGCGCGATGGCGGCCGCGGTGACGCGATGGTCGCCGGTGATCATCTTCACCCGGATGCCGGCGGCGTGGCAGGTGGCGATCGCTTCGCGCGCCTCGGCGCGCGGGGGATCGATGATGCCGACCAGCGCGTGCAGGGTCAGATCCCGCACCCAGGGCAGGAGATCGCCGGCCGGATCGAAATCCTCGGCTGGAATCGTGCGGCTCGCCAGGGCCAGCACGCGCAGCGCCTGCCCGGCCAGTGCCTCGTTCTCGGCGGCGAAGCGGGCGTGCATGGCCGCGTCGAGCGGCTGCGCCGCCTCGTTCATCAGGTGATGGCTGGCCAGCGCCAGCACGACATCCGGCGCGCCCTTGACGCACAAGCTTACGTGGTCGCCTGCATGGTGGAAGGTGGCCATGAACTTGGTGGCCGAATCGAAAGGAATCTCGGCAATGCGCGGCAGGTGTTCCGCTGCCTCCTCGGCGTCGAGCCCGGCCTTGGCAGCGAGCGCCTGCAGTGCGCCTTCGGTCGGATCGCCGATCAGTTGGCCGTCCCTGATGCGCGCATCGACGCACAGCGCGGCCGGCAACAGGAGGTGACGAAAATCGCCCGCGCCCTCGATGCGGCCTTCCAGGCCATAGCCCTCGCCGCTGACAGCATGACGCTGGCCGTTGCAGTAGAGCGCGCGCGCCGTCATCTGGTTGAGCGTCAGGGTGCCCGTCTTGTCTGAGCAGATGACCGTGGTACAGCCCAGCGTCTCCACTGCGGCGAGCTTCTTGACGATGGCGTGGCGCTTCGCCATGCGGTGCATGCCGAGCGCGAGCGTGACGGTGACCACCGCCGGCAGGCCTTCGGGAATCGCCGCCACCGCCAGCGCGATGGCGGTCATCGCCGTCTGCACCAGAGGATCGCCACGCATCAGGCCGAAGACGAACATCAGCGCAACGACGCCGCTGGCGATCAGCGCCAGCCGCTTGCCGAGGCCGTCGAGCTGGATCTGCAAAGGCGTCTGGCCTTCGGCGGTTTCGGCGAGCAGACCGGCCAGTCGGCCCATTTCGGTGGTCATGCCGGTGGCGGTGACCACAGCCTCGAGGCGGCCGCGCGTCACCACGGTGTTCATGTAGAGCATGCCGTGCCGTTCCGCCAGCGCCGACTTTTCCGCCACGGCATCTGGAAGCTTGGCGACGGCGTGGGATTCGCCGGTCAGCGCCGCTTCGGCCACCTCGGCGCCGTGCGCAGACAGGACGCGCGCATCGGCGGGAATGCGGTCGCCGGCTTCCAGCAACAGGATGTCGCCCGGTACGAGCTGCGCCGCTTCGATCAGATGAACCTCACCGTCGCGCCGCACCCGCGCGGTCGGCGCCAGCATGTTCTTGAGCGCCGCCAGCGCGGCTTCGGCACGGTGCTCCTGAAAGAAACCCAGCGCAGCGTTGAGGATCACCACCACGGTGATGACGATGGCGTCCTTGAGATCGCCGATGGCGCCCGCCAGCACGGCCGCGCCGATCAGGATCAGCACCAGCACGTTGCGGAACTGGTCGAGGAATTTTAGCCAGGCCGGACGCGGCGGCTTTTCGGCGAGGCGGTTGGGGCCGTGAGCGCCGTGTCGCTGCTCCGCCTCTTCAGTCGCCAAACCTGCCACGGGATCGCTGGCAAGCCGGCGGATGACTTCCTCGGTGGCCAAGGCGTGCCACGCGGTCTCCGGCGCGTACAATGTTTGGGGCGGTGGCATCAGCCGGTCCTTTTCCGGACAGCGCAGGCGTCGTGAGGCATGCTGGTTGCCGTGTCAGCGATACACCAGCACCACGAGGATCACCAATGCGACGGTTGCCCAACCCAGGCGATCCACGTAGCGATGCAGCGCTTCCTCCATGCGCGCACCGCCCCACTTCATGAGGCCGGCGACGAGAAAGAAGCGTCCGCCGCGTCCGATAATCGAGGCGATGGCGAAGGGAAACAGCGCCATCGACAGGGCGCCGGCGGCGATGGTGAACATCTTGTAGGGAATGGGCGAGAAGCCGGCGATGAAGACCGCCCAGAAGCCCCATTCGCCGAACCAGGCCACCGCCGTCTGGTAGGCCGGCCAGTAGCGGCTCTCCTGCAGCCAGGGCAGGATGGCATCGATCGCGAAGTAGCCGATGGCATAGCCGAACAGTCCGCCGGCCACGGAAGTCAGCGTGGTCAGCCAGGCCAGCCGCCAGGCGTGCAGCGGATTCGCCAGGCACATCGGCGCCAGCATCACGTCTGGGGGCACGGGAAAAAACGAGGATTCGGCGAAACTCATGCCCCCCAGGTACCAGGGGGCATGAGGATGCCGCGACCAGATCATGGCGCGGCGGTAGAGCGGGGAAAAAAGCTTCATCAAATCAGTCGCTGCTGTTCATGAACCCCAGCAATTGCAGCAGGCTGGTGAAGAGGTTGAAGATCGAGACGAACAGCGTCACCGTCGCCAGCACGTAGTTGGTCTCGCCGCCATGGATGATGTTGCTGGTCTCGTAGAGGATGAGGCCCGACATCAGCAGCACGAAGGCGGCCGAAACGGTCAGCGACAGGGCTGGGATCTCGAAGAAGATCGCGGCCAGTCCGGCGAGGAAGGCGAGCAGGATGCCGACCATCAGGAAACCGCCCATGAAGCTGAAGTCCTTCTTCGTGGTCAGCGCATAGGCCGAGAGGCCGACGAAGATCGCGGCAGTGCCGCCCATCGCCTGCATGACGATCTCGCCGCCGTTGGGCAGGCCGAGATAGCGGGTGACGATCGGTCCGAGGGTGTAGCCCATGAAGCCGGTCAGGGCGAACACGGCGAGGATGCCCCAGCCGCTGTTCTTGAGCTTATGCACGGCGAACAGCAGGCCGAAGAAGCCGCCAAGCGTGAGCAGAATGCCCGGATGCGGCAGCTTGAGCGCTACCGACACGCCGGCCGCGACGGCAGCGAAGGCCAGGGTCAGCGACAGCAGCAGATAGGTGTTGCGGATCACCCGGTTGCTGGCGAGCACGGATTCGGCGTCACTTTGCGGCAGGGCGATGGCTCGGCTGCGAGGGTAGTTCTGGTTCATTTCAGTCTCCTTTTGTGTTGAAAAGTCGGCGCTGGCGGGACGGCGATCATCGGACGCATCGGGTGAATCAGGCGCGGAAACGCGCCACCGAGCGTTCCAGTTCGCCGGCAAGCGCCTGGAGCCGATCGGCGGCGGAGGAAGTCTGGCGCGCGCTGACGCTGTTTTCGTCGGCCATGCCGGCGATGCGCTCGACACCGCGGGCGATTTCCTGCGCGGCGACCGCCTGCTCGTCGAGGGCGCTGCCGATGTCATCCACCGCGCGCGCCACGCGCTCGGCGCCGGACTGGATGCCGGTGATCGAGCTGCCCGCCTGGTGGGCGAGTTCGACCCCCGCGCTCACGCGCTCGACGCCGCCTTCCATCTCCTGCGCGGCGCGGCGGGCGCCGGCCTGTACCTTGTCGATCACGGCGGCGATGGAATGGGTCGATTCGGAAGTGCGTTCGGCGAGCTTGCGCACTTCGTCGGCCACCACGGCGAAGCCGCGCCCCTGCTCGCCGGCGCGGGCAGCCTCGATGGCGGCGTTCAGGGCCAGCAGATTGGTCTGGTCGGCCACCTCGCGGATGACATTGACGATGGTGGAAATCTCTTTCGAGTAGTTCTCCAGTTCGCGGATCGAGCCGGCCGAGTCGTTCACGGCCGCGGCTACCAGGCGCATCTCGTCGGCGGTGGAATGCACCACCTGTCCGCCGGTGCGCGAGGCCGTGCCGGCCTCGGCGGCGACGCCGCGCGCCTCGCGCGCATGGTCGCGCACCTGGTCGATCGACACCGACATTTCCTCGACGGCGGCGGCCATGCCGCTCGATGCCTCGCTTTGTTCGGCGGTGGCACTGGCGGCGCGGCGTGCGGCCGCGGTCAATTCGCCGGCGGCGCGCGCCAGCTCGACGGCGTTGCGCTGCGAGGCGAGCACCATGGTGCGCAGGCTGTCCTGCATGCGCGCGAAGGCGGCCAGCAAGCGTCCGGCCTCGTCCTGCCCGCCCGCGGGCACCGGACGCGTCAGGTCGCCGTCGGCGATGGCCTCGGCGATCACCACGGCGGCACCGATCGGCACCGTGATGCTGCGCGTCAGCCGCCAGGCGTAAAAGCCGCCCCCCACAAAGGCAAGGCTGAGCACGATGGCGAACAGGATCAGATCGGCGCGGAAGGCGCGCAGTTCTTCCTCGTATTCCGTCCTGGCCTGCCGTGCCTGGTAGGCCACCAGCGCATCGAGGGACTCCTTGGCACTTCGCCCCTCGCTGAGGGTGCCACCAAGCAGGGCGCGCGCGACTTCCGGCGCAAAATCGCCGGCCTTGACGCGCTCGAACAGCGGCAGCATCTTGTCGATCCAGGCGCGGCGCTTGGCGGCGAAATCGGTGGCGAGGCGTTTTTCGTCCTCGGTCATCTGGGTCGCCATGTACTTGTCCCAAATCCTGTTGATTTCCTGGCGGCGGCGCTCGAAATTCTCGAAATGGGCGGCAAGCGGCTGGTTGTGGTATCCGGCCAGCGGCGAGCGCGGATCGCGCTGCAGGATCAGCAGGATTTCCATTTCGTTGGCACCGCGCAACTCGGCGAGATGGTAGAGCTCGACCAAGAGTGCGGTGCGGTCACGATAGACCGATTCGAGCGCATCGACCGCCGCTTTTTCGCCGCGCAGGCCGATGCCGGCGATGGTGGCGAGCAGCAGGCCGGCGACGGTGGCGAAGAGGGCGAGGCGTGCGCCGATGGAGTGAAGGTTCATGATGGGTTACCTATTGCAAGGTGGAAAAGCGTTCGCGGCAGAAAGCGGCGATGTCGTCCGCCGGCATGGCGCGGGCGAAATGCCAGCCCTGCGCCAGATGGCAGCCGTGCGCGCGCAGCCAGGCGAGTTGTTCGGCGGTCTCCACGCCTTCGGCCAGCGTGGCGGCACCCAGGGCCTCGGCCATGGCGATGACGGCGGCGGTGATCGCCGCGTTCTCGGCATCGTCGGGCAGGCCGGCGACGAAGGACATGTCGATCTTCAGCAGGCCGACACGGAAATGCTTCATGCTGGCGAGCGAGGAATAGCCGGTGCCGAAATCGTCGATGGCCAACTGGATTCCCGTATCGGTCAGGGCGCGCAGGCGCGCGCGGGCCTGGTCGATGTCGCGCATCGCCATGCTTTCGGTGATTTCGATCTCGATGGCTTCAGGCGGCACGGCGTGGCGGTCGAGTCGGCGCCGAATGTCGTTGGGCAGATCTGGTGCCCGCAACTGGGCCGCCGAGAGGTTCACCGCCACGCGCAGTGCCAGCCCCTGCGCGCGCCAGTCGGCCACTTGCGCCAGCGCGGTGTCCAGCGCCCAGTCGCCCAGGGCCTCGATCAGCCCGCAGTCCTCGGCGACCGGAATGAATTCGCCTGGTGGCACCCAGCCCCAGTCGGCGTGATGCCAGCGCATCAGCGCCTCGACCCCGGCCACGCGCCCGCTGGCGATCTCGATCTGCGGCTGGTAGTGCAGGCACAGCTCGCCGCGCGCCAGGGCGTCCCGCAAGCCGGTTTCGATCTCGATGCGCCGCCGTGCCGCCAGCCCGAGTTGCGGCGTATGAAAGCGGTAGAGGCTGCCCTTCTCCGCGAGGGCCGGTGCCAGGGCGACGCTGGCCGCGCACAGCAGTTCGTCGGCGGAGAGCCCATCCTCCGGGTAGCTGGCGATCCCCAGATTGCACTCCAGTGCCAGCTGTTGGCCGTTCGTCTCGAAGGGTGCGGCGAAGTGCGCCAGCACCTGCGCGGCGACCCGTTCGGCGCCGCGCGCATCGGCATGCAGCAGGAGGGCGAACTCGTCGCCATCGAGCCGGGCGACGGAATCCCCAGCACGGACACAGCGTTGCAGACGAGCGGCGGATTCCATCAGCAGGGACTGGCCACCCACATCGCCAAGGGAGCCGGCAAGGCGCCGGAAATCGGCCAGGCCCATCAGCAGCACCGTCAGCGGCGCGCCGTCACGTTGTGCCAGGAACACGGCTTGCGCCAGACGGTCGAAAAACAGGTCGCGATTGGGCAATCGCGTGACCGGGTCGAAATAGGCCAGTTCGTGGATGCGTGCCTCGTGAACCTTGCGTTCGCTGATGTCGCGGATGATCTTGAGAAGCCAGGTGTCGCCGCCGTCCTCGATCAGGCGCACGCTGGCCTCGACCGGAAAACGGCGGTCGTCAGCGCTCTGGTGCTCGGTCTCGAAGATCAGGGCACCGGTCGTGCGCAGGCGGTCGATGTCTTCCGGGAGATGGCAGCGGGCCTCCGGTGTGCGCAGATCGGCCAGCGTTCGTCCAATGATCTGATCGCGCGGCCAGCCATAGGCTTCGACCGCGCATTCGTTGCAATCGACGATGCGGCAATCCACGTCGGCGAGCAGAATGATGTCGTTGGCCAGCCTGAAGATTTGTTCGTAACGGCCGGGTGGGGAGGTGGTTGCGTTCATGTTGGTCTGGGAAAAGTCGGCGCTGGCGGGACGGCGCATTTTACGGCACCACCATAACCGGCATGGGTGACAGGTGCATGACCTTGTAGGCCACCGAGCCGAACAGCAGGCTTTCGACGACGTTGAGGCCGCGGCTGCCGATGACGATACCGGCGGCGCGCAGTTGCCCTGCCAGTTGAAGAATTTGCTCGGCCGGATCGCCCAGCGCCACATGCAGACGCCAGGAGAGGCCGGCGGCATCGAGCGTGGCCCGCGCCCGCGCGGTGGCCCCGAGCGCCCGGTGTGCAAGCTCCGCCTCGGCGGCCTCCTTCGACAGCCAGGGCTGCACATGGACCAGATGCAGGGCGCAGGCGTGCATCGCGCCGGCCTGGCCGGCGGCGTAGGCGACGGCGCGCAGGGCGTTGTCCGAGCTGTCCACCGCCACCAGCCAGGGGTTGCGGTCGGGCGCGACGAGCGGCGGTGCGCTGTCGAAAACGAGGCCGATCAGGCGGCCATCGCTGTCGCGTTCGCTGGCGGCGAGCGCCGGGGTCACTTGGCTGGCGTTCATGCGTCTGCTCCTGATGCAATGGGTTTGGGTTTCGAGAGCGCCAGGCTGGCCGCCACCGAGACGAGGATGATGCCGGCGACGATGGACAGCGACCACTGGATCGGCATATGGAACCAGGGCATCGCCAGCATCTTGCCGCCGATGAAGACCAGCACGATGGAGAGGCCGTACTTGAGCAGGTGGAAGCGCTCGGCCATGTCGGCGAGCAGGAAGTAGAGCGCGCGCAGGCCCATGATGGCGAAGATGTTCGAGGTGAACACGATGAACGGGTCGGTCGTCACCGCGAAGATGGCCGGAATGCTGTCCACCGCGAAGACCACGTCGCTGGCCTCGATCAGCACCAACACGAGGAACATCGGCGTCGCCCAGAGAATGCCCTCTTTGCGGATGAAGAATTTCTCGCCATGAAACTCGGGCGTGATGCGCAGATGCCCGCGTAGCCAGCGCAGCAGCGGATTCTTCTCCAGGTCGGGCTCGGCTTCGGCGAAGATCAGCATCTTGATGCCGGTGATGACGAGGAAGGCGCCGAAGACGTAAAGGATCCAGGCGAACTGCTGCACCAGCCAGACACCGGCGAGGATCATGCCAGCACGCATCACGATCGCGCCGAGAACGCCATAGAGCAGCACGCGGCGCTGCAGCTCGGGCGGCACGGCGAAGTAGGTGAAGATCATCACGAAGACGAACATGTTGTCGACGGACAATGACTGCTCGATCAGGTAGCCGGCAAGAAACTCCAGTGTCTTCGTTCGTGCCACCTCGGCGCCTTGGGTGTCGTTCAGGTACCACCAGAGCAGCCCGGCGAAAGCGAGCGCGAGGCTGACCCAGACTGCGACCCAGGCAGCCGCTTCCTTGACATGCACGCGGTGCGCCTTGCGCCCTCCGAAAACGAAGAGGTCGAGCGCCAGCATGGCGAGCACGAATACGATGAACCCGGCCCACATCGGGCCGGTGGCGAAGCTTACGACGGCTGTATCGTTCATTGAGAAAATCTCATGTGTTCAGGTTCATATTGACGGGAGCGCGTATTCTCGACCAGTTCAATATTCGTCACAAACAGATAATTATTCGATAAATGATCGAAAAAAGCGAATGTCGCCCGCTCGCTCGAAATGAAACGGACTGATGACGCGGCTGCTCTCCAGGGCAGCGTCGGGGCCGGGCCGGCCGTTTCGCGATATCCTGCGCGCCTTCATCGAAATGCGATACCAGTAATCTTCCATGCAAAGTCATATCCTCATGTTTCTGCTCGGTCTCGGCGCCCTCACGGTGGGTGCCGAACTATTGGTCCGTGGCGCTTCGCGCCTGGCGCTGACCTTCGGTATTTCCCCCTTGGTCGTCGGCCTGACGGTGGTCGCCTTCGGCACCAGCGCCCCCGAAATGGCGGTGTCCGCCGGGGCGGCACTGAGCGGTTCGGGCGATATCGCCGTCGGCAACGTGGTCGGCAGCAACATCGCCAACGTCCTGCTGATTCTCGGCCTCTCGGCGCTGATCGTGCCGCTGGCGGTGAATGAGCAGATCATCCGCCAGGAAATCCCGATCATGATCGGTGCCAGCCTGCTGCTGGTGGTGATGGCCATGGACGGCAGTCTGAGCGCCGGCGAGGGCTGGGTGCTGTTTGCGCTGGTGATCGTCTATACAGTCTTTCTCGTAACACAGTCGCGCCGCGCCGGGCAGGCCACGCAGGATGAGTTCGCGGGTGAAATGCCGGATGAGAAGAGCAAATGGGATGCGCACTGGGCGGTGCAGTTGGCGCTGGTCGTCGTCGGCCTCGGCCTCCTGGTGCTAGGCGCCGACTGGCTTGTCGGTGCGGCCGTCGCGGTGGCGCGCATCTTCGGCGTCAGCGACCTGGTGATCGGCCTGACGGTCGTCGCCGTCGGCACTTCGATGCCGGAAATCGCCACCTCGCTGGTGGCCGCCTTCCGCGGCGAACGCGACATTGCCGTCGGCAACGTGGTCGGCAGCAATGTCTTCAACATCTTTGCCGTGATGGGCGTCGCCGGCATCCTCGCCGGCAACGGTCTCGCGGTCTCCGAGGCGGCGCGCAATTTCGACCTGTGGGTGATGCTGGCCGTCGCCCTTGCCTGCCTGCCGATCGCCATCAGCGGTCGCGAAATCGCCCGCTGGGAAGGCGTCCTGTTCATCGGCTACTACATCGCCTACACCGCCTTCCTGGTGCTGGCGGCGCAGAAGCACGCACACCTGCCGGCCTTCTCCGGCATCATGATGAGCTATGTGGTCCCGCTCACCGTGATCGGGCTGGTGGTCAGCTTCATCCATGGCAACCGGAAAGGTGGCGATCCGGCCTGAGAAATGCCTCAGGCGCGCATCAGCGCCATGACCTGGCCGGCGTCGAGCGTCGCGGCCTTTTGTTGAATCTGCGGCAGGTACTGCGTCTGCAACTGCTTGGCGGGACCGAGCATGCCCTGGAAAGTCTCGCGCAGCAGCGCGGTGCTCATCGTCCGACCGCCGGCATAATAGCGCCGGGCGACCTGGCCGAGTGCATAGGTGGTGGCGAACGAGAAGGCCATGCCGGTCGCCGCGCCGCCGATCTTGCCGAAGGTCTTGCCCGCAGCCTTGCCGAGCAGGCCGCCGAGCAGTTTGCGGCCGAACTGCTCCAGGTACTGGGAAGTCAGTCCGACCCCGGCGGCGGCGATGAACTCCTTGATGTGGCCCTGATCGAGCGTCACCCCGTGCGTCTTGCCGATGCCATAGACCATCTTGATCTGGAGCGGGATGATCGCCATCGAGGCCCAGGACTGCGGCAGCAATTCCAGCGCGCCGGCCAGCAGCGCGTAATTGAGGATCGACGTGTCCTGCTCGGCAGTGGAAATGGACGCCGGTACGGAGGGCATGTCTGTGGCCGTCGGTGATGACGGAATGAATTCGGTTTGGTCGACCAGCACCTCGACTTCACCCTCGATAAGATCAGTCTCTTTCGCCGGCAGGGCGAACAGGCGCTTCAGTTCGTCGAGGAAGCGGCGCTCGCCATCGGCCAGGCGCCCGTCGGCCTCGCAGACGCAGACCGCCATCTCGTAGGCGAACTGGCGCTGGCCGGCATCCGTCAGCATTGCCGACGCGGCGGCGAGCGTCATGCGCTTGAGCAGGACATCCTGATACAGGCGCTTCAGATCGGGGGCGCTGTTGTCGTCCATCAGATTTTCGGCGACGCGGCGCACTTCCTCGCGCTCCCGCTCGTCCTTCGTACCATCGGCGAAGGCGGCGTGGATGGCAATGGCGAGAATGGCTTTCTGTTCTTCGGGGCTCATGGTGTTTCCCTGATAGTCAGTCATGGCAGGACGGCAACAATCGTTGCCTTGACCCTGCCTTGGGGCAAGCGGGCGATCTCGAAGCGGACCCGTTCATTTCCCTTGAGGTAGTCGTGTGCCTCGGTCTCCGGGGTGGCGGATATCACGTTTTGCGCAAACCCCTGTGCTGCGAAACCCTGCGCGTAGTGATCGAGGACGGCAGCATAGTCGGCGCGTCCCTCGTAGCCCACCGTGATCTCGCGGCCATCGCGGTGCCAGTGCGTACGCGCAAGGCCGGCATAGCGTGTCACCGGGCCGATGTCGGTGCCCGATACGTCGCGCGGCGGCGCCTCGGGCTTGAGCGCTGGCACGACGGCGCCGAGGGCCTCGCGCGCGCCGGGAACGACCTGTTCCACCTGCGAGGCGATGCCGCGAACCGCCTCGGGCGCGCCCTCGGTGAGGGATTTGCCTTGGCCCCACAGCCAGCCAAGCAGCGAGAGGGCGGTCCAGCCCAGCAGGAAGATCAACATCAGGAAACCGAGGCCAAGGGCAATCCATGTGCCCCGCCGGACCTGAATAAAGCGGGGGGCGAACTGCGCGGCCAGCGACAGAATGCTGATCGCCTTCACGGTGATTGCTCCGGAAGGTCGTCGCGCACCGCCGAGGTCGCAGAGAAGCAGCGTCGCCGCGCCAGGCGGCGGTGCAGGGAGCGGCTGACTCTTTCGAAGGCACGGTCGATGGCGACGTAAAGGTCGGCCTGTACATCATCGACGACCAGCGAGGGCGAGCCCTTGAGGCGCAGTTCGACGCCACAGCGCTTGTCTACGCCGCCGCGCGGCCCGTTGACGTCGGAGAGGTGTACGATGATGCGCGAAACCGCATCGCGGCCATGACTTGTGGCATAGGCGACGCGCCAGGCGATGTGCTCACGCAGCCCATCGGTCAGGGTGAAATCGCTGGCATGGATTTGTATGTTCATGACGACTCCTGGGGTAGGAAGATGCGCTCATTGTCGGCAAGTACAATGTTCGTTACAAACAGATAATTGTTAGGTTAATGTTCGAAAAAAGCGAATATAGCCGGGGCGGTCAAGATGTCAGGGGCTGATGACGCCGATATGAAGGCCATCGTCATCGGAGCGGGTCCCGCCGGCCTGATGGCGGCAGAGGTGCTCTCTTGCGCGGGCGCGGCGGTCGATGTTTACGACGCCATGCCATCGGCGGGACGCAAGTTCCTGATGGCCGGCAAGAGCGGCCTCAATCTCACCCACGCCGAAGCCGCCGGGCGCTTCGTCGCCCGCTATGGCGACCGCAGCGAGTGGGTCGCCGCGTGGCTGCGAGAATTTGATGCGGACGCCCTGCGCGCGTGGGCGCGCGGGTTGGGCGTCGAAACTTTTGTCGGTTCGTCGGGGCGGGTTTTCCCTCGCGACATGAAAGCCGCACCGCTGTTGCGCGCCTGGCTGCACCGCCTGCGTACGGCCGGCGTGCGCTTCCACATGCGCCATCGCTGGCTCGGCTGGGAAGGCGAGGTGTTGCGGTTTGTCACGTCCGACGGGATCGTGAAAGTCGGCGCTGGCGGGACGGCAGTGGTATTGGCGCTCGGCGGCGGCAGCTGGGCCAGACTGGGTTCGGACGGGGCATGGGTGCCGCTGCTGCGCGACCGTGCCGTCGAAGTAGCGCCGCTGCGTCCGGCGAACTGCGGTTTCGAGGTCGCCTGGAGCACGCATTTCCGCGACAAGTTTCCCGGCCAGCCGGTGAAGTCGGTGGTGGCTTCGTTCGCCGGCAAGCAGAAGCAGGGCGAGTTCGTCGTCACGCGGCACGGCGTCGAGGGCAGTCTGGTCTACGCCTTCTCCGCTGCGCTACGCGACGCGATCGAAGCGCAAGGCAGCGCGATGCTGCTTCTGGATCTCGCGCCGGGCAAGTCGCTGGAGCGCCTGGTTCAGGAAATCGCCCATCCGCGCGGCGCACGCTCGATGGCGAGCCACCTGCAGAGCCGGGCCGGCATCGCGGGCATCAAGGCCGGCCTGCTGCGCGAATGTGCGGCGCAGGAGGACTACGCCGATCCCGCGCGTCTCGCCGCCGCGATCAAGGCGCTGCCCCTGCGGCTGGTGTCGCCGCGGCCGCTGGACGAGGCGATCAGCAGCGCCGGCGGTGTCACGGCCAAGTCGTTCGATGAACATCTGATGCTGAAGACATTGCCCGGTGTCTTCTGTGCGGGCGAGATGCTCGACTGGGAGGCGCCGACCGGCGGTTATCTGCTCACCGCCTGTTTCGCGAGCGGGCGCGCGGCGGGGCAGGGGGCGCTGGAATGGCTGCGTGTGCGCGCGGGTGATGGCGGCCGCTAGAATCGGCGCTTCCGCTCGTTCATCAAAAGCGATCATGACCGCCCTGCGTTTTCTGCTGACCGCCCTCGTCGTCGCCATGGCCCAGCCTTCGGGTGCGCAGGCGCAGCAGCGCTTCATCACCGTTGCCTCGACCACTTCCACCGAGCAATCAGGGCTGTTCGGCCACCTGCTGCCCGCCTTCGAGAAGGCCAGCGGCATCAGGGTCCGCGTCGTCGCGCTCGGTACCGGTCAGGCGCTCGACCTTGCCCGGCGCGGCGATGCCGATGTCGTCTTCGTGCATGACCCGGCGGCCGAGGAGAAATTCGTCGCCGAAGCCTTCGGCGTCAAGCGCCAGCAGGTGATGTACAACGACTTCATTCTCGTCGGTCCGAAGGCGGACCCGGCGAAAGCGGCAGGCCAGGACATCCTCGAAGGCCTGCGCCGCGTCGCGACGACGCAGGCGCCCTTCGTCTCGCGCGGCGACAAGAGCGGCACGCACACCGCCGAACTGCGCTACTGGAAGGCCGCCGGCGTCGATCTCGCGACCGCCAGTGGTATCAGAGGTCCGTGGTACCGCGACACCGGTTCCGGCATGGGGCCGGCGCTGAACACCGCCGCTTCGATGAACGCCTATATCCTTGCCGACCGCGGCACCTGGCTCAACTTCAGGAACCGCGGCGAACTGGGCATCGTCGTGGCGGGCGACCAGGCGCTGTTCAACCAGTACGGCGTGATCCTCGTCAATCCGGCGAAGCATGCGCACGTCAAGGCGGCCGACGGCCAGAAATTCATCGACTGGATCGTGTCGCCGGCCGGCCAGCAGGCCATCGCCGCCTACCGGATCGGTGGCGAACAGCTGTTCTTTCCGAATGCCCGATGAGTGAAATCGCGCAGAGCCTGGCGCTCGCCGGCGAGCTGGTCGCGGCCGGCGATGCCAAGCTGGCAGAGATCGTCTGGCTGAGCCTGAAAGTCAGCCTCAGCGCGACGGCACTCTCTTGCGTGCTCGGCATGCCGCTCGGCGCGCTGCTGGCGGTCGGGCGCTTTCCAGGCCGCCACAGCCTGATCGTGCTGTTCAACGGCCTGATGGGCCTGCCGCCGGTGGTGGTTGGCCTGCTCGTCTATCTGCTGCTGTCGCGCGCCGGGCCGCTCGGCCAGTTCGGCCTGCTGTTCACGCCGGCGGCGATGATCATCGCGCAGACCGTGCTGATCACCCCGATCATCGCGGCGCTCACCCGACAGGTCATCGAGGACGAATGGCGCGAATACCGCGAGCAGTTGCGCAGCCTCGGCGCCAGCCGCATGCGCGCGGGCCGCACGCTGCTCTGGAATGCACGCTTCTCGCTGACCACGGCCGGGCTGGCAGGCTTCGGCCGCGCGGTCGCCGAGGTCGGCGCGGTGATGATCGTCGGCGGCAACATCGACGGCGTCACGCGCGTGATGACCACGACCATCGCGCTCGAAACCAGTAAAGGAGATTTGCCGCTCGCGCTCGCTCTCGGCGCGATCCTCGTCGCCGTGGTGCTGGTCATCAATACTGGCGCCTTCATCCTGCGCCAGTGGGCGGAAAGGCGGTGGGGGTGATGCATTGGCTGGAGCTGCAGGGGCTGGGCCTCACGGAGGGCGCGACGCGCATCCTTGCTGACATCGACCTGAAACTCGGCGCTGGCAGGACGGCACTGCTCGGCCCGAATGGTGCTGGCAAGAGCACGCTGCTCCGTCTGATGCATGGCCTGCTGCGACCGAGCACTGGCACGGTCAGCTGGCCCAATCCATTGTCGCAGGCGATGGTGTTCCAGCGGCCGGTGATGCTGCGCGCCACGGTGCTGGCCAACATCGAATACGGCCTGTCGCTGCGCGGCGTGCCGGCCGGCGCGCGGCGGCGCAAGGCGGACGAGGCGCTGGCGCGCGTCGGCCTGCCCGAACTGGTCCACCGGCAGGCGCGCAAGCTTTCCGGCGGCGAACAGCAGCGCGTGGCGCTCGCCCGCGCCTGGGCGCTGGAGCCTGAAGTCCTCTTTCTCGACGAGCCCACCGCCAGCCTCGACCCGGCCAGCAGCCGCGAGGTCGAGCGCATCATCGGCGAGATCGCCGCGGGCGGCACGAAGATCGTCATGACCACGCACAACCTCGGCCAGGCGCACCGCATCGCCGAGGAAGTGATCTATCTCGAAGGCGGCCGGCTCATGGAGCAGACGCCGGTCGAAGAGTTCTTCCGCCAGCCGAGCACCAGCGCGGCCCGCTTGTTCATTCAGGACGAGTTGGGCAGCTAGCCAGCGGTAAAAGTCGGCGCCGGCGGGACGGCAACAAGTAGTAACAATTCCTCACATAGTCCGGCAGGTGTCGCGACTAAGATTGCCGTCACCACAAAACAAGAAAAAGGGAGTTTGCGATGAGCCTCGTTACAGCCAGCGGGCTGACCAAAACCTACCGCGCCGGAGACATCGACGTGCCGGCGATCAAGGGCATCGGCTTCGCCATCGCGCCGGCTTCCTTCGTGGCCTTCGTCGGCCCCTCGGGCAGCGGCAAGAGTACGCTGCTCAACATGATCGGCTGCCTCGACCATCCGACCAGCGGCACGCTCAAGGTGCTCGACACCGACATCGCCACGCTGGACCGCAAAGCCGCGGCCAAGTTTCGCGGCGAGCATATCGGCTTCGTGTTCCAGGACTTCAACCTGATTCCGGTACTGACAGTGTTCGAGAACATCGAATACCCGCTGCGCATGGTGCAGGAGTGGCCGAAGGATAAACGCAGGGAACAGGTGCTGCGGATGCTGGAGGCCGTCGGCATGGCCGACCAGGCCGACAAGCGGCCCGACCAGATCTCCGGGGGCCAGAAGCAGCGCGTCGCCGTGGCGCGCGCGCTGGTGAGTAACCCGAAGCTGGTGCTGGCGGACGAACCGACCGCCAACCTCGATCACGACACCGCCTACCGGATTCTCGAACTGATGAAGAAAATGCGCGACGAGTTCAGGACCACCTTCGTGTTCTCCACCCACGACGCCAAGATCATGGGCGAGGCCGAAACGACCTTCATCCTCGAAGATGGCCGCCTGAGCCAGGGAGGCAGCCATGTTTGACATCCTCGCCATCGCCAGCCGCAACCTGCTGCGCTACCGCCGCCGCACCCTGCTGACCTTGCTGCTGATCGTCATCGGCATGGTCGCGGTGCTGCTGTTCATCGCCGTCGCCGGCTCGTTCAAGTCCATGATGGTCGGCCAGATCACCGACTCGGTGCTCGGCCATGTGCAGGTGCATCGCAAGGGCTATGTCGCCTCGATCGACAGCCTGCCGCTCAACCTCAACATGCGGCCGAACATGCTCGCCAGGCTGGCGGATGAACTGGATGGGAATCCGGCCATCGCCGCCTGGTCGCCGCGCATCAAGTTCGGCGGCATGTACAGCAACTTCGCCGAGACGACGAGCATCCGCATCAACGGCATCGACCCGGCGCGCGAGGCGGCCACCGTGCCGCTGCTGCCGGGGCGCCTCGCCGAGGGAGACAGGAAAGCGGCGCTGGTCGAACGCGGCCAGATCGTCATCCCGCAGCTGCTGGCGCGCGGCATGAAGAGCCAGCTCGGCGACACGGTGGTCGTCGTGGCGACCAACAAGGACGGCTCGGTGAATGGCAAGACCTTCGTCGTGCGCGGCATCCTCGAACCGATCTCCGGCCCCGGCGGGCGCGACGGCTACATCCACATCGAGGATGCGCGCGAGCTGCTGCGCATGGGCGAGGAGCAGGTCAGCGAGATCGTCGTGCGCCTCAAGGACTTCTCGCGCATCGCGCAGACCGGCGCGCAGCTCAAGGCGGCGGTCGAGGGGCTGACCAACAAGGAAGGCAAGCCGATGCTGGAGGTGCATGACTGGACGCAGCTTTCGCCTTTCGCCAATATCGCCAAGATGATCGACCTGATGACGCTGTTCATCAAGATCGTGCTCGTCTCGATCGTGCTGGTCAGCGTGATGAACGTGATGATCATGGCGGTGTTCGAGCGCATCCGGGAGATCGGCACCATCGCCGCGATCGGCACGCCGCCGTCGCGCATCCTATCGTTGTTCCTCGCCGAGGGACTGATGCTCGGCCTCGTCGGCACGCTGGCCGGCGTCGCCCTGAGCCTCGCGGGCATCTTCGCGATCAATGTCTGGCAGCCGACTTTCGACTTCGGCATGCAGAAAGGGCTGGTGATGGCGCCCGCCATCGCGGCCGGCGACGTGCTGACCATCGCCGTGCTGGTGCTCGTCGTCGCCGTGATCGCCAGCCTGCAGCCAGCGTGGAAGGCATCGCGCATGGATCCGATCGGCGCGTTGCGTCATGTATAGGAACCCAATCATGAAGAAAGTATTCGCCTGGTTGCTGTGTCTCTGCGCGCTGCCTGCCCTGGCGCTCGACGGCCTGGAGATCCTCAAGAAGGTCGACCGCAACCTCGAACCGGAATCCTCGGAATCGCTGCGCAAGCTCATCAACGTCGAGCCGAACGGCCAGAAGAAGGAGTTCGTCCTCTACACGGTGCGCAAGGGGCGCGACCAGGTGGTCGGCCTCTTCCTCGCGCCGGAGAGCGACAAGGGCCGCGCCACGCTCCGCCAGGGCGACAACATGTGGCTGTACATCCCCGAGGTCGGCAAGCCGATGCGCATCACCAGCATGCAGTCGGTGACCGGCGGCGTGTTCAACAACGCCGACATCCTGCGCATCGACTACACCGCCGAATACAACGTCGAGGCGCTGGCCGAGGACCGGGACCAGCATCTGCTGACGCTCAAGGCGAAGACTGGCGAGGTCGCCTACGACAAGCTCAAGATGTGGGTGGACAGGAAGGCGCTGCTGCCCGTCACCATCGAGTGCTACGCCGCCAGCGGCATGCTGATCAAGACGCTGCATTTCAAGGACGTCAAGGACTTCGGCGGCGGCATCAGGCGTCCCGCCACCATCGAGACCGACAGCCCGCTCTACAAGGGCTACAAGTCGGTGATGATCTACGGCCAGATCAAGAAGCGCGAGTTCCAGGACGAAGTGTTCACCCTCAACTATCTGCCGCGCGTCGGGGATCTCAGGAAGTGAAGCGCATTTTCGCGCTGTGCGCCTGCCTGATCGCGGGCATGGCACAAGCGGAGGAGTTCAGCTTCGATTCCAGCGCGTTCGAGAAGAAGCCCTTCGAGTTCGGCGGCTACCTCGAACTCAAGGCCGATCGCGCCTGGCTGAACCCGTCCGGCAGCTTTTACAAACTCAATGGTCTCGACCGTGGCACGCTCGACCGCAACACCGCGACGCTCAAGCTCAACGCCAAATTCACGCAGGGCATCGCCAGCCTGAATCTCAGGGGCGCGGCCGAAGCGCGGCGCGACGACCTGGCCCGCGAACGCAACGAGCGCTTCGACGAGGCCTACGTCTCGCTCAAGCCCGATCCCAGCTTCACGCTCGACATCGGCAAGATCGCGCTCAAGTGGGGCAAGGGCTATGCGTGGAATCCCGTCGGCTTCGTCGAGCGGCCGAAGGACCCCAACGACGTCGAGCTGGCGCGCGAAGGCTTCACGATGGTGACGGCCGACTTCATCCGCAATTTCGATGGCGATCTCAAGACTGTGGCGTTTACCCCTGTGTTGATACCGGTCGGCAGCGGGCACAACAGCGATTTCGGCCAGCCGAACCACATCAACGCCGCCGCCAAGCTCTATCTGTTCTACAAGGACACCGACATCGATTTCACCTGGCTCGGCAGCGGCAGCCGCACGGCGCGCTTCGGCGTCGACTTCTCGCGCAACCTGACGAGCAATTTCGAAATCCACGGCGAATGGGCGCGCATCCGCGACTTCGAGCAGCGCAGCATCGACGCCGCCGGCAACGTCAGCGCCACGACGCGCGACGTCACCAGCGCGCTGGTCGGCCTGCGCTACCTCACCGAGAACGACACGACCTGGATCGCCGAGTTCTTCCGCAACGGCACCGGCTACACCGAAAGCCAGCTTGCCGATTTCCTGAGCCTGGCCGACAGCACGAATCCGGCGCTGTTCAGCAAGGCTAGGCAGATCAGCCCGTCCTACGCGCGCGCCAACGCGGGGCGCGACTACCTCTACCTGCGCGCGAGCCAGAAGGAACCCTTCGACATCGTCTATTTCACGCCGTCGCTGACGTTGATCGCCAATCTGGCCGACAAGAGCTGGTCGCTCACGCCGGAACTGCTCTATACCGGCATCACCAACCTCGACCTGCGCCTGCGCGCATCCTGGCTGCACGGCGACGCCTACAGCGAGTTCGGCGAGAAGCAGAACAAGCGCCGGCTAGAATTGCTGGCCCGTTTCTACTTCTGAGTGCCGTCCTGCCAGCACCGACTTTCAAATGACCGATTCCGGATGTTCCTGCGCTTGCGCCGCCGCGGCGGCCAGGGCGGAAGCAAAGACTTTGCGCTGGCTGCTGGCCATCAACGCCGTGATGTTCGTCGTCGAGCTTGTGGCCGGCTGGCTCGCGCAATCCACCGGCCTGATCGCCGATTCGCTCGACATGTTCGCCGACGCGATGGTCTACGGGATCGCGTTGTACGCCGTCGGTCATGCCGGCCGGCAACTGGGCGCGGCCCGGCTGTCCGGCTGGCTGCAACTGCTGCTCGCGCTCGGCGTGCTCGGCGAAGTGCTGCGCCGCTGGCTTACCGGCAGCGCGCCCGAACCGCTGCCGATGATGGGCATCGCGCTGCTCGCGCTGGCCGCCAACCTCGCCTGCATGGCGATGCTGGCGAAGCATCGCGAGGGCGGCGCGCACATGAAGGCGAGCTGGATCTTCTCGACCAACGACGTGCTCGCCAACCTCGGCGTGATTCTTGCCGGTGCGCTGGTGGCCTGGACGGGCTCGAACCTGCCCGACCTGCTGATCGGCACGCTGATCGGCCTGCTGGTGCTCAACGGCGCGCGGCGTATCCTCGGCCTCAAGGGCTGAGACTCGGACGGGTGCCGTCCCGCCGGCGCCGACTTTCGGCGAAAATGGATGCATGTCCCGTTTTGCCATTCTGCTTTGCCTGTTCCTGGCGCGCGCTGCGGCTGCGGCCGACACCCCGGCCATCGCCGCCGCCGCCGACCTCAAGTTCGCGCTGGCCGAGATCGCGCAGGCTTTCGAGAAGGACACCGGCCGCAAGCTGCGGCTGTCCTTCGGTTCATCCGGCAACTTCACGCACCAGATCGAGCAGGGCGCGCCCTTCGAACTCTTCCTGTCCGCCGACGAGAACTTCGTGTTCCGCCTCGCCGACAAGGGATTGACGGTCGATCGCGGCGCGCTCTACGCCATCGGGCGCATCGTGCTGTTCGCGCCGCACGGCTCGACGCTCAAGGTCGACGCGAATCTCGCCGACCTGAAAACCGCGCTGGCCGACGGCCGGCTCAAGCGCTTCGCCATTGCCAACCCCGACCATGCACCCTATGGGCGAGCTGCGCGCTCGGCGCTGCATCGCGCGGGCTTGTGGGAGGCCATCCAGCCGCGCCTTGCGCTGGGCGAGAATGCCAGCCAGGCGACGCAGTTCGCCGCCGCCGGCGCAAGCCAGGGCGGCATCGTTCCGCTGTCGCTGTCGAAGGCGCCCGAGATCGCCAAACTGGGTACTTTCGCGCTGATTCCCGCCGCATGGCATGCCGCCGAGCCCCTGCGCCAGCGCATGGTGCTGACGCGGAAGGCAGGCGAGACCGCGCGCGCTTTCCACGCCTACCTGCAGCAGCCGACGGCGCGCGCGACCTTCGCGCGCCACGGCTTCGTGCTGCCGGACGAACGCTGACGCATGGACTGGCCGGCCATCCTCCTTTCGGCGCAACTGGCGGCGGCCACCCTCGCCGTGCTGCTGCCGCTGGCGCTGTTCGGGGCGCGGGCGCTGGCACGCTGGCAGTCGCCGGCGCGGCCGTGGGTAGAGGGGCTGCTGGCGCTGCCGCTGGTGCTGCCGCCCACGGTGATCGGCTACTACCTGCTGGTGACGATGGGCGGCCAGTCGCCGCTCGGGCAGTGGTTCGAGGCGCTCACCGGCCAGACGCTGGCCTTCAGCTTTACCGGCCTGGTCGTCGCCTCGGTGATCTTCAACATCCCCTTCGCGGTCCAGCCGATGCAGCGCGCCTTTGAGGCCATCGAACCGGAAGTGCTCGAAGCGGCGAAATGCTGCGGCCTCACGGCATGGCAGAGCTTCGTGCGCATCGAGCTGCCGTTGGCCTGGCCGGGCATCCTCTCGGCCGCCGTCCTCACTTTCGCCCACACGCTGGGCGAGTTCGGCGTTGTGCTGATGGTCGGGGGCAACATCCCCGGCGAAACGCAGACCGTCGCCATCGCCATTTATGACCGCGTGCAGGCCTTCGACCTCGGCGCGGCCGGTGCGATGTCGCTGGCGCTGCTGCTGATCTCTCTGGCCACCATCGCGGTGTCTTATGGCCTCGCCGACCGCCTGATGAAGGCACGCAAGGGATGAGCGCATGAGCCTGCATGTCGTAGTCCGCCACGCCGCGCCGCGGCTCGATTTCGCCGCGGAACTGCCGGAGGGCGAAATCGTCGCCCTCGTCGGTCCCTCCGGCTCCGGCAAGACCTCGCTGCTGCGCGCCATCGCCGGTCTGCTGCGGCCTCGCCAGGCCCGCATCGCCCTCGGCGACGCAGTGTGGGACGATGGGTCGCGGCACGTGCCGACCCGCGCGCGCCCCATCGGCTTCGTGCCGCAGCATTACGGGCTGTTTCCGCACCTTACCGCGCTGGGCAACGTCGAAACCGCGCTGCTCGTCCTGCCGGCGGCGGAACGGCGCGAGAAGGCGCTGCGCTTTCTCGACGCCGCGCATGTGGCCGATTGCGCCGCGCGCTGGCCGCGTCAGCTTTCCGGGGGGCAGAAGCAGCGCGTCGCGCTGGCCCGCGCCATCGCGCGCGAACCGCGGCTGCTGCTGCTCGACGAGCCCTTCTCGGCCGTGGATCGCGCCACGCGCAAGTCGCTCTACGTCGAACTGCGCCAGCTGCATGCGGAGCGTCCGACCACCATCCTGCTCGTCACCCACGATCTCGACGAGGCGGCGCAGCTTGCTGCGCATCTCGTGATGATCGACGCGGGACGCAAGGTGCAGGCCGGGCCGACCGCGTCGGTGCTGACGCGGCCGGCGAGCGAAACCGCGGCGCGCCTGCTGGATATACCGAACATCTTTTCCGGACGGGCGGAGGCGGATGCGCTCCTGTGGGGGCCGCATCGCCTGCGGCTGGCGGTGGCGCCGTCCGTCCAGGGTAACTGCCGTTTCGTGGTGCTGCCACAGAACGTGCTGCTGGTGCGGCCCGACCGGCCGCTGGGCGAGCATCTCGACAACGTGCTCGACGGCCGGGTGCGGGACACGATGCAACTCGGTACGGAAGCGCTGGTCTGGATCGAACCCGCCGGCCTGCCGGAACTGCAAGTCCAGATGCGCCTGCCGGTACGGGCGCTGGAGCGCTATCGCGTCGAGGCGGGGAGTTGCGTCAAATTCTGTCTGCGGGCTGCCGAAATCGTCCTGCTGGGCAGCTGAGTCTCAACGCAAGAACTGCAGCACATAGCCGGCGGCGAGCCCCGTCAGCACGAACGCCAGTCCGATCTTGAGGACACGCTGATTGACGTGCTTCTGCGTGCGCGCGCCGAGGTACATGCCGGCCATGCCGCCGAGGCCGAAGAGGATGCCGAGCAGCCAGTCCGGTTGTGCGGGCGCACCCGTCGGCGTCGGCAGGAACTGGTAGAGCGTGACGCCGACCAGCGAGGTGACGAAGGTGCCGAACAGCGCCGCGCCGGCCACCGCATGCACCGAGAGGCCGAACACCGCGACCAGTACCGGCGCCATCAGCGAGCCGCCGCCGATGCCGTAGGCGCCGCCGATCACGCCGATGCCCAGCGACATCATGAAGATGGCGCGGTTCGGGGAGGCTGAGGTTGCGGCGGCTGATGCCGCAGGTTTGGCGGCCCGGAAGAAGAGTTCGCGATAGAGACGCAGGGCAAGCCAGGCCAGCACCGCGCCGACGAACAGCTTGAAGGTCTTCGGGTCGGCGAGCCAGTGCAGGCGCAGCCACCAGCCGGCCAGCAGGCCGGGCAGGGTGCCGAGCGCGATGATGCGCGCGAGCGGCCAGTCCATGCGGCCTTCCTGCGCATAGCGCCAGACGCCGCTGGGAATCGCGACGAGGTTGAAGACCAGATTAGTCGCCGACACCGAGGGCGACACGTAGCCGAGCACGCTCATCTGGAAGGGCAGCAGCAGGAAGGCACCCGAGATGCCGACCATCGAGCAGAAGTAGGCGAGCACGAAGCCGGCCAGCGGCGGCAGCCAGAGTGGGGCGGTGATGCCGGCGGTTTCGAAGAGCATGGCGTTTCGCTATACGAGTCCGCCGAACACCTGCACTTGCACGAGGTCGCCCGCGGCGACCTTCTCGCGCTCGGCTTCGAGGACGATGAAGCAGTCGGCCTTCGCCATCGAACTGAGCATGCCCGAGCCCTGATGGCCGGTCGGCCGCACGCACCATTCTCCGTTTTCCTGGAACAGGATGCCGCGCTGGAACTCGGTGCGGCCCTTGCCCTTCTTCATCGGCGCCACGCAGCGCGCGGCGAAGCTGGGCAGCGGTGGCAGCGGATCGATACCCATCAGTCTGAGCAGCGCCGGTTGCACGAACTGGTAGAAGGTGACCATCACCGCGACCGGGTTGCCCGGCAGCCCGAACAGCCACGCGCTACTCCTTACATCGCCGATCTTGCCCGCATTTATTCGCCCAAATGCCATCGGCCGGCCGGGCTTCATGGCGATCTTCCAGAACGCCACTTCGCCGAGTTGCGCCATCAGCTGCTTGATGAAGTCCGCCTCGCCGACCGAGACGCCGCCGCTGGTGATGATCGCATCGGCGCAGTTAGCCGCCTCGCGGAACGCCGCTTCGAGCGCGGCGGGCTCGTCCTTGACCACGCCCATGTCGATCACCTCGCAGCCGAGGCGCGTGAGCATGCCCCAGAGCGTGTAGCGGTTGCTGTCATATACCGCGCCCGGCGCCAGCGGCGAGCCGATCGAGCACAGCTCGTCGCCGGTCGAGAACAGCGCGACGCGCACGCGGCGCCGCACGGAGAGTTCGGGGATGCCCAGCGAGGCGATCACGCCCAGCTCGGCGGGACGCAGCAGCTTGCCGGCGGGGATGGCCGGCTTGCCGGCCTGCAGGTCCTCGCCCGCGCGGCGCACGTTCTGCTCCGGCTTCTGGCCGGGCGGCACGATGACGGTGTCACCCTCGACTTTCGCGACTTCCTGGATCACCACGCAGTCGCAACCTTCGGGAATCACTGCGCCGGTCATGATGCGTGCCGTCTCGCCAACGCCGACTTTCAGATCCAGCGGCCGACCGGCGAAGGCGGTGCCGACATTCTTCAAACGGGTTTCGCCGTCCGTCGAGAGATCGGCAAAACGCACGGCCCAGCCGTCCATCGCCGAGTTGTCGTGCGCGGGCACATTGACGGGCGAGATCACGTCTTCCGCCAGCACGCGGCCGAGCGCCTGGCGTATGAAGAGGCGCTCGTGCCCGGTCACTGGCTGAACGGTATCAAGCAGGTGCTGGCGGGCGCGTTCGACGGAAAGTGCGTTGGGATCGCCACTGTTCATCGGGTCGAGGCAGGTGAAGGGAAGGGTGGTCATGGCATTCCCGATTTCGTCTGGTGTGGGTCTTCAGGTGCGATTTGCCGGCAGCCACCGGATCAATGTGTCAAACAGATTTTCAAAATCGATTGGCTTGGCGATGTGGTCGTTCATGCCGGCATCGATGCAGGTTCGGCGATCCTCATCGAAGGCATTGGCAGTGATTGCCAGGATTGGTGTTGCGCGGTTCAGCGAATCGGCACCCATGTTACGAATGGCGCGGGCCGCATCGACGCCATTCATGTTCGGCATCTGCATGTCCATCAGAATCAGGTCGTAGGTGTTCCGCCGCGCCAGTTCCAGTGCCTGCAGCCCGTCTTCAGCCAGATCGACGGCGAGTCCTGCTGCCTGGAGATTGAGACAGACGACCTCGCGATTCACCGGTTCGTCCTCGGCAAGCAGGATGCGCGCGCCGGTATGGTCGCGGCGCACCCGTGCTTCCGATTCGGGAGCATCGAAACCCGGCGCCCGCGGGACGGCACCGGGTTCCTGCCGTGCCAGGCGGACGGTGAACCAGAAGGTGCTCCCTGTCCCCGGGGCGCTCGTGGCACCGATTTCGCCGCCCATCAGCTCCACCAGCCGCTTGCTGATGGCCAGCCCCAGGCCGGTGCCCCCGTACTTGCGGGTCATGCTGTTGTCGGCCTGCTCGAAGTAGTTGAACAGCCTGTCCAGGGTCTCCGGGGCGATGCCGATGCCGGTATCGCTGACTTCGAAGCGGACCTGAATGGCTACCGGGGACTCCGCGACGGGCCGGACGCGCAGGGTGATGCGGCCCCGTTCGGTGAATTTGACGGCGTTGCCGGCCAGATTGAGCAGAATCTGGCCGAGGCGCATGGGATCGCCCATGAGCGGGAGGCGGGCGAGCGGCTCGGGCAAGTCGGTTTCCAGCGTCAGGCCTTTCTCTTCGGCCTTGTGGCCAAGCACACTGGCAAGGTTTTCGAAAACGCCGCCGAGATGCATGGGGACGTCTTCCAGCACCATGCGTTCGGCTTCGATCTTGGAAAGGTCGAGGATGTCGTTGAGCACGTGGAGCAGACGCTGGGCTGCGCCCTGGGCCTTGCCTAGGTGGTCCAGCCCCTTGGGGTCTGCCATGCGCCGCTTCGCCAGCGCCAGCATGCCCATGATGCCGTTCATCGGGGTGCGCAGCTCGTGGCTCATGTTGGCGAGGAAGGCGCTCTTGGCACGGCTGGCGGCTTCGGCGGCCTCCTTGGCGGCGGCGAGCTCGGCGGTGCGCGAGGCGACGAGCTCTTCGAGATGGTCGCGATGCTTTTGGAGTTCGACTTCCGCCTGCTTGCGCTCGCTGATGTCCTCCACCATGGCCACGACGTAATCGAGGCTGCCGTCGGGCTTGCGCACATGGCTGACCGCCAGGCGCGTATAGACCAGGTGACCATCCTTGTGGATGAAGCGCTTGTCCATGGCATAGCCGTTGATTTCGCCGGCCAGCATGCGGTTGAACTGCGCCAGGTCGGGTGCCAGGTCCTCCGGATAGGTCAGCTCCGTCCAGGTCAAGCGGGTCAATTCGTCCCGCGAGTAACCCAAAGTCTGACACAGTGCGTCGTTGACCTCGATCCAGCCTTTCTCCAGGCTGGTGATGGCGAGGCCGACGATGGAATGGTCGAAGTAGGCATGAAAACGCTCCATGCTGGCGCGTTCCGCGGCGATGACCGCATCACGCGCGGAAGACAAAGTCTGCTGGTCGATCAACTGCTGTTCGTGATTGCGGAAAATCAGGCAGAGCAGCATGGTGGCGAGCGGGTAAAGCAGCAGCAGCACCCACCAGGCCTGCTGGATGAATGCATATCCCGCCCGTTCGGGTATCTGGGTAAATGCCGCCAACTGCACCAGTTGCACCACTACGCCGAGGGCGAGATAATCGAACGGTTGCGGCGGCCGGCCGCGCCGCAACCACCATTGCCGCGCCAGTACGCCCAGCAATGCCGACATCAGCACGACCGTGATGCCGACCGTCGCGCCGCCGCCGCCCAACTGGTAGCGATAAATCGCTGCCATGACCGCCGCGATCACGGCGGTCACGCCTCCCCCCACCACGCCAGCGACCGACAGCACGATCGAACGACCGTCAAAAATCACGCCCGGCACGAAGTCCAGGGGATTCGCCATGCCCAGCACGGCCACGCCGCCAAACAGAAACCCGAGCAGCACGTGGAGGTTCAGGGGCTTTTTCTGAAAGCGCGCGATCACGATCTGCCCCGCCGCCACCAGGGCGACAAGGAAGGCGATGTTGTTGATCAGGTTGAGGAGCATGCGCGACAAGCCGCCATTGGAGCGTGCAGTGATTCTGGTCGATTATAGGTGCGCGAATTCCCGCTTGGAGGAAGTGTGGAGGAACTTGTGGCGGCTTGCGACTCAGTTCGACACTGAGGGCTGGAGTTCGGAAAGCAGCAGGGCGGAATCGACGAAATGGAACAGGACCGTGGGCGGAAACCAGCCTTCCGCGGAACGCAGGACCTTCTTCACCGAATTGTTGAGCTGCACTTCGATGCGGAAGTTTTTGGGGAAGGTGGTGTCCCAGCGCGGCAGGATCTGCTTGAGGTAGTTCAGCTGGTGATCTTCCTTCCGGATGATGCCCATGGTTTCCAGCAGGCTGAGCTTGGGCCAGTGCTCGCCTCCGGGCCGGCCGTAGGTGACGATGCCGAGGAAACGGTCGAAGTCGTGATAGAAGGGGTCGGCAGGGTCGATCATCTTGCCGTTGGAGTAGATCGCGTCCATGAGATAGGTGATCGTGTAGTTGCGCGGGGCGCGCCTGGACCATTGATGGATGATGTCGTGCAAGGCGGCCGACATGCACAGTTCCAGGTGCCCGCCGACGATGTAGAGATGGCTGGCCGTGACATCGAAGCTGACCTCGCCGCCTGCCGAGAACACCCAGTAGTCCGGGTGACAGTCCTCCATGAAGTAGAACTCTTCCGGCGTGTCGTCCTGCAGGTAGATCACCGGTATCTGCCGGTCCTTGGCGAAGCGGATGGCCTCATCGACGCCGCGCTTCGTCGAAAAGCGGGCATCGTAGGTCGAGGACTCGTGCACGACGATCATCACGGCATCGCCATTGATCCTGACCTGCGGCGGCGGGGTGATCTCATGCTGGCGGCAGGCAGCCCAGCCCGTGGACAGCCCCAATAGGCCCAGGGCCAAAAACAGGATGTTTTTCAAGAGTTCATCTTTCGCGAGAAGGTAACGACAGTAAGAGTCGGTTCTGGCGAGACGGCAGGTGACGGACATTTTAGCCACTGAAGACAGCGCCCTTTCAGCACCAGCAAGCATCAGTGGTCATCCCGCTCCTTGTGATGCCGTTTCTTGCGGTCACGCTCGCGGTCCGGCATGCGGATGTCGTGCTCGTCGGCGCTGCGATGGCATTCGACGCAGTTCTTGAAATCGCGGATGCCTTCTTCGATGTGTTCGCGCCGGATCTTCTCGGGCGTGTGCTCGTGGCAGCCGTAGCAGGTATAGCGGCTGTAGTCGTTGCGCTCATGACAGGTGACGCATTTCACGTTGTGATCGCGATCCAGAACGAAATACTTGTCGTGATCGAAGGTCGCGGGCACCCATTTCTCCTGGGTATGGCACTGGCTGCAATTCCCCGTGATCTGCTCATGGAGGGAATCCTTGGGCGACTTGTGGCAGGACTGGCATTCCTTGCGGGCATCTTCCTGGAGCAAGGCATGATTGAACCGGCCGTGAACACGGAAGCGTTTCACGCCGGCATGGTCGCTATGGCAGGCCAGGCAATCCTGCTTCAGGAGCTTCTGGTGGAACGGCGTGCTGGTCAGCGGTTTCCGGATCGGCTGCCCAAGGGTCGTGAGCTTGCCGATCTCTTCCGGTTTGTGGCAGTTCATGCAGCGTTCGGTCGTGGTCCCGAAAAATGGTGCGTGGCAGGCAAAACAGTCCGTTTCCAGCTGGCTGTGGCCCGGAATCAGCTTGCCCGGACCGACCATCAGATGGGGATAGACGAAGCTCAGGATGGCGAGGGCGATCAGGTTGGCCGCCAGGATAATCTTGATGGTCTTGTTCATCGCCAGCCCCAGAACAGGAAGATGCTGACGATGTGGCCCAGGGCCAGCACCGCAAAGACGATGAAGATCGGGATATGCACCTTGCGCCATTTGGCCATGGCGTCGAAGGTCACCGACTCCCAGAACACCGCCTGCTCGACCTCGGCCTTGGACAGCCCGCGCAGCTGGTAATGCTCGCGCTGGGCCTGGACATGCTCGCGCGAGCGTCCCAGCAGCATCTTGCCGACCATGCCGCTGATGACGTTGACGCCCATGGCGATCGTGGCCAGCCAGGGCAGGATGGCATTGAAATGCACCCCGGCATGGAGCAGCACCATCAGGGAACCCAGCCAGGTGCCGATCTCGTGCATGCCGAGCCAGGATTTGACGTTTCCGGACGCGATGACTTTGCGCTTGCGCAGGGAATAGGTCAGCGAGATGATGATCAGCAAGGTGCCCGGGATGCCGAGATACCGGCCCACCCAGACCAGATCGAGGCGATGCAGGAAGTAGTCACCGATGACGGTCGCCACCCCGAGCAGGGTTACCAGGAGGGTGAAGGGCAGGATATGGTTGCGCCAGAGCGAGGCGGTGCCGGGTGTCGTCATTCAGGCCTCCAGCGTCAAGTTGGTTTTGGGCGTGCAGACGCACATCAGGCAGGTGCCGGGTTCGGGATCGTAGTCGGGCGATTGCCGGTAGGCCACCTCGCCGGAGCGTATCGTGGTCTGGCAGGTGCCGCAGCCCCCGGCGCGGCAGCCCGAGTCGATCGCAATCCCCTGGGATTCGGCGAATTCCAGCAGGCTGCCCGCCTGCGGCGACCAGCGGGCCTGCTTGCCCGACTTGGCGAAGGTCACCATGATGTCGTCCACGGGGGCGGCACTGGCACTCTCGGGCGCGGCAGTCTCCGCTTTGTGCCGGGGGATGGACGCGGGACCGAAGGCTTCGAAGTGGATGTGCGCATCGGGCACGCCCCAGTCGTCCAGCGCCGGCACCAGGGATTCCATCATCGGCGTCGGCCCGCAGATGTAGAAGTCGTATGGCTTCAGCGGCAATGCCATGCGGAACAGATTCACATCGACGCGGCCGTGGTGATGGAAGTCCTTGCCCAGTCGATCTTCCGGCAGCGGGTCGCTGAAGCACAAGCGCAGATGCACGTTCGGGTTGGCCGCGGCGATAGCGTTCAGATGCGCTGCAAAGGCGGTTTCCCTGCTGTTGCGCACGCCATGGAAGAACCAGACTTCGCGCCTGGGTTGGTTTGCCTGACACCAGTCGAGCATGCTGAGCATGGGCGTGATGCCGATGCCGCCGGCGATCAGGACGATGGGGCTGCTGCCCGGTTCGAGATAGAAATGTCCCGAGGGTGCGCGGACTTGCAGCGTCGTACCGACCTGGACATGGTCGTGGAAAAAGTTCGAGGAGCGCCCCGGAGGATGATCGCTCCTCGGCGGGGGCGGCACCCGCTTGATCGAAACACGGTAATGGTCGGACTGGGGGGCATCCGACAGGGAATAGCAGCGCGTGATCTGCTCGGTACCGCTGCCGTCGGCCTTGGGAACGTCCAGACGGAAGGTCAGGAACTGGCCGGGCTTGAAGGCAGGCAGCGGCTGCTTGTCTTCTGGAACCAGATAAAACGAACAGATCGTCCGCGCCACGTCTTCAATTTCCCGGCGATCGACGTGAAAGTTTCTGAATCCGTTCCAGACCGCTGCCGATGGGGGCTCCGTATTGTTGGAGAGGAGTTCCGATTGAGGAATGGTACTGCCTTTGGTTGAATTTAAGCCCATGCGAAGGAGCTGATACTCGCCCCAATGTCGCCAGAAGCTGATACCCAGCCACAACGCGATTTGCAGCGTAATCCCCAATACGATCCAGAGCAGCAAGGCGGCAGAGGTCATTTCTGGTGGCGTCATGATTCTGGCAGTCTCTCACATTCAGCTTGTGGAATCCTTATTCAACATCCGTTTGATATCTGCTTCATTCATCACCGTGCTCGCGCCCTTTCGAGCGACGATCACGTCGATCGTCCTTGGGCAAGGGTTTGTCACCCCAGGCAGCACGATATGCCTCGGCAGACGTGAATCGACATTTCTTGTTTGCACCCACCTTCCCCAGCAGGATCGTATTGGGTTTGGCCGGCATGCCCGTATGCGCCCGGATCTGTTCCCTGATTTGATCGCAGGATTCCGCTTGGACCTCAGTGGTGGCGGCATGTACAGTCGTCATTGACAGAGCAAGCAGGATGGTCAAGATGGTTTTCATGATTTAATTTCCTCCGGTTAGTTCGGTAATAGGTGTCACCGCATTTCAAAAGCTTCCTGGTGAAAGCTGAACCGGCCTTGCCCGATACGCCCAAGCTCATGCTTGAGCTTCTCAGCCAGGCCTTGGGGCCCGCAAAACCAGATTTCGGTTCGGCGTGAGCCAGCCTGTGCAGCGGCAACATCGGCAGCGCTCAATGTTTCGCCCTGCTGGGCACCATGCACATGGAGGCGAATGCCGGGTAATGCCGAGCAACTTGCCTCCAGGCGGGAGACAAAGGGGTCATTCGATCGATCACGCGTGCAATAGTGGAGGTCCGCTGAAACCTGGCTCGGTGTCTGCTGCAGGGAATCCAGCCATGCCAGGAAAGGCGTCACCCCGATCCCGCCGGCAATCCAGATTTGTTGGGCGCTCGAATCCTGCCGGGCCATGTAGAAACGGCCATACGGTCCCTCGACCTTGACGGCATGGCCGATTTTCAGTCGCTTGCCCAGGGTGCGGGTGTAATCACCCAAGGCCTTGATCTGGAAGCTGATGCTCCGATCACCCCGATCCGCACTGGCGATCGTGAAAGGATGGGCACCCTCTTTCTCGTCGAAGGTGATGAACGCAAACTGGCCGGGGCGATGACCTCGCCAGTTACTGTCAAGCTGGCAACCGACGGCCAGCACGTCAGGGGCAGGTTGCTCGATGGCCGTCACGATGCCGCTGGCCTGGCGTGCGCGCCCGATGCGGCCGACCAGGGAGTACTGGGCGCCATAGATTCCGGCAGCAAGAAGTATCCCCAGGAGGATTCCTACTGGCCGAGCCCAATAATCAGTTGGTGCGAGGAAGACTGCATGAAGCGCCAGCATCAGATAGATCAGCGGCATGACCTGGTGCGTAATACGCCAGGTCTTGTAGGGAAAGCGCTTCCAAAGCGTGACGGCCAGCATGACCAGCACCACATAGAACGCCCAGTCGCCCATATCCTCGGCCAGGTCGCGCATCACTTCCAGAAAACCGGTGTCTTTCTCCTTCGGTATGCGCCCTTCGCGACCGATCATCGCCTTGAGAATGTCGCCGACAATCTCTTCGATCAGCCAATGCAGTACCGCAAAGCTCACGGCGAGAATGCCGGCCCATTTGTGGGTGCGATAGATCCGGTCCATGCCACCCAGTGGCCCTTCAAGCCAAGCGGGTCGCGTAGACAAAAACATCGCCAGCGACATCAGGGCAATGGATAAAAGGCCGCTCAAATAGAGCGCTTCCTGCCGGATAAGCCATGGCAGGCTGCCGCCACTGCCGCCGCCCGTGACCAGTACATCCATTCCCCATGCGACCGAGACGATTGCCAGCAGCGAACCGAGCAAGATTTTCATGTCAGGACTCCTGATGGATCACTTTCCAGCGGCGGGTTGAACGCTTCCCTGTTGGGGCAAGTCGTCACGGCAGCGCCGCTCGTTGCAGTCAGCCGAGTTGCGCTGATTGTTCCTTGCATAGCCACCGTCGTATTGGTCACGCTTGCCGTCACGCTTCCGCTGGTCGATGACATTCCCTGTTTGGGGGTGTACATACAGCTTCATCCGCCGGCCTGCCTGATCGGTTGCCTTGACCTCATAGCTGCCGTGTTCACGTTCGATCTTCTCGATATTCCGATAGCCGGCAGACTCCAGTCTGGCGTGCACTTCGGCAATCGACAGCCATCTCGCCGTGTCGGTATTGGCAGAGCGGACATCCTGGGCATGACTCGAGAACGAGAAAAAAACAGTGGCAAGCAGCGAAACGATGGTTAATGGTGGCATGATGAAAATCTCCTGCGCGGATGGATATTGGAAAGGGTCATTCGTCGTAATAGCCTTGCTCTGCTGCCGAATGGCAGGCGACACAGTTCGCCCTGGTGCGCACCTCCTTGTGGCGCCACTCCCAGTCGGGCACTTTGCGATGCTCGCTGACCCACTTCGGCAATTCCGTGATGCGTTGCGGAGCGGCTCCGGCAGCCACGCCCTTGAGGAATTTGCTGCTGTAGCGCTGACCGCCCGCATCGCCGGCATTGGCGACGAGGTAGCGGGTAATCTTCTCGGTGGTAGCGGCATCGAGGCTGGCGTTATCCCCGAAATGCTTGTCCAGTTCGCCCATCATGCGTTGCCAGGATCGCGCCGGGAGCATCGAAGGGGGAAAGGCCAGATGGCAACTGCCACACTCCTCCTTGACGACCGGATCGGCCACCGGTGCAAAGAAATGGCGGTCGCCGGCCTGGGCACGCGCTAGTACAAGGGCAGAAAAAGCCAGGGTCACGAGGCCGATGGCAAGCGGACGATAGGGATTGCGCACGGGAGTCTCCTTGAGTTCGGATTACTGACCAATCACGAAGGTGAGCCAGTCACCTTTCTCGTGCGGGGTACATTCGCGCCCCAATACTTCGGTGCAATTGCGCTTGAACCACTTTTCGACCTTGGCCGGATCGGTGTAACGCGTTGGCGTCACCGACACCGCAACCGGTTCGATGGTCTTGCCGGCAAGGGTCTGCCCGGCACCCCGGGTGTCCTTGCCGTGACAGGTGGTACAGGAGGGCGTATCAGGTTTCCCGCCCGAAAAGCTCTGCGTATGCAGGGTCTGGCCGCGTGCCGCTGAAAAACTTGTTGTCCTGGCGGCTGCCGCATACTGAGCCAGCAGGTCTTCGCGGGGACCGGCGAGTGTCCCGCCGCTGAGTATCATGGCGACAATTCCCGGGATGACGACCAACATGTTCTTCATGCATTTCTCCTTGCGGTTATCGGACTGTGGAACGCACTTTGCGCCACTCCGTCTGAATGAATGCTGAATCGCCTGTTCATCCTGCGTTCAGGTTCAAAGCGCTAAAAGATCAGGCTGAACAACCTCGGAGATGAAGATGTCGTCGAGAATCACCACCCAATGGCGCCGCACTCTGACGGGCTTTGTCATGATGCTGCTGGCGATGCTCGGCACGGGTGTCAGTTACGCAGATAACGCTGACCATGACCGTGCCCGCCAAGCCGTTGAAGCCGGTGACGTGCTGCCGTTGCGGACGATTCTTGATCGGGTCGAACGCGAGTATCCAGGCCAGGTCATGGAGGTTGAACTCGACCGCGAAAAGGGTGAGTGGGTTTATGAAATCAAGTTATTGCGCAAGGGAGGCGCCTTGATGAAGTTGAAGATTCACGCGCGCGACGGCACCATCCTCGGTTTCAAGGAAAAGCATGACAAAACGCCTCGCCAGGGAGGGTCTCGCTGATGCGCATTCTGGTCGTCGAAGACGAGCCGACTCTGGCTGCGCAACTTGCCGAAGGCATCCAGTCGGTCGGCTATGTGGTGGATGTGGCCCACAATGGGCTCGACGGCCACTTCATGGGAGAAACCGAACCTTACGACGCCATCGTGCTCGACATTGGCCTGCCGCAGATGGATGGCATCACGGTACTCAGGAAATGGCGTGCGGCAGGCCGTACATTGCCGGTGCTGATCCTGACGGCACGCGATACCTGGCGGGAGAAAGTGGCCGGCATCGATGCCGGTGCGGACGACTACCTGGCCAAGCCATTTCACATGGAAGAGTTGCTGGCTCGGCTCCGGGGCCTGATTCGCCGTGCCGGCGGGCATGCCAGTACCGAGCTGGTTTGCGGCCCGCTGACACTGGATACCCGCAGTAGCCGTGTCAGTGTGGATGGCACCGCCTTGACGCTGACAAGCCATGAATACCGGGTGCTCGCCTACCTGATGCATCATCCCGGTGAAATCGTCTCCCGAGCGGAGTTGACCGAACATATTTACGCCCAGGATTTCGACCGCGATTCAAATACGGTCGAGGTATTCATCGCCCGCTTGCGCAAGAAGCTGCCGCCGGGCCTGATCGAAACCGTGCGCGGCCTGGGTTACCGGCTCGATAAAGCGCAATGAACTTTGCCCTCCTGCGCAACTCCCTGCGCGTGCGCCTGTTGGCGGGGACGCTCGTCTGGATCGTCATTTCGATTCTGGTCGCAGGCTGGGGGCTTGGCCAACTCTTCCACCAGCACGTCGAAGCCCAGTTCGATGCGGAACTGAAAAACCATCTGGATCAGCTAACGGGGCAGTTGTTTCTGGACGATCGGAACCAGGCACAAATACGGTTGCCTCCGAGTGATCCGCGCCTCAACAAACCTCTTTCCGGTCTGTACTGGCAAATCGACCGGATCGCTGCGGCGGCTGATCCCCCGCTCAAGGCTGTGTTGCGTTCCCGCTCACTGTGGGATGAGACGATAGCAGTGCCGGCCGACGCCCTGGCGGACGGAGAAATACACCGGCATCGGATCAATGGCCCCCAGGGGGTTGTCCTGAGGGTGGTGGAACGTGCCGTCACCATTGACGCGCATCTTCTAAGGTTGATGGTCGCGGCCAACGAGAGCCTGATGACAGAGCCTGTCGAGGAATTCAAGGGCCAGCTTTGGTTGGCGCTGGGCATACTGGGGCTCGGATTGACGTTCGCCGCATTGATGCAGGTTTTTGTCAGTCTTGCGCCTCTGCGCCGCCTGCAGGCGGCACTCGGGCGGGTGCGGCATGGAGATGCCAGGAACATGGAAGGCACGTTCCCGAACGAGATCATGCCGCTGGTGAATGAGTTCAACAGTGTGCTGGCGCAAAACGCCGAAGTGGTTGAGCGCGCCAGAACGCAAGCCGGCAACCTTGCCCATGCGCTTAAAACCCCGCTGAGCGTCCTCGCCAATGCCGCCAATGCTCCCGAGAAGCGGGATGACGACTTGGCACGTCTGGTCGCAACGCAACTCGAAACCGTGCACAAGCAGGTCGATTACCATCTGACCCGGGCACAGGTCGCCGCAGCGGTACAAGTTCCGGGCATGCGCACCGCGGTTGAGCCCGTGATCCGGGGACTGGTGCGGGTCATGCAACGTGTGCATGCAGACCGCCATCTCGAATTTGTTGTAATTCCCGGTGAAGTCAGCGTGTCATTCCGTGGTGAGGAACAGGATTTGCAGGAAATGCTGGGGAATCTGATCGACAACGCTTCCAAGTGGGCCAAGTCGCGGATTGAGATCCGGGTGGCAGCCGTATCCGGCAAGCTTCGGCTGAACGTCGATGATGATGGCAAGGGCATCGCGGAAAGCGAACGCGACAAAGTACTCAAACGAGGTGCTCGTGCAGACGAGCAGGTTCCCGGTACGGGACTGGGGCTGGCCATCACCGCAGATCTGGCACGAATGTACGGTGGTGATTTGGTGCTGGCCAAATCTTCATTGGGCGGGCTTCAAGCATCGTTGATGCTACCCGCAGCTTGATTGAGTCGTCCCTGGTTTAGTAGGTAGTCGAGCCATTGCTCGAACAGCCCGCGGTCGGCGGCGCAGACGGCGGAGCGCGGCACCAGGTCCAGCGCCGCCGGCCGGCCGTCGAGGGTGTCGGCATGGCCGCCGGCTTCCGCCAGTATCAGGCTGCCCGCGGCGTAGTCCCACAGGCTTTGCCGGCCATGCAGATACAGGTGGAAGCGGCCCGCCGCCACCCAGCACCAGTCGAGCGCGACCGAGCCGATCGAGCGCTGCGAGGAATAGGGTGGCGTCGCGGCAATGCGTGCCGCCAGCGCGGCGGGCAGGCGCTTGAAGTCGATGCAGGCGGTCGTCTTGGCGAGCGGGATGGCGGACGCGGGTGCGCGCAGCGGTGCGCCGTTGAGCGTGGCGCCATGGCCCCGCAGGGCGGCAAAGGACTCGTCGTGCATCGGGTCGAAGACGATGCCGGCCTCGATGCGGCCCTGGCGCATCAGCGCCAGCGAAACGGCGAACAGCGGAATCCCGGCGGCATAGTTGCTGGTGCCGTCGAGCGGGTCGAGAATCCATAGCCCGCCGTGGTCTGCGCTGCTTGCTTTACCCGCCCCGGTCAGCAACCGCTCCTGCTCCGCCTTCTCCATTTCCTCGCCCAGCAGGGCGATGCCGGGGTGGCGCGCGGCGAGTTCTGCCTGCAAGCGCGACTGCATCGCCAGGTCGGCCTCGGTCAGCCAGCTGCCATCCGCCTTTTCGCGGCGGCTGGTGCGGCGGAAGCGTTCAAGCAACTCTTCGCGCGCGACAGTGCGCACGATCGTTTCGAGGGCTGAAAGATCGGCGGGGGTCATGGATGGCTTGTTTGCCTCTGTTGAATTTCGAGTGGATGTGCCATTGTAGGTGCCCCCGAGCAGTCGCTCAATGTCAGCAGCGTCAGGAGCCCCGGCGTCGGCCGGGACCTGCCGTCCTGCCAGCGCCGACTTTCGTGATCGGTTTCTGCCGTCGATCTTGGGCGTCTGGCTACAATGGCCCGGTCACGGACCCACCGATACCCTGCCCATGATCACCAGCATCAAGGAGTACTTCAGCAAGTTCATCGAGCCCGGCACGCGGCCGGATGCGGCCGGCGGCGCACATGCGCTGCAGGTGGCGACGGCGGCCCTGCTGCTGGAGATGATGCGCATGGATGCGCGCCTCACGGCGGCGGAGCACGACGCCATAGCGGCGACGCTGCGGCGGGAATTCGGCCTCAGTGCAGACGAACTCGCCACGCTGGTCGCGCTGGCCGATCAGGAGGCGCGGCAGGCGCACGACTACCACCAGTTCACTGCCTTGATCAACCGGCACTGCGATGCCGTGCAGAAGGCGCGCATCGTCGAGAACCTGTGGCATGTGGCGATGGTCGATGGCCATCTCGATGCCCACGAGCTGCACCTGATGCGCAAGCTGGCCGACCTGCTGCACGTCGGCCATGCCGACTACGTGGCCGCCAAGCAGCGGGCGCGGGCGCGCGCGAACCTGCCGGCGGGCTAATGCCCCCGGTGCAGTGCCGAATTCAGTGTATCGACGATGACGACCCACTCCGCGTCGTCGAGTGTGGCTTCGCGCAGAAAACCGGCTTGCGCCGCAGTCCAGAAGGCGGCTTCATGCAATTGCACGGCACCCTCCAGCGGCGCGTGGCTCTTGACGAACCGGGCGATGGATTGCTCGTCGTTGGCCACGCCCAGTTGGGCGAACAAGCTGCTCATGTCGTAGGGGGAGCGTTCCACGGCTAACTCCTTTCCGGATGGGACGGCGGCGACAGGACGGAACGCATCTGCCGGTCGAATTCTTCCCCGCTAAGGTAGCCCAGCGTCAGGGCCGCTTCGCGCAGCGTGCTGTTTTCCCGCTGCGCCTTGCGGGCGATTTCCGCGGCACGGTCATGGCCGATGCTGGGTACCAGGGCCGTGACCAGCATCAGCGACCGGTCGAGGTGCTCGGCGATGCGCTCGCGCCGGGCCTCGATGCCCCGGGCGCAATGTGCCTCGAAGCTGCGCATGCCGTCGCCGAGCAGGCGGATGCTTTGCAGCAGGTTGTGCGCGATCAGCGGCTTGAAGACATTCAGCTCGAAGTTGCCGGACGCGCCGCCGAAACCGATCGCCACGTCG
>JAJZSW010000017.1 GCA_021849505.1 Pseudomonadota bacterium
CCCGGGCCAGGCCCGGATTGAGGGCGCGCAACCCCGCCCCAACTGATTGGCCAAATATCTCGTGCTCGATCCCGGCGAGGCTGTTGGCCTCCTGCAAAAGACCATCCAGCAAGGCCGAATAGACCAGCAGCGGACTTGCCCGCAGGCGGTCGGGGATGAACTGGGATGCCAGAGGCTCGATGCGGGCGAGCCCCGTCACCGCAGCGGCGAAGTGGAAGGCGAGCTCGCGCCCGGCCCAGGCGGGCACCCGCGCCAGATAGCCGAGTTCGGCGCGGTAACGCTCCAGGGGCAGGCTCGGCACCGCCAGGCGGTCGAGCGCCTCGCGCGTCGCCTGACGCTCCCGGGCGGTGAGCAGGCCCACGCCGTACAGGGCCTCGGCGGCGCTGCCCAGCACGGCGAGCCGCTCGGCCGGGCGCGCCCGCGACAGGTCGCCCTGCAAGCCGCGGCCGCTGGCGAAGGCCGTGGCCTCGACATCCAGACTGAGCCGCAGCGCCGACACGCGCAGCTTTTGCGGCAGTTCCGGCAGGGCCGCGCGCAATTCAGCCAGGAATGCCGCGCTGGCGGCGAAGCGCTGCGCGGGCGACAGGGGGGCTTCAAGTTCCCGGGCAAAGCGCCGCAACTGGCCGGCAAAGGGATGCCTGTCGAGGCGCCCGGCCAGTTCATTCAGCGGCTGCTTCAGGTCGCGGGTGGCGAAGAGCGTTTCGATGGCCTGGGCGAGTTGCTCGAACTCGGGCTCGCTGCGCCCCTGCTGGCGGGCATAGGCCCGCACCCGCCCGGCGTCGGCGGCATCCGGCTGCGAGTGGAGCTTGTTGCGCAGCGGCGCGAAGCCGGCATCCAGAGTGGCGAGACTGGAGGAGAGTTCGTGGGAGCGCGTCACCGTCGCGCCATTGTGCGGCAGCGGCAGCAGCAGCGCCGCCTGGCGCAGCAGCAGAAAGTCCCGTTCCCCTTGCTGGCGGGCGGCTAAAGCGGCCAGAATCGCCTCTGCGGCCGCAATCTCGTCCTCCACCTGGAAGGCGCCCCGGTAGTAGCGCGCCCGGCGCAGAATCCAGCCGTTGTCCGCCGCAACCAGATAACGCTCCAGCAGGATGGCCTTCAGCGCCGCTTGTCCCGGCGTGGCGGCCAGGGCCTCGGAATCGGTGGCGGCCAGCACGTTGCCCACCAGGAAACCGGCTTCCCGGAGCGCGCGGGCGCGTTCGCCGAGCCTCCCGTGCTGGATGCCGCCCCCATGGGGCGCGCAGGCAGAAGCTTCGGGGGGCAGCACCGCACCGTCCTTGCAGAACCAGTAAATCCCGTCGAAGGGACCTCTCGGGTCGGTCTTCATCCCGGCGAGCCACCGGGCCATCTCATCAGTGTCGGGGAGCGCGCCGGCTATAGAGAGAGGCGTCCATGCGAGAAACAGGACGGCCAAAAGCCTACCTGTCGCAGCAAGGATCGCGCATGGCAAGGTATCGGTGCGTCTATCGTGGTTCATGCCTGCTCACCCAAGGGGGTTGCCGGCCAGCAACCCCGGCGTGAAATGCCTACTTACATTATGGAGGTATGGAGCGCATAGGCAATTCAATGAGAATTCGGGGAGGATCTCGGGCTCCGGCCGCCATGGTCAATCGCCGATTTCGTCCCGTTCGCCGCCGGCACCAACCTGCCGTGGCTGCAGGAAAAACTTAAGTAAGTGCGGCACATCCTGCGGCTCCTGCGTGCCCGAGATCAAGCGGATGCTGGCGGTGCCGCAGGCGGCTTGAAAGTCGGCGCTGGCCGTGGCAAAAAATATGGAAAAGCAGGACTAGAGCACTTACATTAAAGAACCAAGGCCCGAGGGCCTTGGGGTGCTACGGGTTATCTATTAACGCTTCTTACTGGACTGTGGCGAGGACTGTGGTTGGTGCTTGATCGTTTCGACGACATGCGTCTTCGGATACTGTTGCGCCTGTTTCACCGTGGTGAATTGCCCGTTACCGGCATTGCGGCCGATCTTCTGATTTGTAGCCATATAGACCTCATAAAAGGGGTTGTCCTGATGGACGGCTTGAATTACATTGGCTACTCCCAGTACTACTTGGGAGGCCTCGCAAGATGCCACCACGGCCCCGGTAATCTCTGTCCCCGCAAGAGTCAGAAAGGTTACCGGGGCCTTCCTTTAGGCCGTTGCCGGGAGGCAATCAACAACGGCCAAGGTTAATAAGATCAGTCTCATACGCCCTCCTTTCGGTTAGCTGTGGATAGTTTTTGCAAGAATAGCGGCACCTCAAACAGCTGCAAAGTAAAAAATTTTTGTCTACTGAATAATCAATAAGTTAACAATTTATCTAGTGGATGAGAAAATTTATACCACTAGATTTAGTAGGTTTCGCGGCGAAAAAAGCGCGCAAATAATAATCAGTCTGTTGCAAGTAAATAGTCTAATGGCCATTAAAACCATCCTCCGAATGGGCGATCCCCGGCTGCTGCAAGTAGCCGAGCCGGTCGGCGACCTTGCCGATCCGGCGCTGCGCGAACTGATCCGCGACATGTTCGACACGATGGAAGCCGCAGGCGGCGTGGGGCTGGCGGCGCCACAGATCGGGGTGGGACGGCAGGTGGTGATCTTCGGTTTCGAGAAGAGCGCGCGCTATCCGGAGGCGGCGCCGGTGCCGCGCACGATCCTGATCAACCCGGTGATCGAGCCGCTGGACGACGAAGAGGAAACGGGCTGGGAGGGCTGCCTGTCGGTGCCCGGCCTGCGCGGCGAGGTGCCGCGCTTTAGCCGCATCCGCTACCGCGGCGTCGATCCGGACGGGAAGGCCATCGACCGTACGGTGGCGGGCTTCCATGCGCGTGTCGTGCAGCACGAGTTCGACCACCTGATCGGCAAGCTGTTCCCGATGCGCATGCGCGACTTCACGCGCTTCGGCTTTACAGACGTACTTTTCCCCGAGTTGGCGGGCCAGCCGGACGACTGAAACTCGGCGCTGGCAGGACGGCTATTGGGAGGCCGTATGGCTAGTGCTTTTTCCCGGCCATCCCGCCCATGGAACCGGAGCCCGAACCCGGGTTTCTCACGGGCACGCTGATCACCTTGCTGCTCCCGTCGTCCAGGCCGAGGGTGATCGGCACCAGGTCGCCTTCCCTGAGCGGAAGCCGCATTTCGATCAGCATGACATGCAGGCCGCCTGGCTTGAGCACCGTTTCGCCGCCCGGCGGCACGGGGATGTCCTTCACCTGGCGCATCTTCATGACGCCGCCCTCGTTGAGGTGGGTATGCAGCTCCGTGATGCGCGAGACCGTGTTGGCTGCCTTGACGATCCGGACTTCCCGGGGGCCGGCGTTGCGGATCGTCATGTAGGCGCCGGTCGCCATGGCCCCGGGTGGCGCCAGGCGGATATAGGCATCGCTGACCGTGAGCTGGTCTGCCGCACCGGCGGCATGAGCGATTCCGCAATTCATGGCGGCGCCGAGCAGGCCGGCCAGCATCAGCTTGGGCTTGAATCGATTCACTTTGATGCTCCTTGCAGCGATGCACCGTCGGTGGATGCTCGCCGGGCGATCTCCTCGCGCAGGCGGGCAACGACCTCATCCACCGGCTTGCCGTAGGGGAACTTGGCGAGGAACTGGCCGCCGGGCGCAAGCAGGAACATGCCCGCCGTGTGATCGACCGCGTAATGGGCGGGATTCACCTTGGGGTCGATCACCTTCTCATAGCGCACCTTGAAGTTGTCGGCGGCGCGCCTGACCAGTTCCGGCGAGCCGGTGGCGCCCAGGATGCGGGCGTCGAAGAAGCCGGTGTAGTTGCGCAGCTGCACCAGCGTATCGCGCTCGGGATCGACGGAGATGAACAGGCCCTGCACCCTGGCCGCGTCGTCGCCGAGCTGCTTGAGCACCGCGGCCATTTCGAGCAGGGTCGTGGGGCAGATGTCGGGGCAGAAGGTGTAGCCGAAGGTGATCAGCTGGAAGCGGTCCTTGAAGTCGCCGTCCATCACGGCGCGTCCGTTTGCAGCCTGCAGCAGGTAGCGCGGGTTGATGCCGACCTCGGGCATGTCCGGCGTGGCGGCCAGCTGGTGGGCATTCGGCGGGTTGAGCGGACGGGCGGCGACTTCCAGTTCGACCATCAGCGCGGCGCGCGGCGGACACTCCGCCTTGCGCTGACCCTGGGCGAGGAAGGCCTCGCTGGTGGCCTGCTCATAGGCTTCGCCGAGCTCGCGCGTCTTGGCCACGCGGGCAATGACGATGGATTTGGCGCGGCTGACGACTTCGGCGTGGCCGCAGGCCAACGCGCGACCGTTGATGTTGCCGAGGGTGGCGACCACCGCGCGCACCGGGTCAGGTTCAGCGCTGGCAGCCGGCATCGAGAGTGAAATCGCCATGGCGGAGGCAAGGGCAGAGGCAAGGGTACGGAAATGCATCATGGCGATGATCTTGAATTTACCGGGAGGTTGCGCATTTTCCAGCTTGGATCGCACTGATCCATGAGGCGTATCAATTTTCCAGCCGGCCTCAGCCTTGTCGCTTGTTTTCCTCGGCTTCGTCGAGTTGCATTCGTATTTCTTCCTGGGCACTACCCGATTCGTTCCCGGTCGAGCACCGCACGCCGCATCTTCCGCTCTTGCAGCTTCCCGGGGCAGCGATCTCGATACCCTCCTCGCCCATGTTCTTGAGCAGCAGGTAAATGGCGCCGACGGCGACGGCGAGCAGGATGAGGGCGATGAGGACGGTCAGCATGGTGGCGTTCGGTGGATGGCGATGAGGCCTCTATCCTAGCGCGTCGAGCCGGGACTTCAATGCGGCAAGCTCGGCTTCAAGCTCGGCCACGCGCGCTTCCAGCTGGGCCAGCCGGGAAGCTTCGGCGCCGGAGGGCGACGCATCTTCCTGTTCCGTACCGCCCTGCACCTCGCCGCCGAACAGCTGCGCGTAGCGCGACTCGCGCTTGCCCGGCTCCCTCGGCAGGCGCACGACAAAGGGGCCATCTGCGCGCCGCGCCAGCGCATCCAGCGCGGTCTCGACTTCCGCGACATCCTTCAATGCGCACAGGCGGCTCGCCCGGCTGCGCAGTTCTCCGGGCGTCTGCGGCCCTCGCAGCAGGAGTTCGCAGACGATGCCTAGTTCCTGCGGGCTGAATTTCAGCGTGCCGTATTCACTGTTGCAGAAGCGGTGGCGGTATTTGGCGACACGACTGCCGTAGCCGCTCTCTTCGCTAACCAGGTATTTCCTGATCAGCTGGTCCAGGGTTTTCTGCACGGTCGTTTCGTCTAGATCGAGCACGGGTTCGCGGTTGCTCTTCTGATTGCAGGCATTGGTCAGGGCGTTCAGCGACAGCGGGTACTGCTCCGGCGTGGTGATTTCCTTTTCCAGCAGGCACCCGATCACGCGGGCTTCGTTGGGGGAAAGTTCGATGGTCATGGTTTCCTGTGGTATTTCCTGAAAACGGTTCTGGCATCTTCATGGGCGCGATCCAGCGTACAGATCTTCGGGTTGTCGTCGTGGCCACTGAAGAACCCTTCCTCCTGCGCCTGCATCACCATTGCAATCGCAAGCTTGTCCGCGACATCGTACTTCTCGGTGATGAGGGTCGTGACTTCGTCGAGATAGGCTTCGTAGGTCAAGGGTTTTGCCATGGTGTTCTGTCCTGGATTAAACGTGAATTGGCCCGCGGTATAGCTTACTCGCTGACCTTGCCGCGCCCGGCCTTGATTGTGGCGCGCCGGGTTTTGCTGTCCAGCCGCTTTTTGACCGATGTCCGGGTGGGCTGGGTCGGCCGGCGTTTTTTGGGCAGGACGGCAACGCTGTCGATCAACTCATGGAGGCGCCGCAAGGCTTCCCGTCGATTGCCTTCGAGGCTCCGGTATTCCTGGGCCTTGATGATGACGACACCGTCCTTGCTGATGCGCTGATCGCCGAGCGCCAGCAGCCTTTGCTTGACCGCCTCGGGCAAGGAGGAAGCCTGGATATCGAAGCGCAGATGCACGGCATTCGCGACCTTATTTACGTTCTGGCCACCCGCCCCTTGCGCACGGGTCGCCGTGATCTCCACTTCGTTATCTGGAAGGGTGAAGCGTACACTCATCATCCGACGATGTTACGAAGAAACCTCGAGTGAGTCTCCTGCCAAATCAATGACCATCCGAACCCTGCCCTGCAGGCGCTGATCCGCAACATGTTCGACACGATGGCGGCTGCGGGCGGCGTGGGGCTGGCCGTGCCGCAGATCGGCGTGGGTTTGCAGGTGGTGATCTTCGGCTTCGAGCGGAGCGATCGTTATCCGGAGGCCGAGCCGGTGCCCCGCACGATTCTGATCAATCCGGTGATCGAGCCACTGGGCGACGAGGAGGAACTGAGCTGGGAGGGCTGCCTGTCGGTGCCCGCTTAGCCCGAGGGTGCGCCGGCACCGTCGGCCTGCCGAAGCCACTCGAGAACGCCGCTGAAGAGGCGTTCGGGCACCACCGGCTTGCCGATGTGGTCGTTCATGCCGGCTGCGAGGCAGGCTTGCCGGTCTTCCTCGAAGGCATTGGCCGTCATGGCCAGGATGGGGGTTAGTGCATAGCCGGGCAGGCCGCGGATCCGGCGCGTCGCCTCGATGCCGTTCATGACCGGCATCTGCATGTCCATCAGGATCAGGTCGAACTGGCCGGCCGCGGCCAGGGCGACGGCTTCCTGTCCATTGCTCGCCCGCTCGACGCTCAACCCGGCCTCTTCGAGCAGGGTGCAGGCCACCTCCTGATTGACCGGCTCGTCCTCGACCAGGAGGATGCGCGCTCCGGGGAATGCGTTTTTGAGTTGCGCCTCGGCCGAGACCGGGATCGGCTGGGCAGCGACAGCAACCGTCGCCGGCGCGACCAGCGTCAGGGGCAGCTCGAACCAGAACAGGCTGCCACGGGCCGGTTCGCTTTCGAGGCCGATTTCCCCGCCCATCATCTCGACCAGCCGTTTGCTGATCGCCAGTCCGAGCCCGGTGCCCCCGTATTCGCGGGTGGTCGAGCCGTCGGCCTGTTCGAAGGCCCTGAACAGACGTCCGCGCTCGTGGGGGGCGATGCCGATGCCGGTATCCGCCACCTCGAAACGCAGGCGGTCGGCGCTGCGCCGCACGCGCACCGTGACCGAGCCCGCCGGGGTGAACTTGATGGCGTTGCCCGCCAGGTTGGCCAGCACCTGGCGCAGGCGCATCGGATCGCCGCGAAACAGCGCGCCCGCGAGTTCCGGCGGGCATTCGACCGCGAAGCGCAAGCCCTTTTCGGTTGCCTTGTGCGCCAGCAGATCCGCGAGGTCCGCCAGCGTCTCGCCGAGCCGGAAATCGACCTGCTCCATGACCAGGCGCTCGGCCTCGATCTTCGAGAGATCGAGGATGTCGTTGAGAATCTCGAGGAGGTGCGCGGCGGCGCCGGTGGCCTTGTCGAGCTGCTCGCGCGTCAGTGGATCGGTACTGCGGCGGCGCACCAGCGAGATCATGCCGATCATCCCGTTCATCGGGGTGCGGATTTCGTGGCTCATGTTGGCGAGGAAGGCACTCTTGGCGATGTTGGCGCTTTCCGCCGCCTCCTTGGCGATGCTCAACTCCCGCGTGCGCTGGCGTACTTGTTCCTCGAGCAGATCGCGGCTCTGGGCGATCGCCTCCTCCGCGCGCTTGCGCGCCGTGACGTCGACCGAGATGCCGCACAGGGCATAGATGCTGCCATCGGCGTTGCGCAAGGGCAGCTTGGTGCTCTGATACACCACGGTCTGGCCGGTGGCGGGCACGGTGGTTACCTCCTCGCACCGCTGGAGGTCGCCCTGCGCGAGCACCTGCCGGTCGAATTCGCGAATCCTGGCTGCCGTGTCCGCAACGAAGAACCGCTCATCCGTGTTGCCGACCACGGCTTCGAGCGGGACCCGCCACAGATCGAGCACAGCCTGGTTGGCGAACAGGTAGTGTCCCTCGGGATCCTTCAGGTAGACGCAGGCATCGAGGCTGTCGAGGATGGTGCGCAGGCGCCCTTCGCTCTCTTGCAGGTCATGCGTGCGCCGCCTGACCTGCCAGCGCAGCGCGGCGACGCCCGCCAGCAGCAGCAGTACGCTGACAGCCAGTCCGCCGAGGATCTGCACCACATGCGAGGGCAGGCGGCTGGGCATTTCCCCGCGCCATTTCTCGAGGATGCGGATGTAGGGCGCATCGGCCTCGCTGCGCCAGGCATTGAGCTGCCGGTCGATGGCCGTCAGCAGTTCGGCGTTCCTGCCCTTTGTGGTGGCGAAAAAGAGCTGAGCCGGCTGGAAAACGACCGGGGTCTCCACCATCTGGTAGCTCGGGGCATTGTAGTCGCCGAACAGGTTGTTACTGATCGCTGCATCGGCCTCGCCGGCGGACACCAGCGCAAAGGCCTGGTCGAGCGAATCGACACGCAGCAGTTTCACCTTGAGGCCGAAGCCCTCGACCATGCCCTGAAAGTTCTTTTCCTGGATGCTGCCGCTCAGCAGCGCGACCCGCTTGCCATCGAGGTCGAACACCGAGCGGATCGCCAGTTCCCGGCGCGCGAAAACCTGCGACCAGCTGTGCAGGGCGGGCGTGGCATGGAAATCGAAGATCTCGTCGCGCTGGGCCGAATAGGCGACATCAGGCATCAGGTCGAGCCGGCCGTCGCGCAGGGCATCGAGGCAGGCCTCCCACACGCAGGTTTCATAGCGCAGCTGCCACCTTTCCTTTGCAGCAATGGCTTCGAGCAGGTCGATGAAGATGCCGGACGGCTTGCCGGCATCGTCCAGAAAAATCTTCGGCGCGTTGGCATAGACGCCGACACGCACTTCGCGCGCGTGCGTGATCCCGCTGCAGACGTACAGGATAAACACCGCTCCGAACAGGAGCGGCCGCAGGAAGCGGCGAAGAGTTGCATGCAAGCCCATTGGCATGGATACTAGCAGAAACACCCATGGAGTCGCCTATGTCGAAACCCCGCATCGATGCGGGCCACTACCCGACGCGGGAACGCTGGGCCGAGAGCGCCGTGCCTTTCCTGCTCGGCCTCGGCCCGAAGGACAACGGCAAGCCGCTGACCGTCCCGGATTGAAAGTCGGCGCCGGCGGGACGGCACTCAGCCAGCGATACGGCGCGTGGCCGCCGCGACACGCTCCCCGAACAGCCGCGCGGTTGCGAGGTCGCCGGCGAACATCTCGTCCGGGTTGCTGTCGGACGGCGACTGCGTCATCACGCCGCCGAACGAGCCGACGTAGTTGATGTCGTTGCGCTGCGCGGCCTTGGTGTTGGACGGCATCATCCCGGTGCCGACCCAGAGGCCGCCGTGCTGCATGGCGAGCGTGAAGAAGTAGTGCAAGGTCGAAAGCTTGTCGCCGTTCATCGTCGCGCTGTTGGTGAAACCGGCGAACAGCTTGTCCTTCCATGCCTGGCTGAACCAGGGCTTGCTGGAGGCGTCGGCGAATTTCTTGAACTGCCAGCTCACGCTGCCCATGTAGGTGGGCGACCCGAAGACGATGGCGTCGGCGGCATTCAGCGTTTCCCAGCCGTCGGCGGGCAGGTTGCCATCGGCGTCGATGGGGACCAGTTCGGCGCCCGCGCCGGCGGCGACGGCCTCGGCGACGCGCAGGGTATGGCCGTAGCCGGAATGGAACACGACAGCGATTTTCGACATGGTGAGTCTCCTTTTACGAGTTGAGGGTCGGGGTTGCGGGTTGGAAGGCGAAGGCATCCATCGCCAGCACGTAATCGTCGATGCCGGCATGCAGGCGCCTGACGCGGCCGCCCTCCCCGCCGGCCCCCAGGGCCACGAAAAACGGCAGCAGGTGGTCGTCGTCGGGATGGGCGCGCACGGCGTGCGGTGCCTGTTGGCGATAGTCGAGCAAGGCCGCCAGATCGCGGGCCTTGACGCGCTGCCAGAACCAGTCGGCGAATTCGCGCACATAGGCGGGCGCCTCTCCGCCCTGCAGGTAGGCCTGGCGGAAATCGCCGAGGTTGTGCGTGAGGTTGCCCGAGGCGATCACCAGAAAGCCCCGCGCCGCGAGCGGCGCGAGCGCCCGGCCGAGCGCGTGGTGATGGGCGGGACCGAGATGACTCTGGATCGAGAGCGGGATCACCGGCACGTCGGCATCGGGAAACATCATCCGCAGCGGAATCCAGGCGCCGTGGTCGAGGCCGCGTTGCGGATCGCCCGCCGCGGCGAAGCCGGCGGCGTTCAGGCGCTCGATGACCTCCCGCGCCGCTTCGCGGCAGCCGGTGGCGGGATACTGGATACGGAACAACTGCGCCGGGAAGCCCCAGAAGTCGTGGATCGTCTCGGGACGCTCGGCCAGCCCGACGGTCGGAACGGCAGTGTCCCAGTGCGCGCTGACGACGATGATCGCGCGCGGTTGCGGCAGACGCGCCGCCGCGCGCGCCAGCGTGGCGCCGGCGACGCCGGGGCGCAGGGCGAAGGTCGGGGCACCGTGGGGCACGAACAGACTGGGCAGTGCGGTGGATTGCGGCAACATGATGATGTCTCCGAAAGCGATGGACGCACTGTAGGTGAAACCTTCGGAGCGAAATAGGTGACAATGAGCGCATCTTTGTTCCAGGAAAAGCAACAATGGACCGGCTCGATGCCATGCGCCTGTTCGTGCGGGTCGCCGAACGGGGCAACTTCTCCGCCATCGCCCAGGAACTGGGCGTGGCCCGTTCCGTGGTCACGCGCCAGATCGCCGCGCTCGAAGCGCATCTGCAGGTAAAGCTGCTGGCGCGCAGCACGCGGCGGCTCTCGCTGACCTCGGGCGGCGCGGCCTATCTCGAAAAGTGCCGCGTTATCCTGAATCTGGTGGACAGCGCCGAGTCCGATCTGGCCGGCGAGCGGCAGGTGCTGCGCGGGCCGATCCGCCTGAGCCTGCCGCTCAGCTTCGGAATACGCCACCTCGCGCCGCTGCTGCTCGAATTCGCGACCGAACATCCCGAGGTCAGTCTCAATGCCGACTACAGCGAGCAGCGCAGCAACCTGTTCGAGGAGGGCATCGATCTCGCGGTGCGCATCGCCAGCCGGCTGGCGCCCGGCGACGTGGCGCGGCGCATCGGCACCAGCAGGATGTGCGTGGTGGCGTCACCGGATTACCTCGCCCGCCACGGCGCGCCGCGCCATCCGGACGAGCTGATCCACCACGAATGCTTGGCCTACAGCGGCAATCCGAACCCGCTGCTGTGGGAGTTCCTCATCGATGCGCGCCCGCAGGGCTTTCCCGTGCGCGGCCGGCTGCAGGCGGGCAACGGCGACGTGCTGCTGCAGGCCGCGGTCGCCGGCTTCGGCATCACCTGCGCGCCGGCCTTCATTTGCGCCGCTGCGCTGCACGCCGGACAGGTGCATGAAATCCTCGCCGACTTTCCGCAAGCCGAACTGGGCATCCATGCCCTGCTTCCCGGCAACCGGCTCGTCCCCCAGCGCGTGCGCGCGCTGATCGACTTTCTGGCCGAGCGCCTGGGCCACGAAACCGCCTGGCGGGTTTGAATTACTCCCGCAGACATGGCTTGACGATGGCGCAACTGGTCTTGCGACTTATCCTGCACTCCGCACTGCCAGGGACAAGATCGAAGGAGCAGTCGCGCGCCTGCAGCATCGCCCAGTCCTCCGGCGCATAGGCGGTGGGCGGCAGGTTGGCCGGGAAGTAGACGCAGCCGCCGCACAGCTCGTGCGGATCACTTTTCCTTGCGGACATGGTAGCGGAGCACGCCGTTCTCTTCGACGACCGACAGCAGGGTTTGTCCCGAGCGTGCACACCACGAGGGGATATCGGTGCGCGTGCCGACATCTGTGGCAATGATTTCCAGCACGTCGCCGACGGCCAGGTTCTTCATCGTCTTGTTGGTCTCGACCATCGGCATCGGGCAGCACTTGCCGCTGGTATCCAGCGTATGGGTGGCGCAGGGCGCGTTCATGGGCATCCTCCTCAGAAATACTGGCAGTGATCGGCCTTGAGGGCCTTTTCGTTGAGGAACCAGGCCGCGCCGACGATGCCCGACGCCTCGGGGATCAGGTTGCCTTCATTCACGCCGAAGATCGCGCCGGCCAGGCTGCAGGCATAGAAATTCACCGAGCCGGTCGCCTTCAGCGCCTTGATCACGTCATGGATTTCGGTCGGCAGGCCGGCTTTCGCCACGCCGGCGCGCACCATCTCCTCCTCTGCGCCGTGGCGGCCATCGATGCGCAGCGCCGCCGCGCCCTCGACGGAGAGCGCCTTGACCGCCCAATTGACGAACAGGATGTCAACCTGCGTCCCCTCGGTCGCCGTGAGATAGGCGAAGGCGAGCGGCGTCAGGATCTTGTCGTAGGAATCGTCACGTACCACGATGGCCATCGATTGCATTTGTTTCTCCTTTAGAATGAACAGTCGTTCGATATGGTGGAAATAAAAAAAGCGTCAAGCGGCGATGCCACGCCAGCCGCACTCCCAGCAGGCATCGAGCAAGCCGGGCAGCGGGGTGTCGAGGGCACCGTCGAGGCGCGCGGTGATGAGGCGGATCGCTCCGCCGAACAATGACGCGGTCGCCACCATCGGATCGGCGCGGCGCACTTCGCCCCGGTCCATGCCCGCTTCGACAAAGGCGCGCATGGTCGCGAATGGGCGCGACGAGCAGACCGGCGGATCGTCGGGCAGAAACTCGCGATGCTTGGCATGAAGCATGAATTCCATAGCCTCGCGATTGTTCTCGGTAAGCTGGAACAGCATCGCCATGATCGCGCGGCAGCGATCGTGAGCACTTTCATGGCGCTCCGCGATGACGGCGAGCTCGCCCTGCAGGCCATCCATCAATCCGTAATACAGCGCCCGCGCCACGTCCTCCTTGTCCTTGAAGTGGTGATAGATCGACCCCACGCTCACCTGCGCAGCGCGGGCAATTTCGGGCACCGAGGTGTTGAAATAGCCGCGCATGGCGAACAGGTGCAGAGCTGCGGCGAGCACCGTTTCGCGAATCTTGCCGGGTTCGAGGTTGGCGGGTTTGCGGGCCATTGCGGACTAATATTGAATGAACGTTCATATTAATCCTGTTCAAACCGCAATGCAAGTAGCACCTACATCAAAGCTTGTCTGACATCGTCAAAAGGTGTATTAATGCCCTCATAAAGGTAACGCATCCAACAACAAACCGACAGAGAGAGTGCCTGGCATGAGCGATCAAATCGACGCCAGCGAGAAGCAGGGCATGGCTGCCGACGAGCAGTGGTTTCGCATGCTCTTCGATGGAACCGCCGACCCGGCGCGCATCATGGAAGCCCGCCTGCGGCTGGCCAGCAGCATCATGGAGAGCACCAGCGAAGGCATCCTGGTCACCGACGAACGCGGCTCCATCATCGCCGTCAATCCGGCCTTCAGCCACATCACCGGCTACAGCGCCGGCGAGGCCATCGGCAGGCGGCCGAGCCTGCTCAAGTCCGACCATCATCCGCCGTCCTTCTACGAGGAACTCTGGAACTCGCTGCTCAACGAGGGACGCTGGAAGGGCGAGATCTGGAACCGCCACAAGAACGGCACCGCCTATCCGATCCTGCAGACGATCAATCGCATCGCGCCCCGCGACGGCATGCCGGCCTGCTATGCCTCGGTGTTCCACGACATCACCGCGCTCCATCTGGCCAACGAACGCTTCCAGTATCTCGCCTTCCACGACCCGCTGACCGGGCTGCCCAACCGCGCCCTCTTCCACGATCGGCTGGCCCATGCCATCGAGCGTGCGCGCCGTGATGGATTGCAACTGGCAGTGATTTTCATCGATCTCGACGGCTTCAAGGAAATCAACGACAGGCTCGGCCACGACATCGGCGACCTGCTGCTGCGGGAGATTGCCCAGCGCATTCGCAGCCGGGTGCGACGTGCGACCGACACGGTGGCCCGGTTCGGCGGCGATGAGTTCCTCGTGCTGATGGAAGACCTCAAGGGACCGAACCACTGCGAGGATTTGGCCGCCGAACTCATTGCCGACATTTCCCTGCCGCTGGAACTGCGCGCTCGTGACGTCAGCGTCGGTGCCTCCGTGGGGCTGGTGCGTTTTCCCGAAGACAGCGTCGATCCAGGCGAACTCGTCAAGTACGCCGACATCGCCATGTATGCCGCCAAGGCGGCGGGCAAGAACCGCTTCAGCAAGTTCCTGCCGGACATGCTGAAGGGAATCTGACGCCCAAAAATATTTCCGAGCATTTTTGTAAGATATTTCCCGGCTGCACGTCTAATCGGTGCAAGTCGCAGTATTCCCCCGGAAATCACCACAGGAGACACACCATGAAAAAGAAAACCACCCTTACCCTCGCCGCCGGCGCCGCCTTCGCTGCCACCACCGCATTTGCCCCGCTCGCCAGCGCGGCCGACAATCCCTTCGGGATGGCCAAGCTCGACAGCGGCTACCAGCTGGCCCAGGCCGACAAAAAGGCCGACGGCAAGTGCGGCGAAGGCAAGTGCGGCGCCGACAAAGCCAAACCCAAGGCCGACGACAAGAAGAAGGATGGCAAATGCGGTGAAGGCAAGTGCGGTGGCGACAAAAAGGCTGCCGATCCCAAGATGAAGGACGGCAAGTGCGGCGAAGGCAAATGCGGCGGGACAAAGAAGTAAATCCCCATGTCTGACACCGCCCTTCACGGTGCCGGCCTCGGCTTCAGGCGGGAACTGATTCCCGACCTGAAGGCCGGGGTGCCGTCCTCGATCGCATTCTTCGAGCTGGCCCCGGAAAACTGGGCCGGCATGGGCGGTCGTTCGGCGAAGGACCTGCGCCATTTCACCGAGCGCCATCCCTTCGTCTGCCACGGCCTTTCGCTCGACCTCGGCGGGCCGCGCCCGCTGGATACCGAACTGCTGACGCGCATCAGGCGCTTCATGCGCGAACACGGCATGCGCCTCTACACCGAACACCTGTCCTGGTGCGGCGACGACGGCCACCTCTACGACCTGCTGCCGATTCCCTGTACCGCCGATGCCGTGAAGTGGGTCGCCGGCCGCATCCGCCAGGCGCAGGACATCCTCGAAATGCAGATCGGCATCGAGAACGCCTCGTACTACGTCGCCCCGCCGGGCGCGGAGATGAACGAAACCGAGTTCATCCGCGCGGTGATCGAGGAAGCCGATTGCCTGCTGCACCTCGATGTCAACAATGTCTACGTCAACAGCGGCAATTTCGGCTTCGACCCGCTCGCCTTCATCGACGCGCTGCCGCTCGAACGCACCTGCTACCTGCACATGGCCGGCCACTACGTCGAGCCGGACGGCATCCGCGTCGATACCCATGGCGCCGATGTGATCGATCCGGTCTGGCAGCTGCTCGACGCGGTTTATGCGCGCGTCGGCCCGTTGCCGACCTGTCTCGAACGCGATTTCAACATTCCGCCGCTGGGCGAACTGGCCAGCGAAGTCGCGCAGATTGCCGCCGCGCAGCGACGCGCCACCCAACTTCGCGAGGCCGCCTGATGCCCCCTGCTCTCCAATTTCAGGAATTCCAGCGCGACTTTGGCCGCCACCTGCGCGACCCGCGCAAAGCCGCGCGCCCGGCCGGCGTGCCCGCGCGCCGCGCCGCGATCTATGCCGAGCTGCTGTTCAACAACCTGACCGGCTTTCTCGACGCCTGCTATCCCGTCACGCGCAGCGTGCTCGGCGCAACGCGCTGGCGCCGCCTCCAGCGCGCCTTCTTCCGCGCCGCGCGCTGCCATACGCCTTACTTCCGCGAGATTCCGCGCGAGTTCCTCGACTGGCTGCCCGCCGACGCGGGACCGCGCTGGCTCAGGGAACTGGCGCATTACGAGTGGGTCGAACTGGCGCTCGACGTGATGGACGCGCCAACGCCCGCCCACGCTCCGGCCGGCGACCTGCTGGCCGGCATTCCGGTACTCGCGCCGGCGCTGATGAATCTCGCCTACGCCTGGCCGGTGCAGCACATCGGACCGGACTACCGGCCGCGCCAGCCGCGGCCCACCCATCTGCTGGTGTATCGGGACGCCGCCGACGAGGTGCAATTCGTCGAGCTGAACCCCGTCAGCGCGCGCCTCGTCGACCTGCTGCTGGAGGGGCGACAGAGCGGCCGCGCCGCCTGCGCCGCCATCGCCGCCGAACTCGGCCATGCCGACCCGCAGGCGGTGATCGCCCATGGCGCAGCCTTGCTGGCTGATTTGCGCGCCGCCGGCGCCATTCTGGGAGTCAGGACATGAAAAAGCTCATCGGCAGACTGCTCGGCGGCATCGACCTGATCGGTCTGTGGATCGGCCTGCTCGGCCTGCGCCTGATTCTCGGCTGGGAATATTTCGAGTCCGGGCTGGAAAAATTCCGCGGCGAGAACTGGTTCGCCGACATCCAGGACAAGTTTCCCTACCCATTCAACATCGTGTCTCCGGAGATCAGCTGGCAGATGGCGACCTGGTTCGAACTGGTCGGCGGCATCGCCCTCGTGATCGGTCTGGGCACGCGCTTCTTCGGCGTCTCGCTGTTCATCCTGACGATCGTCGCCATCGCCAGCGTGCATTGGCCGGCGGAATGGGCGAGCTTCGGCGATCTGCTCGAGGGCTACGTCATCACCGACCAGGGCCAGGGCAACTTCAAGCTGCCGGTGATCTTCATGGCAATGCTGCTGCCGCTGATCCTCGCGGGACCGGGACGCCTCTCGATCGACGCGCTGATCCGGCGTAGCATCGCCCGATGAATCCTGCCGATGAACTCGCCTACTTTCGCCCCGACCTGCTGCGCTTCGCCCGTCTGCAGCTGCGCGACGACCAGCTCGCTGAGGATGTCGTGCAGGAGACGATGATCGCCGCGCTCGCCGGCAGGCGGGATTTCGCCGGGCGTTCCGCGCTGAAGACCTGGATGTTCTCGATCCTCAAGAACAAGATCATCGACGCCATCCGCAGCCGCGAGCGAACGGTCAATCTCTCGGCGCTGTCCGGGGAGGAAGAGGAGTTCGAGGAGGCCTTCGACCGGCTATTCAAGGCCAACGGCCACTGGAAGCGGGACAATCGTCCCGGCGACTGGGGCGATCCCGAGGAAACGCTGCGGCAGGCGCAGTTCTGGCAGGTCTTCGACGCCTGCCTCAACCACCTCACGGAAAACACGGCACGCGTGTTCATGATGCGCGAGCTGCTCGAATTCGAGGTGGACGAGATTTGCACCGAGCTGCAGATCAGCGCCAGCAACTGCTATGTCATCCTCCACCGGGCGCGCAACAATCTGCGCGGCTGCCTCGAACGCAGCTGGTTCGGTCCCGGAGAACCATGATGTTGAGCTGCAAGGAAGCCACCCACGTGATGTCCGCCGCGCACGAACGCGAACTGGGCCTGCGCGAACGCATCGCGCTGCGCCTGCACCTGCTGATGTGCATGGGCTGCCGGAACTACGATCGCCAGATGGAGTTTTTGCACAAGGCCTGTGCGCACATGACCGAGCGAAGCATCAGTGACGCTCCGCCCGATCCCTGAGTGCCTGCTCCCGCGGCACGTAACCAGACAGGCTATCGAGTCTCGGCGGGCTTTTCCGGTTCCGGCAGCCGGCTGGCGAGCACCTTGTCGACGCGCTTGCCGTCGAGGTCGACGACCTCGAAGCGCCACTGCTCCCATTCGGCGATGTCGCCGGTCTGCGGCAGGCGGCCGAGCAGCCACATCACCAGGCCGCTGAGCGTGTGATAGCGCCCCTTGTCCTCTTCCGGCACGGCCTTGAGCGCCAGCCTGTCCTTCAGCTCGGGAATCGGGATCAGCCCGTCGAGCAGCCAGGAACCGTCCTCGCGCTCCACCGCCCAGGCGTCTTCCTGGCTGCGCGGCTTGAATTCGCCGGTCACCGCCTCGAGCACATCCTGCAGCGTCACGATGCCCTGCACCTCGCCGTATTCGTCGACGACGACGACCATCTGCGTGCCCGAGGCGCGGAAATGATCGAGCAAGTCCATGCCCGTCAGCGTTTCCGGCACGAACACGGCCGGCAGCAGCAGCGCGGTCAGATCGACCTTGCCGACCTTGAGCGACTGGTTGAACAACTGCTTGGCGCTGACCGTGCCGAGCACTTCGTGCAGGCCGCCGCGGCAGACGAGGAAGCGCGAATGGTCGGAATCGGCGACGGTGCGCAGGTTCGCGTCGATGGGCAGGTCGATGTCCAGATAGACGATGTCGGCGCGCGGGATCATCAGCGAGCCGACCTGGCGATCGTCGAGCCGGAACACGTTGCGCACCATGTCGCGCTCCTGCTGCTCGATGACGCCCGCTTCCGAGCCTTCCTCGAGCATCGCGTGGATTTCCTCCTCGGTGACGCCTTGCGCCTCCTGCTGGGGCACACCGATGAGCCGCAGGATCGTGTCGGTCGAGAAGCTCAGCAGACGGACGAAAGGCCGCGTCAGCAGCGACAGCGCCTGCATGGGCTGCGCGACGAGACGGGCGATGTCTTCCGGATGGGTCTGGCCAACCCGCTTGGGGACGAGTTCGCCGATCACAATCGAAAAGTAGGTGATCGTGATGACCACCACCGCAGTGGCCAAGATTATGCTCAGCTCGGCATCCAGCCCCCAGCTGGCCATGGCCTTCGCCAGCGGCGCGGCGAACACCGCCTCGCCGACGATGCCGCTCAGGATGCCGATCGAGGTGATGCCGATCTGGACCGTGGACAGAAACCGGGTCGGCTCGTCGTGCAGCTTGACGGCGACGGCAGCAGCGCTGTCACCCTCTTCGGCGAGACGCGACAGGCGGGCTCGACGGGCGGTGACGAGGGAGATTTCCGACATCGCGAACAAACCGTTGAGCAGGATGAGAACGACCAGCAGCAGAAGTTCCATGGCAGGACCGGATTGGTTTGCGCGGCAGCGCGACAGCCCCGATCATACCGGGCCGGGATGTTTGCTACGCCCCGGCCAGTCGTTCTTCAGCACGCAATCGAGGGCGGGAGGGTCTAGCCCGCCAGCTCTTTCCAGGCGACGATCAACGCCGCGGCAGCGGCATCGATGTTCTCTTGCGTCGTGTCCCGTCCGAGCGACAACCGTACCGCGCCGCGCGCCCGCTCCGCGGTGCACCCCATCGCCGCCAGCACGCCGCTTACCGCGTCGCCATGGGAGTGGCAGGCGGAGCCGACGGAGGCAGCCACGGCGGCTTGCGCTGCCGCCAGCAATGCTTTTCCGGAGATGCCGGGAAACGACACATGCAGCGTATTCGGCAGCCGGAATTCCTCATGGCCATTGAGCAGCAGGCCGGGCACACCCGCCTGCAAGCGGCGGTGGAGCCGGTCACGCATCGCCATCAGCTGCGGTACGGCCTGCGGCAGGCGTTCGCGCGCCAGCCGTGCCGTCTCGCCAGCGCCGACTATCAGGGCGACATTCTCGGTGCCCGGCCGCAAGCCCTGCTCCTGCCCCGCACCGAACAGGATCGGCTTGAGCGGCGTGCCCTGCCGGACATACAGCGCACCGATCCCCTTGGGGCCGCAGAACTTGTGGAAGGCGAGTGTCAGCAGATCGACGCCGAGATCATCGACGTTCACCGGCAGCTTGCCCGCCGCCTGTGCGGCATCGGTATGCATCAGGCTGCCGTTGGCGTGCGCCAGTGCGGCGATCCCGGCGATGGGCTGCAAGGTGCCGACTTCGTTGTTGGCGAGCATCACCGATACCAACGCCGTATCGGGGCGCAAGCAACCGGCGACTTGGGCAGCATCCACGCGCCCGGCTCCATCCACCGGAACGACCGAGATGTCCCAGCCGAGTTCGCGCAGGTGCAGCGCCGGCTGCATCACCGCCGGATGCTCGACGGCGCTGACGAGCATGTGCCGCTTCGCCGGCAGCGCACGTGCCATGCCCAACAACGCCAGATTGTTTGCTTCGGTGGCATTGCCGGTGAAGACGATTTCTACAGCTTGTGCGCCAATCAAGTTGGCAACTTCGGCACGCGCCTTACCGACTGCCGCTTGTGCATGCTGGCCGTAGGCATGGCTCGACGATGGGTTGCCGAAGCCCGTTTCCAGCCACGGCCGGATGGCTGCCGCCACCTCAGGTGCAATCGGCGTCGTGGCGTTGTAGTCAAGATAGATGGGCAATTTCATGGCTTGAATCCGATCATGTTTGTGCCGGCTTGATGATGCCAACAAACTTCAGGAAAACAAAACCGTAGATGGCAGCGGCGGCCGCGATGCTCAGGTAGGAAAACCCGAGGAACAGCAACGACGGGTAGTAGCTGACGTGACTATAGATCGCCAGCACTTCGAGGCCCACCAACACGCAAACGAGTCCCCATTGAGCGGGATAGAACTCCGGTTTGGGAAACTGGTGAACGAACCAGTCGCGGAAGGCAATTACACACAGGGCAATCCAGAATAGCGAAAGAGCGAACAGGATCACGACCGAAGTAAACGCCAGCGAAGTGATGTCGATACCCAGCGTCTCCTTCGTGTAGGCGGCAATTTTGTAGATCGAGATGGCGAACAGGCAATTGATCGGCACGACGATGAAATGTGACGGCTTGAGCGGATCGGCAGGGAGGTTGCCATGGGTCATCTGGGCCAGAAGGAGATACATCCCCTTGATGCCGTAGATGAACAGGCCGATGCTGATGGCACAGAGCGTCAGCACGCTCCCGATAGCCGTGACTTGAGGATCGGTTGCGGTCATCGTGACACCGGCACCCGCGAGCGCCACCATGCCCCAGGCGAAGACGTCGAGCAGCCAGTTGTAATTGAAAGCGACGGTTTTGCCGTCACGAAACAGCCAGGTCCTGCCCACCGCGACCGAGATGTAACCGAGAACAAGGAACAGGAACGCAAAGGGATAGACCCCATAGCTGAGCAGGGCCGGAACCTGCTCGGAGAATTCAGGAAAGAAGAAAGCCACTGGGCCAAGGATGACATTGACCGTCATGCCAAGCGCCACAACAGGCGAAAAGATGCCGACGTTCATGGCGGGATCGGCAAGGAAATCGCGCATGTCGTTGCCAGACAGGCGCCATTGGACGAACTCCCTCGATAGCTTTGCGATCAGATAGAAGTGCAGCACGGTGCTGACCAGCATCACCACCAACAGAAACACCGATGACGGGTCGTAGCGGCCCGCCAGGTCATCGATGCTGATGAGCTTTCCCCGGCGGGGAAACGTGAACTGCATCAGCACGAATGGCATCAGGGCCAGCCCGCCCGCCGCCAGGGCGGATTGAAACCTCAAAGGCGTGTATTTCATGATTCCCCCCCATTGGCGCATCAACCGGCCACCTCCTCGCGGCCGGTTCCGGCCCGTTTTTAGAACACAAGAACCTTGTCGGCCCGCTCGGTCCATTCGGTCAGGATATCCATGGTGCCGCGCGCGGCGCCCTCGACCAGACGGTCGTCGGCCATCCCGCGCGCGTCCATGCAGGTGCCGCAGACGGCAACCTCTCCCTTGCGCCGAATAACCGCGCCGAGCATGTCGCCGATGTTGTAGTAGCCCTGCGGCACTTTCTGCCCGGCGGCGGCACAGGCGGCGGCGTCACCCATGAGGAAGACGCGTACCGCCTCCTGGCTTTCGAGCAGCTTGCGCGCGAGCCGCAAGGCGTTGTAGCTGCGCTCGGTACCGTAGGGGGGATCGTTCAGAATGAACAGGTGGTTCGCCATTTCACTTGCCTCCGCTCTTGATGACGGCCTTGAGTGCATCGAAATCCTTGCGTACCTTGTCCTGATAAATCAGGCCGGTCTTCGGCTGCCTGGGCGCATTCTCGAAGTCCAGCGCATCGGCCACCATTTGAAAGCTCGACATGCCGTTGTGGTCCTTGCCGTCGGCGGCAATCAGCTGGTTGCCGTAGAACACGCCGGGAGCGGGTAGGCCGGGGGCGAGGCTGGCTGGCAGGATGCGGATCGGCACACGGTAGGTGTTCGCCACCTCGACGGCGACCTGCGTGTTGTTGTTGCAGCGCTGGCCGGGAGGATCCTTGTTGATGATGGTCAGCACCTTGTTGCCGGCGGCGTCGATGGCGCCGGGCACCGCCAGCGACTGGTCGGCCGCGACGATATGAGTGAATGACAGGACGAACAGTCCTGGGATCAACTTGTGAATATTCATGGCTTCCTCCTCGTTAAAATATCAATCTAAAGATTGTTAGATCAATTTAGCCGAGAGCGAACCGGCCTGTCAAGTGCAAATTGACTTCCCACTCGTCGCCGCTAAGATGCGACGTCATGAAGGATTCGCGCCACATCAAGGATCTGCTCTACGAGCAGGTCGCCCGCATCGGCAAGGCCGCCTGCAGCCCGAAGCGGCTCGAACTCATCGAACTGCTCTGCCAGGGGGAGAAATCCGTCGAGACCCTCGCCCGCGAGGCGGCGATCAGCATGAAACTCGCCAGTGCGCACTTGCGCGAGCTGCGCGCCGCGCGGCTGGTGGAAACGACCCGGCAGGGCAAGAACGTGATCTATCGCATCGCCAATCGCGCAGTGGCCGAGTTCTGGGTGGCGATCCGCTCCCTCGCCGAAGACCGGCTGGTCGAGTTGCGTCTCGCCCTCGAACAAATGGCCAGCCATCCCGGTGAAATGGCGCCGCAGGATCGCAGCAGTCTGGTCAAGCTGGCGAAGAAGGGCGAGGTGATCGTGCTCGATGTGCGTCCTGCGAATGAATTTGAGGCCGCGCATCTGCCTTTCGCGCGCTCGATGCCGCTCGAGGAACTCAAGAACCGGTTGGCGGAACTGCCGGCCGGCAAAACGATCGTCGCCTATTGCCGCGGTCCGTATTGCCTCATGGCGCGCGACGCGGTCGACCTGCTGCGCAAGAAAGGCTACGACGCGGTGCGCCTTTCCGAAGGGGTCGCCGAGTGGGGCATCGCACCGGTACGGTAATGCTCCCTGACTCCCTATAATGACCGCGTGACCACCCTGCCTCCCCTCCTCGATCAGTGCGGCCGCCCGGTGCGCGACCTGCGCATCTCGATCACCGACCGCTGCAATTTCCGCTGCGTGTATTGCATGCCGAAGACGGTGTTCGGGCGCGACTATCCCTTCCTGCCACGCGCCGAGTTGCTGAGCTTCGAGGAGATCGCGCGCATCGCCCGGCTGTTCGCGGCGCGCGGCGTGCAGAAGCTGCGGCTGACCGGCGGCGAGCCGCTGCTGCGCCATGGCGTCGAGAACCTGATCGCGCAGCTGGCTGGGATTCCCGACCTCGAAGTGACGCTGACCACCAACGGCTCGCTGCTGGAGAAGAAGGCCGCGGCACTGGCCGCAGCGGGCCTGCAGCGCGTGACGGTGAGCCTCGACGCGCTCGACGACGCGATCTTCAAGCGCATGAACGACGCCGACTATCCGGTGGCGAAGGTGCTGGCCGGCATCGAGGCCGCGGCGGCGGCCGGCATGGTGCCGGTAAAGGTCAACTGCGTGGTCAAGCGCGGCGTGAACGAAAACCAGATCCTGCCGCTGGCGCGGCATTTCCGCAATTCGGGCCACATCCTGCGCTACATCGAGTACATGGATGTCGGCAGCAGCAACGGCTGGAAACTCGACGAGGTGGTTCCTTCGGCCGAGGTACTGCGCGTGATCGGCGACGAATTCCCGCTGGAGCCGATCGACGCGAACTACCCCGGCGAGGTCGCCCAGCGCTGGCGCTACAAAGACGGCGCGGGCGAGATCGGCGTGATTTCCTCTGTGACGCGGGCGTTTTGCGATTCATGCACGCGCATCCGCCTCTCCACCGAGGGCAAGCTCTATACCTGCCTGTTCGCCTCCGAGGGGCACGACCTGCGCGAGATGCTGCGCGGCGGTGCCGAAGATGCGGCGCTCGAGGATGCGATCACGCGCATCTGGCAGGCGCGCAGCGACCGCTATTCGCAGCTGCGCATGGCGGCCACGCCGAATCTGAAAAAGATCGAGATGTCCTACATCGGTGGCTAACGGAATAACCGGCCTGATCCTCGCCGGCGGCGCAGGCCGGCGCGTCGGCGGCGCCGACAAGGGTCTGCTCGACTATCGCGGCAAGCCGCTCGTTGCCCATGTCATCGAGCGCTTCGCACCGCAGGTCGATGCGCTGCTGATCAGCGCCAACCGCAACCTTGACGCCTATCTCGACTACGGCTACCCGGTGGTGACCGACGCTTCGGCCGAGCGCCTCGGGCCGCTGGCCGGCATCGCGGCCGGGCTGCGCGCCTGCGACACGCCTTGGCTGGTGGTCTGCCCCTGCGATTGCCCGCAGCTGCCGCCGGATCTGGTGGCGCGGCTCATGGCCGGCATCGGTCAGGCGCGACTGGCCATCGCGTCAACCAGCGAAGGCATACAACCGACATTCATGCTGTGCCGACGCGAGCTGCTGCCAGCGCTGGAAAAATCGCTCGCTGCGGGAGAGCGCAAGGTACGCGCCTGGTGTCGAACAGAAGGCGCCGTCGAAGTGCGATTCGCGGACGCCGCGGCCTTCCGCAACCTCAACACCCCGGACGACCTGAAACTCAAGTCGGCTTGAACGACGATTTCGGTATGGCGGGCTTCTGTCCGGCCTTGCAGATGATGCGGCGTTTCTGCCAGCGCGCTAAAGGAAGTTCGACATGTCGATGGAACAGGTCGGCGACCAGATTGCTGGCCAGCCAGGCCACGAGCACGCCCCATGCGGCATAGCCAGGGTCGGCCGGAGCGAAGCGCTGGAATGCCGCATTGATGACCAGGCAAACCGGGAAGTGCACCAGGAACAGTGCGTAGGAAGTCCCGCCGAAATAGTGCAGGTATTTCATTTCCAGATGCGTCATGTGCAGCCGGGTGCATCCCAGGACCAGCGCCGTCGCCAGCGCGAGCGCAATGCGGGGACGGAATTCGAACCACAGCGCGGCACCGGCGATGAGAACGATCAACCAGAGCAGTCGAGCATGCCAAGGGGTGCGGATGGCCCAGCCCGCGCCGACGCCCAGCGCATAGGCACCGAAAAAGTACAAGCCGGTGGCATCCCACTGCGCTGCGCGATTGAAATAGAACAGCGAGCCGACGGCGAGAATCACTATCAGGAGGGCACGCGAAAACTCGGCGCTGGTTGGACGGCATCCCCCAAGCCAAAGCAGCAGGACGAGCAGCGCATAGAGTTGAAAATCGATCGCGACATACCAGACGCCGGCCGACAGCGACTCGATGCCCAGCAGGCCATGCAGCAATCCTAGATGGGCCAGGAACTGCATGAGCGTCGGCGGGCTGCCGATCGAATCATGCGTCATCCACTGCCGGGCCAGGGTGGATGCGGCGATCGCCATGAGCAGGGCGACCATGAATGGCAGGACGAGGCGAAAATAGCGATCATGGATCAGGCAAAGCGGATGGGTGCCCGGTGCCAGTCCGCGGAAGGAAAGGGTCTGGGCAGCAAGAAACCCGCCGGTAGTGATGAATACCGCGACGGCATAGCGCCCGTACTCGGCCAGCCAGACATCGACCGTGGCGACCCAAGGAGCCAGCGTCGCTGCCTGGTCGCTCAACGGCCCATACCAGGCGAGATGATGCAGGACGATGAACTGCGCCGCGACGGCCTTGAGCAGATCGACGAGCAGGATGCGCGAGCGCAACGAGGGGGTCGTCATGCTCAGCCTCGGCTCACGCGCGTCACGCCGCTCACCTCGCCGAGCACCGCGATGATGCGCTGCAGCTGCGTGGCGCTGCCGAGCTCGACGGTGAAGGCCATGCGCGCGATGCCGGTCTTCGACTGCGTGTTGACGGCCGTGACGTTGACCTTCTCCTTCGACAGCACGTCGGAGATGTCGCGCAGCAGGCCCTGCCGGTCCGCCGCCTCGACGCGCAGGTCGCAGGCGTAGATCTTGTCGGGCTTGCCACCCCAGGTGGCTTCGATCACGCGTTCCGGGTTGCGCGCCGCCATGTTGCGGAAGTTGGCGCACTCGACGCGATGCACCGAGACGCCGCGCCCGCGCGTGACGAATCCGGCGATGGCATCCGGCGGCACCGGCTTGCAGCAGCGGCCAAGCTGGGTGAGCATCTTGTCCATGCCGACGACGAGGATCTGGCCCGTGCTCGGTGCGGACTTCGCGCGCTGGGTGAGGATTTCCGGCTCGGCCGTTTCCGCCGGCGGCTCGCCCTGCAGCGCGGTCTGGAGCGCGCGCGGGCCGACCTCGTCGCGCGCGGCGGCGAGGAACAGCGCGTCGGTGTTCTTGAAGCCGAGCTTGTGCGCCAGATCCTCCAGGTTGGCCTGCGCGGCGCCGTCGCGCTGCAGTTCCTTGGTGACCCAGGCGCGCCCGGCCGCGAGCATCTGGGTTTCCTGCTGGGCGGCGAACCAGGCCTTGACCTTCGTCCGCGCGCGCGGCGAGACGAGGTAGCCGGGACTGAGCCAGTCGCGCGACGGCCCGCCGGTCTTGGCGACCGTGATCTCGACGCGCTGACCGCTCTGCAGCGGGGTGTTTAGCGGCACGAGATGGCCGTCGATCTTCGCGCCGCGGCAGCGGTGGCCGAGGTCGGTATGCACGCGGTAGGCGAAGTCGATCGGCGTGGCGCCCTTGGGCAGATCGATGACGCGGCCCTGCGGGGTCATCACGTAGATGGTGTCGTCGAGGGCGGCGCGCTTGAACTGCTCGACCCAGACGGCCGAGTCGGTGATCTCGTCGCGCCACGACAGCAGTTGCCGCAGCCAGGCGATCTTGTCGTCATAGGCGGAATCCGCCTTCGTCGGCGTGTTGCCGGCTTCCTTGTAACGCCAGTGTGCCGCCACGCCGAGCTCGGCATGCGCGTGCATCTCGGGCGTGCGGATCTGCACCTCGAGCGCGCGGCCGTCCTCGGCCATCACCGCGGTATGCAGAGAACGGTAGTAGTTGCCCTTGGGGTGCGAAATGTAGTCGTCGAACTCGCCATGGATAGGCTGCCACAGCGCGTGCACGATGCCGAGCGCGGTGTAGCAGTCCTTGTCCTCCGCGACGATGATGCGCAGCGCGCGCACGTCGTAGACCTGCTCGAAATCGAGATCCTTCTGGCGCATCTTGTTCCAGATGCTGTAGATGTGCTTGGGCCGGCCATACACCTCGGCCTGCGTCACGCCGGACTTGGCCAGCTCCTCCTTGAGGCGAACGACGGCATTGACGATGAAGGCCTCGCGTTCGAGGCGCTTCTCGTCGAGCTGCCGGGCGATCTTCTTGTAGGTGGCCGGCTCGATGAAGCGGAACGACAGATCCTCGATCTCCCACTTGATCTGCCAGACGCCGAGCCGGTTGGCCAGCGGCGCGTAGATTTCCAGGCTTTCGCGGGCGACCTCGACGCGCTCCGGCGTGTCGAAGTCGGTCAGGAAACGCAGGGTCTGCGTGCGCGAGGCGAGCCGGATCATGACGACGCGGAGGTCGGCCGCCAGCGCGAGCAGCATCTTGCGCAGGATCTCGGCCTGTGCCCGGATGTCGTCGGCACCCTGCGCCTTCTGCGCCGAGGCGCGCGCCGGGAGTTGCAGGGGGCGCAGCTGCTTGAGGCGATAGAGCCCATCGACCAGCTCGGCGACCGGCGCGCCCCATTGCGCCGCCAGTTTTTCATGTGCCTCATGTGCCCGTATGACGAATTCCGGCACGGCGAACAGCAGCGCCGCCAGCCGGCTGTCGAGGTCGAGGTTGAGCGCAGCGAGGATCAGCGCCGTGCCGAGGCCGTGCCCGAATGCCGTCTCGCCGGAGCCGACTTTCCGGTCGCCGTAGATTTCGCTGGCCTGGCTGACGGCATGCAGCAGCTTCTGCGCGCCTTCTTCCGGCAGTCCGGCGATGAGACGTTCGAGCGTGGCCTGATCGATGCCGGAATCAGGGAGGGCGTGGACAACGGAAACCATCGGAAGGAATGGAGAGGGTGCGCGGACGGCGAGGTCGGAACGATGCATTTTACAGGGATGCAAACGGCGGTTTTGGGGTTACCATCCCGGGAAAAGCCGAATCAGTCCGCCATGCCTACCCTTGCGCCCCTCCCGCCCCTTTCGCCTGATCAGCTCTACACCGCCTGCGATCCGGCCGGACTCGAAAGCGGCGACTCGGCCGCGCTGCCCGATCTCGATGCCGCGCTGATCCACCCGCGCGCCATCGACGCGGTGCATCTGGGCCTCGGCATCCATCAGCAGGGCTACAACCTCTTCGTGCTGGGCGACACGGGCAGCGGACGGCATGCCATCGTCGACCAGCTGCTCGAAACCGAACGCGGCAATGGCGTTCCGCCCGCGGACTGGTGCTACGTCAATAACTTCGCCGAGCCGGCGCAGCCGCGCCTGATGCGCCTGCCCTGCGGGCGGGGAGCGCGGCTGCGCGACGACATGCAGCGCTTCGTCGGCGAACTGGGTCCGGCAATCGGGGCGGCGTTCGAGAGCGTCGAATATCGCCGCCGCATCGAATCGATGCAGGAAGAGGAAAAGCAGCGCGAGGAAACCGCGCTGCGCCAGCTCGGCCACGCCTCGGGCGAGCACGGCATCGCCCTGCTGCGCACGCCGCAGGGCTTCATGTTCGCGCCGCTCAAGGACGGCGAAGAGACGATGTCGTCCGAGGAGTTCGCGCAATTGCCCGAAGCGCGGCAGCAGGAACTCGGCAAGCAGATCGAGATCTTCCACGAGAAGCTCCACGAACTGATGAACGAGTTTCCCCTCTGGCGCCGCGAACTGCAGAACCGCATCAAGGCGACCGGGCAGGAGGTGCTCAAGCTCGCGGTCGGTCACCTGATCGAGGAACTGCGCCCGGCGTACGCCGACCTGCCCGAGGTCGGCAGCTATCTCGACGCGGCCATGCAGGACATCGTCGAGAGCGGCGAATCGCTGCGCGAATCGACCAAGAGCGAGGAGGATTCCGAGACCACCTTCTTCTCCGGCACGATCTCGGTGCAGCGCTACCGCGTCAATCTGTTGGTGGAAAACCCCGCCGACGGCAGGCGCCCGGTGGTGCATGAGGACCACCCGACGCTGCAGAACCTCGTCGGCCGAGTCGATCACCTGGTGCATATGGGCACTTTGGTCAGCAACTTCATGCTGATCAAGGCCGGCGCTCTGCAGCGCGCCAACGGCGGCTTCCTGGTGCTCGACGCGCTCAAGATCCTGAGCCAGCCTTACGCCTGGGAAGGGCTCAAGCGCGCGCTGCAGTCCGGCGTGGTGCGCATCGAGTCGCTGTCGGAGCTGATCGGCTGGACCAGCACCGTGCAGATGGAACCGCAGCCGATGCCGCTCGACCTCAAGGTCGTGCTGATCGGCGAGCGGCTGATCTACTTCCTGCTGTCCGAATACGACCCCGAGTTCCCGGCGCTGTTCAAGATCAACGCCGACATGGAAAGCGAGATCGAACGCAACCCCGCCAATACCCGGCTCTATGCGCAACTCATCGCCACGCTGGCGCGCCGGGCGCAGTTGCGTCCGCTGGCGGCCGCGGCGGCGGCCCGCGTCATCGAGCATGCGGCGCGACTCGCCAACGACGCCGAGCGCCTGACCACCCGCACGCAGCCGATCGACAACCTGCTGCGCGAGGCCGACCACTTCGCCGCGCAGGCCGGCGCGGACCAGATCGCGCGCAGCCATGTCGACCAGGCCCTCGCCGCGCACCGCGCGCGCAACGAAAGCATCCGCAAGCGCTATCAGGACGAGATCCTGCGCGGCCAGCTGCTGATCGACACCGCCGGCGCGCATGTCGGCCAGATCAACGGCCTGGCGGTCATTCCGCTCGGCGAGAGCAGCTTCGCGCACCCGGTGCGCATCACCGCGACGGTGCGCATGGGCGAAGGGGAAGTCATCGACATCGAGCGCGAGGTCGAACTCGGCGGCCCGATCCACTCCAAGGGCGTGCTGATCCTGTCCTCCTTCCTCGCTTCCCGCTTCGGCTGGGCCGTGCCGCTGTCACTCAAGGCCAGCCTGGTGTTCGAGCAATCCTACGGCGGCGTCGAGGGCGACAGCGCATCGCTGGCGGAACTGGCCGCCCTGCTCTCGGCCCTCTCCGATTTCCCGATCCGCCAGTCGCTCGCCGTCACCGGTTCGGTCAACCAGTTCGGCGTGGTGCAGCCGGTCGGCGGCATCAACGAGAAGATCGAGGGCTTCTTCGACATCTGCGCCGCGCGCGGGCTGACCGGCGATCAGGGCGTGCTGATTCCCGTCGAGAACGTCTGCCACCTGATGCTGCGGCCGGAGGTCGTCGCGGCGGTGAAGGAAGGCAAATTTGCCATCTGGCCGGTGCGCAATATCGACGAGGCGATGGAACTGCTGACCGGCAAGCCCGCGGGCGAACCCGACGCGAAGGGCGAACTGCCCGCCGACACCGTCAACTATCAGATCGCCGTGCAGCTGGCCGGACTGGCACAGATGCGCCAGAGCTTCGCGCGGCCGGCCCGCAAGCGTCGCACTGGCAAGAAGAAAAGCCCGGCCGCACCACCCGCCAAGCAGCCGGTGACGCAGAACAAGCGCCGGCGCTAAGGGTCTGCCCTGCGCCTGGACCAGGCCTTGCGCGCCTCTTCGGCGAGGCCGAGCAGCAGCGCGAACGGCAGCATGTAAAGCCACGCCTCGCCCGACAACGGCGCCGTGCCGAACAGCCGGTTGCCCCAAGGCGTGTAGACGATCGCCAGCAACAGCGCCGCTTCAAAGGCGAGTCCCGCCAGCAGCAGGCGGTTGGCGAACAGCGGAAAGCGCCAGGCCGGCAGCCGCGGATGGCGGCAGACGAACAGATTGACCATCTGCGCCAGCACGATCGCGGCGAGGCAGGCCGTCGTCGCCTGCCGGTAGAGGGGATCGTCGCCGGCCGGCAACTGGCCGTACTGCCAGCCGCCTGCCTCCATCACGAAAAAGAAGGCGGCCATGGCGGCCAGGGCCTCGAGCGGACCGAGGAACAGATAGGCGCGCGCCAGCAGCGGCCAGGACAGCAGGCGCTCGCCGCGCGGCCGCGGCGGGCGGCGCATCGTGTCGGCGTGCGGCTTCTCGGCGCCGAGGGCCAGTGCCGGCAGCATGTCGGTGCCGAGGTCCACGGCGAGGATCTGGATGACGGTCAGCGGCAGCGGGATGCGCAGCAGCACGAAAGCCAGGTAGGGGACGAGTTCGGGGATGTTCGAGGTCAGGATGTAGGTGAGGAACTTGCGGATGTTCTCGAACACCGCGCGGCCCTCCTCGATGGCATTGACGATGGTGGCGAAATGGTCGTCGAGCAGCACGATGTCGGCCGCCTCGCGCGCCACGTCCGTCCCGGACAGCCCCATGGCGATGCCGATGTCGGCGGTCTTCAGCGCCGGCGCGTCATTCACGCCGTCGCCGGTCACGGCGACGATTTCGCCCTTGTGCTGCAGGGCCTGGACGACCAGCATCTTCTGCTCGGCCGTGACGCGGGCGAAGAGGATTTCCGGCGCGTCGAGCGCGAGCTGCAGCGCGGCCGGGCTCATCTGCCGCACCTGCTCGCCGGTCAGCACCAGCGGCTCGGCAGTACGCACGACATCGACCTCGCGCGCCAGCGCAAGCGCGGTATGCGGATGGTCGCCGGTGATCATGATCACGCGGATGCCGGCCTCGTGGCAGCGCGTCACCGCCGCATGCACGTCGGGCCGCGGCGGGTCTTCGAGGCCGACCAGGCCGCACAGCTGCAGTTCGCTTTCCGCCGCCGGCTCGCCTGCGGCCAGCGGCTTCCAGGCCAGCGCCAGCACGCGCAGGCCGCGGTCGGCCATGTCCTCCTGGGCACGGCGGAACATCTCCAGCGCAGCGGCATCGAGCGGCCGCGCCGTCCCTTCGTCAAGCCAGGTCAGGCACAAGGGGAGCACCGATTCCGGCGCGCCCTTGCACCACAGATGGCCGCCGCGATCGTCCGCATGCGTCACCACCGCCATGCGGCGCCGCTCGGCATCGAAGGGAATCTCGGTGGCACGCCGGCCGGGCTCGGGAAGCGCGCCGGCGAATTCCCAGAGGGCGATCTCCATCGGGTCGCCGCTCGGCTGGCCGTCGAGGAATTTCAGGCTGTGACAGAAGCGCGCGACAGTGCGCAGGTGCAGGTCGCCGCCGCGCGGCCAGCGTTTCGCCGTCAGGTGGTGGCGGCCGGAAACGAACACCTCACGTACCGTCATGCGGTTCTGCGTCAGCGTGCCGGTCTTATCGGTGAGGATCACCGTCGCACTGCCAAGCGTCTCGACCGCGGGCAGATGACGCACCAGGGCGTTGCGCCTGGCCATGCGCTGGGTCGCCATGGCCAGCGACAGCGTCACCGTCGGCAGCAGCCCCTCGGGAACGTTGGCGACGATGATGCCGATGGCGAACATGAAGCTGATCCAGAACGGCAGACCGGCCAGTTGGCCGATGGCGAAGAACAGCAGGCCGAGACCGAGGGCCAGCAGCGCGACCAGGCGCGAAACCCGGCGGATTTCCCTTTGCAGCGGCGACTCGGTTTCGCCGGCGGTCTGCGTCAGATGGGCGATGCGGCCGAACTCGGTGCGCATGCCCGTGGCGTAGACCACCGCGCTGCACTCGCCGGCGACGATCAGCGTGCCCGCGAGCAGCAGGCAACGCGCCTGCAGCGGATCGACGACCTCGTCCGCCGCCGGCCCGCGCACCCTGGGCCGCGACTCGCCGCTCAGCGTGGCGAGGTCGACGCGCAGGCCCCAGGCCTCGATGATGCGGCAGTCCGCCGGGACCCTGGCGCCTTCGGCAAGCAGCACCAGATCGCCGGGAACGAGAGCGGCGACATCGATGTCGACGTCGCCGCCGGCGCGCCGCACGCTGACCCGCTGCGGCAGCAGTTGGCGCAGGGCGGCCAGCGCCTGCTCGGCACGATAGGCCTGCCAGAAGGAAAAGACGCCATTGACGAGGATCACCCCGATGATCGCCAGGCCCAGCTCGGCCATGCCCTGGCCGGGATCGAAATGCTCGGCGAGGAAGGCCAGGCCGGCCGCCAGCCAGAGGATCAGCGCGAAGAAATAGGTGAATTCGCGCAGCAGGGTCAGCCACAGCGGCTGCCGTGGCGCGGCCTCGACGCGGTTCGGGCCGAACTCGGCCAGCCGCCGCCGCACCTCGCTCGCGGCGAGCCCCTGCCGACTGCCGCCGAGGGCGGCGAGCGCCGTGTCCGGCGCCTGCTGGGAGATGCGCATGCCGGGAAGTTCGTGTTTCATCGCTTCCCGCGCGGGTCGTTCAGCCGACCCACCTCCGCGCGTTGCGGAACATCGTCATCCAGGGACTGTCCTCGCCGAGTTGGTCCGGATGCCAGCTCATCTGCACGGTGCGGAAGACGCGCTCGGGATGCGGCATCATGATCGTGACGCGGCCGTCGGCCGTGGTCACGCCGGTAACGCCCTCGGGCGAGCCGTTCGGATTGAACGGATAGATCATGGCGGGCGCGCCGTGGTTGTCGATGTAACGGACGGCCACCTCCGGACACGAGGTGGCATGGAACACCGCACGGCCTTCGCCGTGGCTGACGACAACCGGCAGCCGCGAACCGGCCATGCCGGCGAAGAAGATCGAGGGCGACTTGGGAATCTCGACCATCGCGAAGCGCGCTTCGAACTGCTCGCTGCGGTTGCGGTGGAAGGTCGGCCAGCTCTGTGCGCCGGGAATGATGGCCGCGAGGTGGCTCATCATCTGGCAGCCGTTGCAGACACCCAATGCAAACGTGTCGGGCCGCGTGAAGAAGGCGGCGAATTCGTCCTTGAGTTCCGGATGGAACAGCACCGATTTGGCCCAGCCCTGCCCCGCGCCGAGCACGTCGCCATACGAGAAGCCGCCGCAGGCCGCGAGGCCCTTGAAGTCGGCCAGATGCACGCGCCCGGCCATCAGGTCGGACATATGGACATCGACGCAGGCGAAGCCGGCACGATCGAAGGCCGCGGCCATCTCGACCTCGCCATTGACCCCCTGTTCCCTCAATATCGCCATTTTGGGCCGGTTGCCGCCGATGGCGAATGCGGATGCCGGATCGAATGTCAATGAGCACGACAGGCCGGGATCGGTAGCATCGAGAAGCGCGTCGAACTCTTCCTGAGCGCAATCAGGATCGTCGCGCAGCTTCGCGATCTGGTAACTCCCCTCGCTCCAGGCGCGCTGGAGGTCGACGCGACTGGCCGTGAATGCGGGCTTCGCGTTGCGCCAGACGCGGATTTCGTCGGCATCGTTGAGCGTGCCGATGCTGTGCGCGCAGGCGCCGAGGCCGGCATCGCGCAGGACCTGCATGACGGCGGCGCGGTCGGCGCGGCGGATCTGGATCACGGCGCCGAGTTCCTCGTTGAACAGCGCGGCGATCATGCGGTCGCGCATGCGGCCGTCGAGGATCTGCGGCATGCGCTCGATGCCGTCGACGTCGTTCATCAGCGGGTCGTAGCAGAGCGCGTCGAGATTCAGCGAGACGCCCAGATGCGCCGCGAAGCTCATCTCGGCCACGGTGGCGAACAGGCCACCGTCGGCGCGGTCGTGGTAGGCGAGAATCCGCGGGCGGAGCTGTTGGACTGCCTGGAAGAATGCCTTGAGCAGCGCGGCGTCGGCATCGGGCGGCACGTCCCCGCTGACCCCATGCACCTGCGCCAGCGCCGAGCCGCCGAGGCGATTCCTGCCCTGGCCGAGGTCGATCAGGATCAGCTCGGTTTCGCCCTGTTCGTCCGACTGCAGCTGCGGCGTGAGGGTATTGCGAATATCGGCACAGGGCGCGAAGGCGGTGGCGATCAGTGACAGCGGCGCAATCACCGCCTTGTCCTGTCCGCCATCGTTCCACTTCGTACGCATCGACAGCGAATCCTTGCCGACCGGAATCGATACGCCGAGCGCCGGACAGAATTCGAGGCCGACCGCCTTCACGGTGTCGAACAGCGCGGCATCCTCGCTGCCGTGTCCTGCCGCTGCCATCCAGTTCGCTGAGAGCTTGACCTGGCCGAGGTCGGCGATCTGCGCCGCGGCGAGGTTGGTGAGCGCCTCGCCGACCGCCATGCGGCCCGAGGCCGGCGCGTCGAGCAAGGCGAGCGGCGTGCGTTCGCCCATGGCGAAGCACTCGCCGAGGTAAGTGTCGTAGCCCATCGCGGTCACGGCGACATCCGCCACCGGCGTTTGCCACGGGCCGACGAACTGGTCGCGCGCGGTGAAGCCGCCGACGCTGCGGTCGCCGATGGTGATCAGGAAGCTCTTGCTCGCCACGGCCGGCAGGCGCATGACGTCGAAGGCCGCCTTCTGCAGGTCGACCTTGCCGAGGTCGAGCTGCGGCATCGTCACCTGCTTGCGTTGCGCGTTGCGATGCATGCGCGGCGGCTTGCCGAGCAGCACGTCCATCGGCATGTCGACGGGCTTGTTGCCGAAATGATCGTCCTTGACGACGAGCTGGCGTTCCTCGGTGGCCGCGCCGATCACGGCGAAGGGGCAGCGCTCGCGCTCGCACAGCGCGGCGAACTCCGCCAGCCGGTCCGGGGCGATGGCCAGCACGTAGCGCTCCTGCGCCTCGTTGCACCAGATCTCGCGCGGCGCCATGCCCGGCTCCTCGTTCGGCACGGCACGCAGGTCGAACTGCGCGCCTCTTCCGGCATCGTTCGCCAGTTCGGGCATCGCGTTGGAGATGCCGCCGGCGCCGACGTCGTGGATGGCGAGGATCGGGTTCCGGGCGCCCATCTGCCAACAACGGTCGATCACCTCCTGCGCGCGGCGCTGCATCTCGGGGTTGCCGCGCTGCACCGAGGCGAAGTCGAGGTCGGCGGTGTTGGTGCCGGTGGCCATCGACGAGGCCGCGCCGCCGCCCAGGCCGATCAGCATGCCGGGGCCGCCGAGCTGGATCAGCCGGGTGCCGGCCGGGAAGCGTTCCTTGAAGCAGTGGCGGTCGGCGATGTTGCCGACGCCGCCGGCAATCATGATCGGCTTGTGGTAGCCGCGCATCTCGCCGTCGAAACTTTGCTCGAAGGTACGGAAATAGCCGGCCAGGTTCGGCCGGCCGAATTCGTTGTTGAAGGCCGCCGCGCCGAGGGGCCCTTCGATCATGATTTCCAGGGCGGAAGCAATCCGGTCGGGTTTTCCATAACTGGATTCCCAGGGCTGGGCGTAGCCGGGAATCCTCAGGTCGGAAACCGAGAAGCCGCACAAGCCGGCCTTGGGCTTCGAGCCGCGCCCGGTGGCGCCCTCGTCGCGGATCTCGCCGCCGGAGCCGGTCGCCGCCCCCGGGAAGGGGGAAATGGCGGTCGGGTGGTTGTGGGTCTCGACCTTGGCGAGGATGTGGGTCGTATCCTCGATGTACTGGTAGCTTCCATCCGCCTGCGGGTAGAAGCGGCTGATCTTCGCCCCCTCCACGACCGCGGCGTTGTCGGAGTAGGCGACCACCGTGCCCTGCGGATGGGCCTGATGCGAAGCGCGGATCATGCCGAACAGCGAGAGCGGCTGCTCGGCGCCATCGACCGACCAGCTCGCATTGAAGATCTTGTGGCGGCAGTGCTCGGAGTTCGCCTGCGCGAACATCATCAGTTCGACGTCGGTCGGGTTGCGGCCGGCCTTAGTGAAATTCTCGACGAGGTAATCGATCTCGTCCTCCGAGAGCGCGAGGCCCAGTTCGCCATTGGCCTTGACCAGCGCGGCCCGCCCGCCGGCGAGGATATCCACGCTGGTCAGCGGCTGTGGCGCGACATGGTGAAACAGCTGCTCGGCTGCCGCGATCGAATCGAGCACCGACTCGGTCATCCGGTCGTGCAGCCGCCCGGCCACCTGCCGTCCCGCCAGCGCCGACTTTCGGATGTAGTAAGCCACGCCGCGCTCGATGCGCTTGATGGCCGCGAAGCCGCAGTTATGGGCGATGTCGGTCGCCTTCGACGCCCAGGGGGAAATCGTGCCGATGCGCGGCGTCACCAGCAGGAGTTCGCCCGCCGGTTCGGGCGGCAGCGTCGCGGGGATGCCCAGCAGGTTCTTCAGGCGCAGCAATTCCCCGTCGCCCAGCAATTCGTCCGTCTCGATGAAATACCAGTGTTCGGCATCCAGGCTAGTGCCCAGCTGATCCTGAAGACGGGCAAGGCGAGCGGCAGAGAAGGCGGCAGTGCCGCGCAGCGAAAGGATCTTGGACATGACTGAATGGAAAGGGAAACCCCGGCTTTGAGGTGCCGGAATTATACCCTTCGGGATTTCATGCCCCGGGGGCGTTCAAGGGCAGAAATGATGCGGCGGCAGCGCTGTCGGCCTCAGTGCGTCGGCATGACGAAGCTGGCCGCACCGGCGATGTCCTGTGGCCAGCGCTCGGTGACGGTTTTCAACCGGGTGTAGAAGCGCACGCCCTCGGGGCCGTGGATCGAATGGTCGCCGAACAGGGAGCGCTTCCAGCCACCGAAGCTGTGGAAGGCCATCGGCACCGGAATCGGCACGTTGATGCCGACCATGCCGACCTGGATGCGGCGGGCGAACTCGCGGGCGGTGTTGCCGCTGCGGGTGAATACCGCCACGCCATTGCCGAATTCATGCGCGTTGATGAGGCTGACGGCCGTGTCGAAATCCGGCACGCGTACCACGCACAGCACCGGGCCGAAGATCTCTTCGCGGTAGATGCGCATGTCGGCGGTGACCTTGTCGAACAGGCAGCCGCCGAGGAAATAGCCGCCCTCGTGGCCGGGGACGCTCAGGCCGCGGCCATCCACCACGAGTTCCGCTCCTTCGGCGACGCCCTGGTCGACATAGCCGCGCACCTTGTCGAGGTGCTGGCGCGTCACCAGCGGCCCCATCTCCATCGACGGTTCGGTACCCGGGCCGATCTTGAGCGCGCGCGTGCGCTTGGCGAGGGCGGCAACCAGCGGGTCGGCCACCGCGCCGACGGCGACCGCCACGGAGATCGCCATGCAGCGCTCTCCGGCCGAGCCGTAGGCCGCGCCGATGAGGGCATCGACCGACTGGTCGAGGTCGGCGTCCGGCATCACCACCATGTGGTTCTTGGCGCCGCCGAGCGCCTGCACGCGCTTGCCGTGGGCACTGCCGGTGGCGTAGATGTATTCCGCGATCGGCGTCGAGCCGACGAAGCTGATTGCCGCCACGCGCGGGTCGGTGAGCAGCGTATCGACCGCCTCCTTGTCGCCGTTGATGACGTTGAACACGCCCTTCGGCAAGTCGGCACGTGCCAGCAGCTCGGCCATGAAGAGGCTCGCCGAGGGGTCGCGCTCGGAAGGCTTGAGCACGAAGGTATTGCCGCAGGCGAGGGCCACCGGGAACATCCACATCGGCACCATCACCGGGAAGTTGAACGGCGTGATGCCGGCGCAGACGCCGACCGGCTGCCGGATCGACCAGCTGTCGATGCCGGTGCCGATCTGGTCGGACATTTCGCCCTTGAGCAGGTGCGGGATGCCGCAGGCGAACTCGACCACTTCCATGCCGCGGATGATCTCGCCCTTGGCGTCGGCCAGTACCTTGCCGTGCTCGGCGGTGATGATGGCGGCGAGCACGTCGAGGTTGCGCTCCAGCAGTTCGCGGAACTTGAAGAGGATGCGCGCGCGGCGCAGCGGCGAGGTGTTGGCCCATTCCGGCAGGGCGGCGGCGGCAGCAGCGATGGCCTTGCGGGTTTCCTCGGCGCATGCCAAAGGGACGCGCGCAGCAACCATGCCGCTGGCAGGGTTGAAGACATCGGCCCAGCGCGCACCGGCGCCAGGCACGTCATGGCCGTGGATGAAATGGTGCAGCTGCTTTATTGTGTTCATATATGTGAACGCCGTGCTGGATTATGAATTCGAATCATGATAAGTTTCGATTTGCTCCAGTGTCAATTACTGTCGATCGATAATACCGAATACGGGGGTCCAATAACGGTGCAGGCAACACGGGATATTCCCAAGGGCAAGGCCGATCTGCCCAAGGCAGTCGTGCCTTCGGTGCTCAAGGCGGCCCGCCTACTCGACGAGGTGGCCGGGTCGCGCGATGCGCTGACGCTGGGCGAACTGGCCGCGCGCCTGAAAATCCCGAAAAGCTCGACCCTGGGACTGTGCACCAGCCTCACCGTTGCGGGCCTGCTGCGGCGCTTCGACGATGGTTCCTATCATCTCGGCACGCATCTGGTCGACCTGGCGCACGCCTACCTTGCCCGCACCGACCTGACCAGGGAGTTTTCGCAGGCACTCGACGCGCTCGGGGCATTCGAGGAGGAAGGCGCCGTGATGGCCCTACGCGAGGACAAGGATGTCGTCTATGTCGCCTGCCGCAATGGTCGCCTGCCGGTCGGCATCACCTACCGCATCGGCATGCGTCTGCCGGCCAGTTGCACGGCCACCGGCAAGGCGCTGATCAGCACCTTGAGCGATGCCGAGATCCGGCAGCTGTACCGCGGCGAGCGCCTGCCGCGCCTCACCGCAAAAAGCTGCCGCAGCATGGCAGCCCTGCTCAAGGAGGCGGATGTCATCCGCCGCCAGGGGTTTGCCGTAGACAACGAGGAAACCCGCGACGGCATGTGCTGCATCGGCGTTCCGATCGGCAATCCCGGCGAGCCGGCCATCGCCGCCGTGGCCGTCAGCATGCTGAAAGGCACCGATACGCCGAAGCAGCGCGACCAGGCCATCGAGGCACTGAAGGCCCTGGCGGAAACGCTTCTGCACCGTTTAAAAATGCTACGCTGATACCGAACCCAACCAAGATCAAGCGTTTCTGCCACCCCAGACAGGAACAATTGAGAACCGCAGCAACTTTTTGGCAGCAAACATCACAACAGGAGGAGTTCAACCATGGAGACTGTAATCAAATTGCTGACCGGTCTCCTGGGCTTGCTGATGCTGGCCGGATTTCTCCTGCCCCCGGTGCTGAAGCTGAAAGCCGTTTCCCTTTCGCTCGTGGTCCTGGTCGGCCTGGGCATGGCCGCCTACGAGTTCTACGAGAATCTCCGCGATAACCACGACTAAGCAAGCTCTGCCATGAAACCGAAAATTCTCGTCAGTCGGGCGATCTTCCCTGAGGTCATCGAACGTCTCAGGGTTGATTTCGATGTCGATTACCATGACCGGGACAGCGCCTTGCCGCCCGACCAGCTCGCCGCCCGCCTGGCCGACAAGGACGGCGCGATCACCCTGCTGTCCGACCGCATCGACGCCGCCGCGCTGGCCGGCGCGAAACGGCTCAAGGCGGTCTGCAACGTCGCCGTCGGCTACAACAACTTCGATCTGGCGGCCATCACGCAGGCCGGCGTGATGGCCACCAACACGCCCGGGGTGCTGAACGACACCACCGCGGACACGGCCTGGGCGCTCCTGCTGGCCTCGGCACGCCGCATCGTCGGTGCCGACAAATGGGTGCGCGCCGGCCAATGGACGGGCTGGAAGTTCCACGACGACTGGTTCGGCAGCGACGTGCATCACGCGACTTTGGGCATTCTCGGCATGGGCCGCATCGGCCAGGCGGTGGCACGCCGCGCGAGCGGCTTCGACATGCGCGTGATCTATCACAACCGCAACCGCCTCGGTCCCGACCAGGAAGCCGGTGCCCGCTGGGTCGGCATGGCCGAGCTGCTGAGCCAGTCCGACTTCCTCGTCCTCTTGTTGCCCTACTCGCCGGCCGTGCATCACATCATCGGCGCAGCGGAAATCGCGCAGATGAAACCGACCGCCCACCTGATCAACATCGCGCGCGGCGGCATCGTCGATGACGGCGCGCTGATCGAGGCCCTGCGGCAAAGGCGCATCGCCGGCGCGGGCATGGATGTCTTCGAGAACGAACCGGCGCTCGACCCGCGCTTCTTCGGCCTCGACAACGTCGTGCTGACGCCGCACATCGGCTCCTCGACCCGCGCCACGCGCCTTGCCATGGCCTCGCTGGCGGCCGACAACCTGGTCGCGGCGCTGACCGGACGACGCCCTCCCAACCTGCTGAATCCCGAAGTCCTGCAGCAGGGAGCCGTCAAATGAACATCGGTTTCATCGGCCTCGGCCTCATGGGCCGCCCCATGGCCCTGCATCTGGCCAAGGCCGGCCACAGCCTGCATCTCTGGGCCCGCCGCCCCGCCGCGCTGGAGCCCTTCAAGGACGTCGCTGCGAAGGCCCACGTTTCGGCCGCCGAGGTCGCGAAACATGCGGAAGTCGTCTTCACGATGGTTGCCGATGCGCCTGATGTGCGCGAGGTCTGCCTCGGCACCGACGGCATCGCCGCCGGCGCGCGGAAAGGCCTGATCGTCGTCGACATGAGCACGATCAACCCCAATGCGGCGCGCGAGATCGGCGCGGCGCTGGCGGAAAAGGGCATCGAGTTCGTCGATGCCCCGGTCTCCGGCGGGGAAGTCGGCGCAATCAACGCCAGTCTCACCATCATGGCCGGCGGCAAACCCGAAGTCTTCGCCAGGCTGCAGCCGCTGTTCGACAAGCTGGGCAAGTCGGTCACCCTGATCGGCGACTGCGGCGCCGGCCAGGTCGCCAAGGCCTGCAACCAGATCCTCACCGGCGTGGGCGTGCTGGCCGTCGCGGAAGCCTTCAACTTCGCGGCGAAGAACGGCGTCGAGGTCGCCAAGGTGCGCGAGGCGCTGCTTGGCGGCTTCGCCTATTCGCGCATCCTCGAAAACCACGGCCAGCGCATGCTCGACCGCAACTTCAAGCCCGGCTTCAAGGCCTGGATGCACCAGAAGGATCTGCG